>NC_014010.1:1512500-1825000 GCF_000024465.1 Candidatus Puniceispirillum marinum IMCC1322 | reverse complement strand
GACGTTGACTCAGCTGCTGACCTAGCAACTGGTACAGGTTCATACGAAACGTCTCAGGACGGCTTTGGTGTTAAGGTTGTTTATGGTGACTTCACAGTACGTGCAGCCAGCATGGACAAAGACGTAAAGCAGGGCGGTAGCTCAATGGGTACTGCTGGTTACGAAGCGTCAACAAGCGACTACGGCGTTACATATGCAATGTCAGACACTATCACTTTGGAAGCAACTTCATTGTCATCTGAGCTATCAACAGGTAGCACAAACGGTGGCGACACATTCGAAGCTTCTCAGCTAGGTGTGAAGTACGTTCCTGCCGCTGGCATGTATGTGTCTTTGACAAACCGTTCATTTGAGATGAAAGATTCATCTGCTGGTACAACAAACGACGGTGCAAACACACGTTTGAAGGTTGGCATAACATTCTAATTTGAATGTTATCATTCCGAATGGAAAGGGAGGGGCTTGCCCCTCCCTTTTTTCTTTACAAATGAACGCACTATTTGCATTCTCTTGGCATCTTCACCTACCAATGGATCGCTGACATGAAAACCATTCACTCCCTTGCCGCAACTTTGGTGACTCTTGGCTTTATTCTGGCAGGTTGTTCAGGCGCAGATATTCAGCCTGTTGCCGAAGAAGAAGGTGAGGTGTCTTTTCTGACTGGTAAGACCGGTGGGTTAAAAATCGCTGATTTTGGCGCTGATGACAAAAACGACAGCATGCCGGTTAACGCATTATTATGGCGTGCATCGCTGGAAATCGCGGCGTTTGTACCGCTTGACGATGTTGATACATTCGGCGGCAGTATTCTTACTGAATGGTATTCGCTTGCCGACCGGCCAGATGAGCGCATCAAGCTGATGATTTTCGTTGTCGGCCGCGAATTGCGTTCGGATGCGATTCAGGTACGCGTATTTGCCCAGAAAGCAGATAATGGCGGCTGGGGCACAGCCACGCGCGACGATGCCTTGGCCAGTAAAATTGAAGAGCTTATTCTGACACGCGCCCGTGAGATGCGTGCCGCGTCAATCGCCGAATCCACCGAATAGACAGATTTCAATGACCGCCGGTGATTATAAATCAGATCATATGGCGCCCCATAGGGGATAATTTACGCGATAGTTCACAGGATATTTCATGACGCATTATGATGCACCTGCCATTGAAAAGAAATGGCAGCGCCGGTGGGAAGATCAAGGCTGTTTCACCGCCGATCAGCCGGACAGTAACAAGCCCAACCCAAAACCCAAATATTATGTGCTGGAAATGTTTCCCTATCCGTCTGGCCGGATTCATATGGGGCATGTCCGCAATTATACGCTTGGCGATGTTGTCGCGCGTTTCCGCCGTGCCCAGGGTTTCAATGTCCTACATCCGATGGGCTGGGATGCCTTTGGCCTGCCGGCTGAAAATGCGGCGATGGAACGCGGTATTCATCCGGGCAAATGGACGGTTGAAAATATTGCCGCGATGCGTACCCAGCTGAAAAGCATGGGGCTATCCTATGATTGGGATCGCGAGCTGGCCACCTGCACACCTGATTACTACCAGCATGAACAACGCATGTTCCTTAAATTCCTCGAGGCCGGTCTGGCCTATCGCAAGGAAAGCTGGGTCAATTGGGATCCGGTTGAAAATACGGTTTTGGCCAATGAACAGGTTGTCGATGGCCGCGGCTGGCGCTCTGGTGCGCCGGTTGAACGGCGGCTTTTATCACAATGGTTTTTACGCATCACCAAATATGCAGATGATCTGCTAGCCGCGATTGACAGGCTTGATCGCTGGCCGGATCGCGTACGTCTGATGCAGCATAACTGGATTGGTAAATCCGAAGGCGCACGTGTTAATTTCCGCATCACCGAGGCCGCGTCTGGTGATTATGCTGGCCGTGATATCGACGTTTTCACCACCCGCCCTGATACGCTATATGGCGCCTCCTTCATTGCCATTGCCGCGAACCATCCGTTGGCGCGTGATATTGCCGTGCATGATAAAGGCGCAGCTGATTTTGCCGCCGAATGTGCCACATTAGGCACGTCCGAAGCCGCGGTCGAAACGGCCGATAAAAAAGGCTATGACACGGGTCTGCGTGTTGCGCATCCGGTTATTGACGGCGCAACCTTGCCTGTTCATATCGCCAATTTTGTGCTGATGGAATATGGCACTGGCGCTATTTTTGGCTGTCCAGCACATGATCAGCGCGATCTTGATTTTGCCACGGCCTATGGCTTGCCGGTGTTGCCGGTGGTCCTGCCTGAAGATGCTGATGCGTCTGATTTTGCGATCACCGACACCGCCTATACGGGTCCTGGTAAGCTGATCAATTCGGGACCATGGAACGGGCTTGATGTCGAAGCAGGCAAACAGGCGGCTTTCAAAACCCTTGCCGATGCTGGGTCTGGTGCGGCTGAAACCACGTTCCGGCTCCGTGACTGGGGTGTTTCGCGGCAACGCTATTGGGGATGTCCGATCCCGATCATTCATTGTGACACGTGCGGCGCGGTACCTGTGCCTGACGATCAACTCCCGGTTCAACTTCCCGAAGATGTCGATTTCACCCAGCCTGGCAATCCGCTGGCCAATCACCCAAGCTGGAAACATGTGGATTGTCCGAAATGCGGTACCACGGCGACCCGTGAACAGGACACATTTGACACATTCTTTGAAAGTTCATGGTATTTCCTGCGTTATTGTGACCCTAAACATCCGCATGGCTTCAGCCCCGAAGCGGCACATTATTGGATGCCGGTCGATCAATATATTGGCGGCGTTGAACATGCGGTTCTGCATCTGCTTTATTCGCGCTTTTTCACCCGCGCGCTGAGCGAAGTCGGATATCTCACCCTTGATGAGCCTTTTGCCGGTCTGATGACACAGGGCATGGTCTGCCATCAGACCTTTCAGGATCAGCATGGCAAATGGCTGTTCCCGACTGATGTCGAACGCGATGGTGATGACTGGGTCATGCGCAGTGATAAATCTGCGATCACCGCCGGACGCATCGAAAAGATGAGCAAGTCCAAGCGCAATGTTGTTGATCCGGAAATCATCATTGACACTTATGGGGCTGACACAGCGCGCCTGTTCATGCTGTCGGATTCGCCGCCCGAACGTGATCTCGAATGGACTGAATCCGGGGTTGAAGGCGCCTCACGCTTTCTGAAAAAAATCTGGCGGCTGGCAACTGATGACAGCCTTGCCGCAGCTGGCGCAAAAATGCCTGACAATGCCGATCAGAAAGCACTCGATCTTGTCAAAACAGTGCATAAAACCATTCTGGCGATCTCCAGAGATATCGAGGAATTCCGCTTTAACCGTGCGGTTGCCCAGCTACACACACTATCGAACGCAATCACCAATCTTGCCCCCGATACTGTCGGTTCTGCCGAGGCGCGCCGGATGGCTATTGAAAATCTTACCAAGCTTATCGCCCCCCTGACCCCGCATATTGCCGAAGAAATGTGGCATATGCTTGGTCATGACAGCATGCTGGCTAATGCCGCATGGCCGGTGGCCGACCCGGCGCTCGCCGCCGATGATGAAGTGGAAATCGGTGTCCAGGTGAATGGCAAATTGCGCGCCACCATCACCTTGCCGCGAGATTGTCCAACTGACGAGGCCGAAGCAAAAGCATTGGCATCCGAGGCGGTTTCCCGATATCTTGAGGGCAAGACACCAAAGCGGATTATCGTTGTGCCAAACAGGATTATAAATGTCGTTGCGTAATACCATCATCAGCCTTGTTTGTGCGCTTATGCTAGGCGGGTGCACATCCTTGTCCCAACAGCAGGTCGATACGGCGATGATCGATAATCTTGCCAGCGTCGAAATTGTTACCGTGGCTGGCCGTGATGGGCAAATTTACAGCCGAAACCTTCGCCAGGCCATGTTCAGCAGCTATGCGGCTGAACCCAGATATCGCCTATCCAGTTCAATTTCGATCGGATCAACCGAAGCTTTTGCGGTACGCGGCGTTTCATCCGATTTCAAAAAGATGACCATGACGGTATCCTTTACCCTCACCGATATAAATACCAATGAAGTCGCGATCAAAAATACGGTAACTGCCAGTGCCACGTTAGGTACTGTTTCATCGACTTATGGCATTGAACAGTCCAAATTGCAGGCCAAGCGCCGTCTTGCCACATTACTGGCTGAACGCGTGCGGCGGCGCTTACAGCTATATTTTCTCTCCATAGCCCAGACATGAAAGTTCAGACCCGGCAGATTGCAGGTCTTCTCAACCACCCCCCCGCGCATATGCGCGCCTTTTTGTTTCATGGTAATGATATCGGCCTGATCCATGAACGCGCCCTGGCACTTGCCAGTCATTACAGTGACAATCTCGATGATGTCTTTTCGGTGACCCGCCTTGATAGCCGCGCCATTGAAAATGATGTCAGTGTGATTGCCGATGCGCTTTCCAGCATTGCCGTTTTTGCCGATACCCGCCTGGTGCTTGTTCGTGGCCGTGGCACCGAACTTGTCGAGGCTTGCAAATTGGCGCTGACACCGCGCGACAACACCCCCCCGCTTGAAGGGGCTGTGCTTATTGTCGAAGCGCGCGAAACAACAACGCGGCATGCGATCGTCAAATTGTTCGAAACAGGTGATATCTGTGCCTCAATCGGATGTTATGCTGATGATAGCGGCACCATCCGTGATCTTGTTCAAACCAGCTTTGCTGCATTATCTATCAATATTGATCGCCCGGTCATGGATCTGATTGTTGCCAAATTGGGTGCTGATCGTGCCAGTTCACGTCGTGAAATCGAAAAGCTGTCACTGATGGCGGGGCAGGGCGGCACCCTTACCGCGCAAGATATTGAAGATGCCCTCGAAGACAGCACCGTTCTGGCAATCGATGATGTGGCGGGTGCTGTTGCTGATGGGGATATTCCGCGTCTGCAAAGCGCTATCACCAAAGCCTGGTCGGAAGATGCCAATCCAGTCATGGTCATTCGCGGCTGTCATAATTATTTCCGCAGTTTGCTGATCGCGGCACATGCCGTATCAACAGGCAGTTCGCGCGATATGGCAATAAAGTCACTACGCCCACCTGTGCATTTCAAATTACAGGGGCGCATGGCTGCGCAATTAAACAAATGGGGCTATCAACAGGCGATGGCCGCCCTTGATAAGCTACAGGATATCGAGCTTGCGCTGAAATCATCCAGCCCCGATGATCGGGTGATCTGTATGCAGGGTCTATTGGGTCTGTGCCTGCGCGCACGTTCCTGATGATTCCACGATCATCTTGCGGCTTTCTTTGCACTACAGCCGGATGAGGCTTAGTTAAGCGCGATCATCTTATCAATCTTCGCTGCGCTTGATTGGATGATGCTTATATCACCCGCGATCATCTTATCAATCTTCGCTACGCTTGATTGGATGATGCTTATATCACCCGCGATCATCTTATCAATCTTCGCTGCGCTTGATTGGATGATGCTTATATCACCCGCGATCATCTTATCAATCTTCGCTGCGCTTGATTGGATGATGCTATTCCAGCCCCAGCTGTTCCAGAATAAAGGTGATTTGGGCAAAATCCTCGCAATGAAACACCAGCTTGCCGCTTGCTTTAGACGCATCCCAATCAACCGTCATCGCCAGACCCAGCTGTTCCGCCGCACGCGCTTCCAACGCCAGAATATCGGTAGATTTTTCAGATGCCGTTGATCCTGCTTTGCCATGATCATCCTGACCAGACGTCGTATCTGTTTCGCCGCGTCGTTTGACCAGCGCTTCGACCTGCCGCGCCGACAGATTTTTGCTGATAATTTCCTCGGCCAATGCCGACGCATCTTCATGCCCGATCAAGGGGCGCACCTGTCCCATCGTCAGCTGGCCGTCAGCAACCATTGTCATCACATCACTCGGCAAGCTAAGCAGACGCAGAAGATTGGCAATATGACTTCTTGATTTTCCAATTAATTCAGATAGTTGCTCTTGTTTGTATTTATGCTTGGAAATCAGATTCTGATATCCCAGCGCTTCTTCAATGACTGTCAGATCGGTACGTTGCACATTTTCGATCAAGGCCAGCTCATAAGCTTCGACATCGCTGATATCGCGCAGGATCGCTGGTACTGTATGCAACTGTGCCAATTGCGCGGCACGCCAGCGCCGTTCTCCGGCGATCAATTGATAACGTTGCGGATTATCCGCGCTTTGCCGCACCAGAACCGGTTGCATAATGCCTTTCTGGCGTATCGATTCAGCCAGCTCGGCCAGCGCGGTTTTGTCAAATTTCAAACGCGGTTGCCACGGGCCTGAATTGATCCATTCAACCGGAATATCAATAACACCCGCAGTTATATTTCCGGTCACGCCAGATGCAATACCCGCTTTTGTCGCCTTGGCATCAGCCGATAATGGTGACGTTGCCATTTCGGGTGGTGTGGCCACGCCCGAAGCTGTATTCGGATTCGCATTTGTTGTAGCTGCCGCAATACCGGCATCACCAAGCAATGATGACAGACCGCGTCCCAAACCTCGTGCTGGATGTTTTGGGATAACCTTTTCCGGACTGCTGGTTTTTGTGGCAGCTTGCTTGGCAGGGGCTTTCTTTGACGGCGTCTTGGCCATTAGGCGGCATCCTTCTCTTGCGTCAGTAGTTCGGCGGCCAGCGCGGCATAGGCCTGTGCCCCGACACATTTCAGATCATACATCAAAACCGGCTGTCCGAATGATGGCGCTTCGGACACGCGGACATTACGCGGAATGACCGTGTTATAAACGACAGCGCCAAGATGTGCGCGTACATCATTTTCCACCGATTCGGATAATTTATTGCGGCTATCGAACATCGTCAGCACAACCCCCTGCATCTCCAGCCTTGGGTTGATTCCACCACGCACCGCATCAATCGTGCGCATGAGCTGACTTAACCCTTCCAGCGCATAGAATTCGCATTGCAAAGGAATCAGAACCGATGCTGCCGCGCATAATGCATTCACTGTCAGCAAGCCAAGCGATGGCGGGCAGTCAATGATCACATAATCATAGTCATCCGCTACCGTGGCAATCGCATCGGCAAGACAATATTCACGGCGCGCGACATCAATCAGCTCAATTTCAGCAGCCGATAAATCGACAACAGCCGGAATAATATCAAGGCGCGGCACAATCGTACCCTGAATAGCGGCACTTGCTGGCGTCTGCCCAATCACGACATGATAGCTATTATGCTCACGTTGCGCATGATCGATACCAAAACCTGTGCTGGCATTGCCTTGCGGGTCAAAATCAACCAACAGCACTTTACGGCCACAGGCGGCCAACGCGGTTGCCAGATTGACCGACGTTGTCGTTTTGCCAACACCACCTTTTTGATTTGCTACCGCAATGATGCGTGCTTCACTATTCATTCAATACCCCGACATAACGTCAATAATGTAAATCATTGATCTTGAGTCTAATGATCTTGGGTTAACTGTAAAACCATGCCTTCAGGATCAGACAGGCTTGGATAGGTGACCGCCGCCATGATGGGATAATCTGGCATTTCGGTCAATTCTTCTTCGACATTCCGGCCTTTGAGAAGCAGTAAAACCGTATCTGGTCGCATATGCGGTGCCAGCAGCGTGATGGCTTTGCCCAGCGGCGCAAAGGCGCGCGCTGTGATCACATCCGGCACCATCGCTGGCAAGCTTTCGATACGTTCATTATGAACCACGGCTGACAGGTCTAATTTCCTTATAACTGTCTGTAAAAAAACAGTTTTTTTGTGATCTGATTCGACCATATGCACCGTTGCATCCTGCATAATCGACAACACTAGCCCGGGGAAACCAGCCCCACTGCCCACATCCAGAATGGTCTTGCATCCGGCAGGCAAATAGCGGGCTAACTGCCCCGAATCAAGAATATGTCGCTGCCAGGCAATATCCAGCGTTGCCCGGGCAACCAGATTCACCGATTTTTGCCATTTTTCCAGCAACGCAAGGTAGATGGCAAATTTATCAATTGTTTCACGTGAAACATTTAGCATGTCCTGCACAGTTTCAGGCGTCATTTCAGGTGTCATTTCAGATGTCATTTCAGATGTCATTTTGGGCGTCTTTTTAGCGGTCATGCTAGCACCGCCCCAACATAGCTGATCAATATCCCCGATAACGTCTTAAAGCGCGCCTTATGGTACCCGATATCGGCATATGAAACGAGCTCATATACAAAATGTTTCACGTGAAACATTTTTAGGAACTGAAGACGGGCTATAAGCATCATATGGTCTCGCGCCGCATAACCGAAACGTCAGGCTTGGTGTTATAGGCTGCATCTTCACGACGCCGCAGATGCCGCAAAACCGCAACCACCGATGCCGGTGTCAACCCTGCAAGCCGATTCGCCTGTCCAATCGTTTCAGGCTGGCGACGTTTCAATACATCTTGTGCTTCGGCCGACAGGCCGCCAATCACCGAAAAATCAAGATCATCGGGAATCGCCGTGGCTTCGTCACGCCGCAGCGCATCAATATCGGCTTTCTGGCGCGCCACATAGCCTGCATAGCGATAATCGGCTTCAAGCTGGGCATGATAAAGTGATGCGATATTTGCCAGTTCCGGCCATAATGGCGTCAGCCGGTCGATGGTGATGCCTTCAAGGCTGAGCATATCTGCCGCTGTGCGTTTGCCGCCATCGCGGGGCTTTGGCAGGCCAGCTATTTCCAGATCCTTGCCCGATGCGGTGAGTGACAATAATGTGGCCTTTGCCTTGGCCAGTTGCTTATGCTTGCGATGCCAGACGTTTTGTCGCGCGCTACCCACACAGCCAATCGCCATGCCTTTTTCGGTTAGACGTTGATCGGCATTATCGGCACGAAGCAACAGCCGATATTCGGCGCGTGACGTAAACATCCGGTAGGGTTCGGGCGCGCCCTTGGAAATCAGATCATCGATCATCACCCCGATATAGGCATCAGCACGATCAAGCGTAAAACTGGTCTTTTGCCTATTATCACCAGAGGCCGCGGCGAGGGCGGCATTAACCCCAGCCATCAAGCCTTGCGCGGCGGCTTCTTCATACCCTGTGGTGCCATTGATCTGACCCGCTAGATACAGGCCAGGCAAGACACGCAATTCCAATGTCTGGCGCAAGGCGCGCGGATCGACAAAATTATACTCAATCGCATAGCCATGTTGCAGAATAACCGTCTGCTCAAGCCCGGGTATGGTTTTGACAAGCGCCTCCTGCACATCGCGCGGCAGGCTTGTCGAAATACCATTCGGGTAAATCGTATGGTCATCAAGCCCTTCAGGTTCAAGAAACAGCTGATGCGAGTCCTTATCGGCAAACCGGTTCACCTTGTCTTCGATCGAGGGGCAATAGCGAGGTCCCTGACCCGAAATATTACCATTGAACACCGCCGATAAATGTATCGATTCGGCAATGATCCGGTGGGTTTTGGCCGTCGTGCGGGTGATCCCGCATTCGATCTGCGGCACAGTGATTTTATCGGTCATTGTCGAAAAGGGAATCGGCGGGTTATCGGCAGGCTGCATCTCCAGCACCGACCAGTCAATCGTCCGGCCATCAAGGCGCGGCGGTGTACCGGTTTTCAACCGGCCTAGCGGCAAGGCCAGATCCGCCAGACGTGTGGCCAGCATATTTGACGGCGCTTCGCCAATCCGACCTGCTTCGGTACGCTCATTGCCAAGATGAATCAAACCACCCAGAAATGTACCCGTTGTCAAAACGACGCTTGCCGCTTTCAATTCTCGCCCATCTTCGCAGATAATCCCCGTCACCTGACGGGGCGCGCCTGTCAGGCCAGCAGCCATATCGTCAACCAGCAGATCACCAACCGCCGCCTCGATGATGGTGATATGATCATCCTCATTCAGAAATTCTTGTATCGCGGCACGATATAGCGCGCGGTCAGCTTGGGCACGCGGGCCATGCACAGCCGGGCCACGTGATTTATTCAACATGCGGAACTGGATTCCTGCCCGGTCAATCGCCCGCCCCATAAGCCCATCAAGCGCGTCAATCTCGCGCACAAGATGGCCTTTACCAAGCCCGCCAATCGCCGGATTGCATGACATTTCGCCAATGCGGTCAGCGCGCATTGTGACCAAGGCCACCGCCGCACCCATACGTGACGCCGCCGCCGCGGCTTCACAGCCAGCATGCCCCCCACCTACAACAATGACATCAAATGCAGATTTCATTCTTTCCTATTTCGCTATCTTAGTCGGTTCTATCAGGGTTTCATTCAGCTATCAGCGCCTAATCCAATGCCGAAAATTCACCGTTATAATCAAATGCGGGGCGAACATAGCACAAATTATGGATTTGTGCCGCATTGTTAGATGATGTGGCAGGTAAATCACTAAAATGTTTCACGTGAAACATTTTCATCCCCACTCTAGCCCAATCCGGCCTGATCTAGCTTAAGGGCGTGAATTTCCCACAAATTAAAGGGATTTAACCCCAAATGAAGTTTGGCCCTATTCATGCGGTAGGTAAATCACAAATGTTTCACGTGAAACATTTTGAGGCAGCTTTCATGCCGATCTGCAACCAAAGCCACCAGAAATAATGGTAATCAACCGCTTAAATGCGCATAAACCCCAATAGACAGCTTAATAATACACCAATCAAGACGCCGTCATCGGAATGAACAACCGGAAAATGTTTCACGTGAAACATTTTGAGGCACATAAATCATAATACCAGGGATGATTTACCCAAATGGCCTAAACAAAGCGTTCAACCACGGCGTCTTTGAGGCTATTTGCCAATACAAAAGGATGAAAAAATAGACCCAAGTAAATCTTCGACATCGATTTTGCCAGTTATCCGTCCCAAGGCCGTCGCCGCCATCCGGAAATCTTCGGCCGCCAATTCCGGATTCACATTAAAATCATGCGTCAGGCCGCGTTCAAGACTCTGCATCGCCCCCATCAACGCGTCGCGATGCCGCGCCCGCGTGATAATCGCACTCTGACCATCCTGATTAAGCGGCGCAATCGCCTTTGTGATCGCCGCAATCAGCACTTCGACATCTTTATGATCGCGCAAGCTGAGATGTAACGCGCCTTCGGGTACCGACCCCACCAGCCCCAGATCGCATTTATTGAGGACGATTAAATGCTGGCCGCCTGTCAAATCGCTAATCTCGGCCAGATGATCTGGCCATTTTGGATCACTGCCATCAAGGATAATCAGGCCAAAATCAGCATCACGGCCAGCCTGACGAGCACGACGGATGCCTTCGGCTTCGATAGCCCCCGCACCATCACGCAATCCAGCCGTATCCATAAAGGTCACGGGCACGCCACCCAGATCCATTTTAACCGCAACGATATCGCGTGTGGTGCCTGCCTCAGCCGAGGTGATAACCGCATCACGACCCGAAATGGCATTCAAGGCGGTTGACTTGCCCGCATTCACCGACCCAAGCAAGGCCACCTTTACGCCATCACGGATGACTTCGCCTGCTTTATTATCCGCCATAATGGCAGCTATTTCGCTAATCAGCGTTGCGGTACTTGTACGCAAGGCCGCTTCAACCGAGGCTGGCAGATCCTCATCGGCAAAATCAATCAGCGCTTCGAGCTGGCCAGCCAAGCTGATCAGCGTTTCGCGCCACGCCGTAACCGGTTTGCGCAAAGCCCCATCAAGTTGTGCCCATGCCTGATGCAGCTGGGCAGGGGTTTCCGCATCGATCAGATCAGCCAGACCCTCGACACCCGACAGGTCGAATTTATCATTGCCAAAGGCACGGCGGGTAAACTCGCCTGGTAAAGCCGGACGGAACCCCGCTATCTGGGCTAATCTATCAAGAATCATCGTCTGCACCGCCTGACTTCCATGGCAATGGATTTCCAATACATCCTCGCCAGTCGGAGACCGCGGTGCCTGCATATAAAGAAGCAGCACTTCGTCAATTGGCTGGCCATCAGCATTTTTGAGGCGGCGCACGGCAAACCGCCCCATTTTGGGACAGCGCACATCAAAAGCATCCGCCGCATAGGCGGCCTTTTTTCCGCTGATCCGCACAATGGCGATAGCCGAACGCCCTGGCGGGGTTGCTAGCGCAAAAATAGTGTCATTGAATGTAGCGCCTGTCATTGCGGGTCTTTCATTAAGAAGCCTATCTGGCATTAAGAAGCCTATCTGGCATTAAGAAGCCTATCTGGCATTAAGAAGCCTATCTGGCATTAAGAAGCCTATCTGGCATTAAGAAGCCTATCTGGCATCACACGGTCTGTTTGGTAAAATGTTTCACGTGAAACATTTTTAAAATGATCTGAATAGAGGTAAAGTACCCTGAGAACATGTCAAGAGTGACATCAGACCACCCCTTTAACAACAGGGTCGGGATTATGACTGAACAGTTTTATATCACATTTCACACGCCTTTGGGATGGATGCGACCTATAAGTGACGGCACGTCCTTGATCCGGCTAGATTGGCAACAATCGCCTTGGCGTAATGGATATGATGGAGCCCAAGAGCCAATAGATCATGTTTCACGTGAAACAAAACAGCAGATTCTGGATTATCTGGCTGGCACCCGCACAAGCTTTGATCTGCCGCTGGCCCCCGAAGGCAAAAGCAAAAGCGGATGTGACTGGCTCAGCATCATGGCGCAAATTCCCTATGGCACAACGGTTTCCTATAAGCAATTTGCCGCGATGGCTGACAAACCCAACGCGCCACGTGCCGCCGGTTCAGCCTGTGCACGCAATCCAATCCCGATTATCTATC
Source organism: Candidatus Puniceispirillum marinum IMCC1322 (assembly GCF_000024465.1). Classification (NCBI taxonomy): domain Bacteria; kingdom Pseudomonadati; phylum Pseudomonadota; class Alphaproteobacteria; order Puniceispirillales (SeqCode); family Puniceispirillaceae (SeqCode); genus Puniceispirillum (SeqCode); species Puniceispirillum marinum (SeqCode). The sequence goes on along the minus strand of NC_014010.1, from coordinate 1,812,280 downwards.
CTTGTCACCGTGTTGTTAGATCAGACGGATCATTAGGCAATTATGGCGGTGGCGATATGAGCAGCCCCAAAGACCCAGAAAACCTTGGGCGTAAGGACTGGCTTATCAAACATGAACATGGGCACCGTTAACGGGTGAAAATGTTTCACGTGAAACATTTTGGCTTCAGGTAATACGGTAGCTCTTTATTAGGCTACGGTTATATTATTAGGTAACCTGGTGCTTCGCTGGATCATGCTTATGTGAACACGATCATCTTATCACTCTACGCTGCGCTTGATTGGATGAGGCTTGTTTCTTTTATCATGCCGCATCATCTCCCGACTTAACAGTCGGATGATGCTTAATTCTTTTATCATGCCGCATCATCTCCCGACTTAACAGTCGGATGATGCTTAATTCTTTTATCATGCCGCATCATCTCCCGACTTAACAGTCGGATGATGCTTAATTCTTTTATCATGCCGCATCATCTCCCGACTTAACAGTCGGATGATGCTTAGCTATTCATCTGATCGAAGAAATCATCATTTGTTTTTGAATGTTTCAGCTTATCAGTGAGGAATTCCATCGCATCGATCGCGCCCATCTGCATGAGAATCCGGCGTAACACCCACATCTTGGCCAATGTGCCTTTATCGACAAGCAATTCTTCCTTACGCGTACCTGACTTGGTGATATCAATCGCCGGGAATGTCCGCTTATCAGATAATTTACGATCCAAAATCACTTCACTATTACCGGTGCCTTTGAATTCTTCAAAGATCACTTCGTCCATACGCGAACCGGTTTCGATCAAAGCCGTTGCAATGATGGTCAGTGAGCCACCTTCTTCAATATTACGCGCCGCACCAAAGAAACGCTTTGGCCGCTGGAGCGCATTGGCATCAACACCACCTGTCAGCACCTTGCCAGATGATGGCACAACCGTGTTATAGGCCCGTGCCAGACGCGTAATCGAATCAAGTAAAATCACCACATCACGCTTATGCTCAACAAGACGTTTTGCTTTTTCTATAACCATTTCAGTTACTTGCACGTGTCGTGAAGCTGGTTCGTCAAAGGTTGACGAAATCACCTCGCCTTTGACTGAACGCTGCATATCAGTGACTTCTTCAGGGCGTTCGTCAATCAGCAGAACAATCAAATAGACTTCCGGATGATTTTCCGAGATTGCATGGGCGATGCTTTGCAGCATCATTGTTTTACCTGTGCGCGGCGGCGCCACGATCAACCCACGCTGACCTTTACCCATTGGCGCGACAAGATCGATCACCCGCGGGGTGTTGTCTTTCTTATCCGGGTCAAATGGCAATTCAAGGGTAAGTTTTTCTTCCGGATATAAAGGCGTCAGATTGTCAAAATTGATGCGCTGGCGAACTGCGCTAGGCTCTTCAAAATTGATGGTTTGAATTTTAAGCAAAGCAAAATAACGTTCGCCATCCTTAGGCGCGCGGATCTCGCCTTCAACTGTATCACCTGTGCGCAAGCTAAAGCGCCGTACCTGACTAGGTGACACATAAATATCATCCGGGCCTGGCAAGTAATTTGACTCAGGCGCGCGTAGAAAACCAAAACCATCCGATAGGACTTCGAGAACACCGCTACCATAAATAGATACGTCATTATCAGCGAGCTGTTTCAAGATCGCAAACATCATATCCTGTTTGCGCAAAGTGCTGGCGTTTTCGATTTCCAGCTCTTCGGCATAAGCCAAAAGATCGGCGGGTGATTTCTGCTTTAGTTCCTGAAGGTGCATAATATGACTCATCGGTAAACGGGATTATATATATCGGTTTAGTGAGCCGGGCGGCTCCCTGATATATACAGGCATAATATAAGTTTAATTTGCGTTAAAAGTCAAGGCAACGGCCATTAAGCATTTACATCATATTTAGCTTAGATGCGCACTGACGCTAGAATGGCTTGACCACTGCCATGACGATTATAACGATCATCAGCACCGTCGGCACCTCGTTCCAGATCCGATATGCTTTTGAGGATAACGGTTTTTCGTCATTTTCAAGCAAACGCCGCATTTTGGAAAATTTGCCATGACAGCCAGCCATGAGAATGACACAGACGAATTTTACAATGAACCAGAGCTCATAGATCAGCGCATGATTAAGCGCAAGCATCCATAAGCCAAAGATAAAAGATGCAATCATCGCCGGATTCATGATCGCTTTTAACAGCCGGCGTTCCATAACTTTGAAAGTTTCGGCCTGAACCGAACCAAGCGGGGCGTCAGCGTGATAGACAAATAACCGAGGTAAATATAATAAGCCTGCCATCCAGGATATTACCGAGATGATATGCAATGCCTTAATAATTTCATAACTCATCACTATTCCTTAATCCCAGCTATCGAGCCTGGCGCACATGCGTAATCATTTTTGTCACATTCGCGATCGGTGTGGCAGGTGTAATGCCGTGCCCAAGATTAAAAATATGTGGCCGGTCAGCAAAAACCCCAAGAATATCATCAATATTGGCAAGCATAACATCATCACCCGATAATAAGCTAATCGGATCAAGATTACCCTGTACAGGCAGATATGCGGGTAAATTCTTATGCGCCCAGCGAATATCCATACCATGATCAAGGCCAAGTGCATCAACACCAACCTGATCAACGTAAGGCAAAATGCCTTCGCCTATACCTTTGGGGAAACCGATTACTGGCTGAGATATGCCGCGCGCACGAAGCGCCGCGATAATCGTTGCCGCAGGTTTATTAACGACCGCATCACGATGCCAAGAGGGAACGGCACTTGCCCAACTGTCAAATAGCATCAAGGCATCGGCACCAGCATGGGCTTGCAAACACAGAAATTCAATTGTCGCTTGGGTAACGATATCCATAATTTTGTCAAACCCTGCCGGGTCATTCCACAGCATCTGGCGTGACAAGTTAAAATCCTTTGAAGATCCACCTTCAAGCATATAGGTCATGACCGTCCAAGGCGCGCCAGCAAAACCAATCAAAGCCGTGTCATCACGTAAAAGCGAACGCGTTCGGGTAATCGCATTAGCAACAGGTGCTAATTTTGTCGGGACATCGGCAAGTAGAGCTTCATCAAGTGATGCCGCATCAGCCAAAGGGTCAAGCATAGGCCCGTGATTTGGTTTAAACCGTACATTGCGATCCAAAGCCCATGGCACCATCAAAATATCTGAAAAAATGATCGCCGCATCAAATCCGAATCTTACTATCGGCTGAATTGTAACATTACTGGCTTTTTCAGCGTCCAGACAAAAACTGATAAAATCAGGTGTCGTTTCTCGAATGTCTCTATATTCTTTTAGATAACGTCCTGCTTGCCGCATCATCCAGATTGGCGGGATTGGCATTTTCTGTCCAGCCAGTGTTTTTAAAAAGCCGCTCATGGTCCTAGTTTTCTATATATCTATATTATTATATAAATAAAGTAGTTGTTTTGGTTGTGGGTGTGGATATGCCTATTCACAGTTTTCTACCTATTTTATCCCCAGTTTTATAAACAATGACAGGCTTGCAAAGCTACTGTTAATACAGCCATTGATGTAATTATCCCGCTTTTCCCCAACTGATACCGATAATTTATCCGCAAATGTATGAGCTGTGGCCGGATTGTGGTTATCTATAGCAAAATCAGATATGCTATTTTCTATCCCCAGATTGCCCTATTTCATGCACAGGGTTTATTCCCTAGTTTTCGCATCGCAACAGGCCTGATGATATTTGCTCATGACGTGGCCAGCATAGCCATGTAAGGTTGGATAACAGCGAGGATATCATGGCACGTCAAGAATTACATATTCATCTTGTTTCGGATTCGACCGGTGAGACGGTGCATCAGATCACCCGCGCCTGTCTGGCGCAATTCCCCGATGCCGATGTGACCGAGCATGTCTGGACATTGGTGCGCACCGATGAGCATCTGGAGCTCATGTTCACGGGTCTCATGCGCAATCCGGGCATTTTGCTGATGAGCATCATTGATAAAGACATGCGTGATAAAATCGAAGCCCGCTGTAAAAAAATGGGTATCCCAGCCGTGTCGGTGCTGGATTCGGTGGTGAATTTGCTGGCGAGCGTGCTTGGCCAAGCGCAGCAGAATTTGCCAGGTGGCCAGCGGCAGATCAATTCGGCCTATTTTGCCCGCGTTGCCGCGGTTGATTTCGCCGTGAGCCATGATGATGGCATGAATATGGGCAATCTTGCCGAAGCGGATATTCTGATTGTGGGGATTTCACGTACCTCAAAAACACCAACATCGATGTATCTGGCGCATCGTGGCTATAAGGTGGCCAATTATGCGCTGGTGCCGGGGGTGCCTTTTCCAGCGCATTATCTTGACGGGCTTGATCTGTTTACCGTCGGGCTGACGAATGATCCGAAGCGGCTAAGCGCGATCCGCAAAACCCGCCAGATTGCCATGCTTGATAATGAAAATAAAACCTATGCCGATATCGGCGCGATCGAAGAAGAAGCCAAAGAGGCGCGGCGTCTGTTCAATAGATCTGGCTGGCCCGTTATCGATGTAACGCGCCGTTCGGTCGAAGAAACCGCCGCGGCGATTATCCAGCTACATACAAATTGGCGTGAAAGCAACGCATGACCCAAGATATATTTGCAAAATTACCCGCAGATAGGTTGATATTGGCATCAACAAGCCAAACACGTCAGTCGATGCTGGCGGCGGCAGGGGTTGCGTTTGATGTGCAAGCCGCACCGGTGGATGAAGCGGGCTTGCGCGATGCCGCCCTGGCTGAAGATATGGCCAAGGATGATATCGCAGTGATGCTGGCCGAAATGAAAGCGCAAGCGGTCAGTATGCGGTTGCCATCTGGTGATGATAGCTATGTGCTGGGGGCAGATCAGCTGTTGGTCTGTGATGATCAGATATTTGCCAAGCCCGCAACAGCCACAGCCGCCGCCCAGCATCTGCACGCCTTATCCGGCAAAACGCATCAGCTGATCACCGCTGCGGTTATATTCCGGCAAGGGCAACGCATCTGGCATCATATCGAAAGCGCCAATATGTATATGCGCCCGCTTGATGATGATTTTATCACTGCCTATATCGAAGCGATGGGTGATGCCGCGCTTCATAGCCCCGGTGCCTATCAGATTGAAGGGCTGGGCGCGCATCTGTTCAGCCAGATCACCGGCTGTCATTATGCTATATTGGGTTTGCCTTTATTGCAGATCCTTGGCTTTTTAAGACCGCATGGTTTAGTGCCACATGGTTTAGTACCACATGGTTTAGTGCCGGGGGGATTAACACCAGCAGGATCGTCGTCATGATTATCATCGGCCTTACCGGCATGATCGCCAGCGGCAAAACCACAGTCAGTGAGATGTTCGCAAGCCACGCGATTCCGGTGCACAATGCCGATCAGGTGGTGCATGGTCTGCTGGGCAAAGATGGCGCGGCGGTTGACAAGATTCTGGCGGCCTTTGGCCCAGATTTTGCTACTGATATTGGGGATCACGAAATTGGCATTGATCGCGGCAAGCTAGGCGCGTTGGTGTTTGCCGATCGTGACGCGCGCACAACACTCGAATCGATCCTGCATCCAATGGTCAGCGATGACCGTGACAGGTTTCTTGAACATCATCGGCATAATGCCACCCCATTCGTGGTGCTGGATATACCGTTGCTGTTCGAAACGGGAGCCGATAATATGTGTGATTATGTGATTGTCACCAACGCCGCTGCCGATGTGATCGAACAACGCGCTTTGTCACGTGCTGGCATGAGCGCCGATAAGCTGGCAGGCATTTTGCAAAACCAGATGCCCGCTGCCGAAAAAATCAGCCGCGCCGATATGGTGCTGGATACGGATATTCCGATCGCGGACACGCGTGCCCAGCTGGAAACGTGGCTGACCCGTATTGGATTTGATAGGGATCAGGGATTTGAAAACAATCGGGGCTTAGAAGATGATAGCGGCTTTGATAGCGATGTGGTGCCATGCGATAAACATCAGGCCAAACGTCTATAGCCCCAAGTCTGTTGATTTATAGTTAAAAGGATAATTTATGCGCGAAATCGCTCTTGATACCGAAACCACCGGCATAAACCCGCGAGATGGCCATCGCATCATTGAAATTGGCTGTCTTGAGTTGCTGCATCACCTGCCTACCGGCAACAAATTGCATATTTATATCAACCCCGAACGCGAGATTGACGAAGGCGCGGTCAAGGTTCACGGGCTGACCAGTGCATTTCTGGCCGATAAGCCGTTATTTGCCGATATCGTCGATGAATTTCTGGCGTTTATCGGGGGTGATCAGATGGTGATCCATAATGCGTCTTTTGATATGGGGTTTCTGAATGCCGAGCTAGCCCGGCTTGACCGGCCAGTTTTGCCGATGGATCGCGCGGTTGATACCTTGATGATGGCGCGCAAGAAATTTCCCGGGGCGCAAGCCAATCTGGATGCGCTATGCCGTCGTTTCGAGATTGATAACGGGCATCGTGATCTGCATGGCGCCTTGATCGATGCTGATCTGCTGGCCTCGGTCTATATCGAATTGCTTGGTGGCAAACAGCCAGGTCTTGGTTTGGATAATGGCACCGGATCAGGGGCCAGGTCGCGGGCAGGTCCAGCTGGGTCTGCCGGGTCTTTAGGGTCAGCTGGTTGGAGTGGTTCGGATCATGGTGCCGAAACAGCCAACGGAACCGGGCATTTTGCCATGTCTGAGACCGCGATCCGCCCGATCCGGACGCATGCGCCAAGCCCAGAAGAACAGGCAGCGCATGACGCCTTTCTTGATGGTATGGAGAATCCGATCTGGCGGCAATAGACGCTACAGGTACTATCGTTGCGACATTGCCTGGGATTTAGTGAACTTCGCCAGCCTGCGCTTCTTCTTGTTGGCGTGCCAGATTATGCTGATAAACAGCGACGAAATCGACAGGCTGGATATTCAGCGGCATGAAACCTCCGTCGCGGGTCATATCGGATACAATGGCGCGGGCAAAGGGAAATAGCAAACGCGGCGCTTCGATCATGATCAGCGGGTTCAGCTCGTTTTCGGGGGTGTTTGGCGCGGAGACAAGACCTGCATAGGTCAGATCAACCAGAAACAAAGCGGTGTCATCAGCCTTGGCTTTGGCTGTCAGGTTCAGCAACACTTCAAACTGGTCTTCGCCAATCATTTTGGCGCCAACATTGACGCCAATTTCGACATCTGGCTGGGCGGTATTCTCAGTTAGAACATTTGGCGCATTCGGATTTTCAAAAGACAGATCCTTAATATATTGCGCGTGCATGATAAGCTGGCGCATTGCCTGGGTGTTTTCGCCAGCGCCGTCGGCAGCGGCTGAATCTGTGGTTTTTGAATTATTGGCCATTGGAATCTCCGGGTTCGAATTATATCGTCACGCTCTGGGTTATAACAGATCAGGCTTGATTTTGGGGTGGCGCATTAGGGCCGTCGGTTATCGTAAAGGCCATCTAGCATGAATAAGGGGCTGGCCGCAAGATGTGACACCTATGATGGCTGGTCTATTGAGTCAGAGTAGATAGTTGTCAGTTTAGCTTCTTATCTGATTTTTTGGTCTTTGATCCCTGATCCGGGGTCTTGTCTTCGGCTTCGCCTTCGATGATGTCATTATCATCCCAGCGATGCCGATCGGATGTCGATGATGGCTGCCGATTCGTTGCCCCAAAATGTGCCCCAAAATTTGAATTATGATCGTTTGAACCCGCCTGCGCTGTGCCGGCATAGCTGGTGAAGCGCGCACTTTTACCAAGCCGCGTCGCCAGCCACAGGCCAGCCACTGTGCGGATACCAGGCAAAAATAGCGCCAGACCAATGGCGTCGGTGACATAGCCTGGCAACAGCATCAGAACCGCCCCACATAATAGGCCGATACTATCAGCCACTGATTTGATCGGCGGACGCCCCTGCGCGATATCGGTGCGCAAGCTGTCCATGACCGCGCGTCCCTGGCTTTTCAGCAAGGAAATACCGATCATGGCGGTGACAAAAACACCAAGAATGGTCAGCACAACGCCAACTTCACTACCGATAACAATAAAGGCGCTAATTTCGATCCATCCCCAGATAAAAAAGATCAGCAGGATGATTAAGTTCATTTTATTCCTTTGCGCATTTTTGTTCCTTTTGGGCATGATTTTACCCTATTAAAGCTGGAAACTGGATTTTGTGATACACATATGTCATCTATAGAAGATATTTTCTAGCCTAATGACATATGAGATGACATATGAGCTTTCTCAAAAGCACAGGAGACAACGTGCCCTATATCGATATTATCATTTTTGCGGTCATTGCCGTGTTGCTGGTTTTGCGTCTGAAATCGGTGCTTGGTCAGCGCACGGGATTCGAACAACCGCAGGATAAAAAACCTATGCAGGCCGCCAATGACGGGGATGTGGTGCCCTTTCCCAGTAATAAGGATGAAACCGGTGCGTTAAATGGCCATGGGATTGCAACGCTACGCAAAGCCGATCGCAATTTTACCGAAGCGGCCTTTCTGGGCGGTGCGACACAAGCCTTCGAGATGGTCTTGCGCGCTTATGCCGAAGGTGATCTGGCACAGCTGAAGCGGTTGCTTGGCTATGATCTGTTGCAAAGCTTTACGCAGTCGATCCAGAAGCGCAACGCGAATAAGGAAAGCCTGACGATTGACCTTGAGAACATCAAGGAAGCCAGCATCCTGAATATCGCCGTTGTTGATTCGGTTGCCGCGGTCACAGTGCATTTCCATTCGGTGCAAACGCGTATCGCGCGTGATGCCGATGAAAATATCATCGATGAAGACGAAAGCCAGTCGCAGGAAATCGTTGATATCTGGACGTTCGAGCGTGATCTGACATTGAATGATCCAAACTGGAAACTGGTTGAAACCGAAACCGCCGATGACGATAGCTAATGGTGATAGGGAATAATGGTTATGGCCAATGAGCGTGCGCAAATCCGATAAATCAGATGAAGAAGACCATGTGTTGTGGCAACGCGTAACAGCGCTTGTAAAACCGGCGATTCAGCAAAACCGGCGTTATAGTGGTAATGATCTAAATCATCAGGGGCACACTCAGGGGCGTGATGATGGTGGCATGTCACCATCGAAACGCCAACAAGCGGGCGGCGCAAAACCAGCATCTGCCAGCATGGCGGGTTTCGCTTTACCAAAGACATCGGCAAAAATATCGCCCAAAACATCGCCCGTTGATCTGCGCGCAGGAGAAACCGCTGGTATCGATGGCGGCACCCAAAAACGGCTGTTCCGCGGGGATGTGAAAATCGACGCCCGGCTTGACCTGCATGGCTATAACGCAGCCCAGGCGCAACGAAAACTAACCCAGTTTCTGAGTCAGGCCAGATTATCTGGTTACCGGTGTATTCTGGTTATTACCGGTAAAGGTGCGCGCGGGACAGGTGTTTTACGAAGCGCGGTGCCAGACTGGCTTAAACGCGCGCCCCTTTCGGAGCTGGTATTGGCGATGGCGCAAGCCAAGCCAAGTGATGGTGGGGCAGGTGCGCTTTATGTGCTGTTGCGCCGTCAGCGTGAACGAAAATGACACCTTTTGGCTATAAAATGCGCCAATTGCGGGCAGATAAGAATGTCACCCAACAACAACAAGCTGATTTTCTGGGGGTGTCAAAAGCCTATATCTCGGCTTTGGAAAATGGCGCAAGAGGCAAGCCTTCAACGGTGCTTGTCGATCAGATATGTGTATGGCTTGGCCTGATCTGGGATGATGCCGAAGAATTGAAGCGGCTGGCGACATTGTCGCATCCGAAACCAACCATAGATGTGCGCAAGCATACGCCCGATGCGGTGATGTTGGCTAATATGATGGCACAGAATATCGAACGGCTGGACGATCAGGATTGCCGACTGCTTTTGACCGCGTTGGAAAAGCGTCTGAGATAAATAATGTGATAAAATTCAATCTGGCGGTTTCAATTTTGCGTTGTTGTGGTAAAAGGTTCGCGAAAACCGTAAATAGGTAGATAATTGATTACAACAGGTGGGCATATGGTTCACCAATTTAATAATTTTGTAATTCAGCCATATTTATTTTGCATCATGCCGCCCATTACATAGTCATGTGTGCTGCTATGTCCAACGTTGAGGATGTTTTGAATGACGCCCGAAATTCTGAAAGATCATGTCGCAAAACTGTCGGTCGAAACGGTAGCAAGCCTGACAGCAAGTGACATCAATGAATTATGTGATGCGGCCGAAGAAGCCATTAAATCGGGTGGTGGCTTTGGCTGGTTGACGCCGCCGCCGCGTTCGGTGATGGAAGATTACTGGCGCGGTGTTCAAATGATCCCCGAACGGCATCTGATTGCGGCACGCCTTGATAAGATGATCGGGGGTTGTTGCCAGATTGTGCGTCCACCGCGCAATAACGAAGCGCAGTCATTTAGCTGTAATCTGACAACATTCTTTGTCGCCCCCTGGGCGCGGGGTCATGGATTAGCGCAAAAGATGATTGGCGAGGCGGAAGCGCTGGCCAAATCCGAAGGGTTTTCGATGATTAACCTTGATGTGCGCGCAACCCAGACCCGGGCGATCCAGTCTTTTGAAGCCCGCGGATTCAAACGCTATGCGAGTAATGAATATTATGCCAAGGTCGATGGTAAATATGTGATGGGCTATTATTATCACAAAGCCCTGTAGGTAATCTAACATGGGGTGACGTAATGGCTGCATATGACGATAATAATATTTTTGCGAAAATCCTGCGTGGTGACATTCCATGTCATAAATGTGACGAGGATGAGTTCACCTTGTCATTTCATGATATTGCCCCACAAGCCCCCGTGCATGTGCTGGTAATCCCCAAAGGGCGATATGTGGATTATACCGATTTTGCCAGCCATGCCTCGGCCGCAGAAATCGCTGGCTTTGCCAAGGCGATCCAGCGTGTTGCCGAAAAAACCGGAATCAGTGAAACAGGTTATCGGATTATTTCGAATATCGGTGTTAACGGGCATCAAGAAGTGCCGCATCTGCATATGCATGTGATTGGCGGCGCGCCGACTGGCCCGATGCTGAGCAAACAGGGGTAATCTGACGCTGGATTTCTCAGCCCTATATTTGCCAGTACATATCATAAAAATCTAATCAACTTGCGGCGATCTTTAGGCTCATCCAAAATGGTCATTCACGATCATGGATGCCGCTTTATGCATGCACATATCCAGACAGTTGCCTTTCGCGGCATCGATACGATTGCTGTTGATGTGCAGGTGCATATTGCCAATGGCTTGCCTGCGATGGCGATTGTCGGGCTGGCGGATAAATCGGTCGCCGAGTCCAAGGAACGGGTACGCGCGGCACTATCGTCAATTGGCCTGTCTTTGCCGCCAAAACGGATTGCGATTAATCTGGCACCAGCCGATGTTTTGAAAGAAGGCGCACATTTTGATCTGCCGATTGCACTTGGTTTGCTGGTTGCGATGGGAGTGATCCCTGCGGATGCGGTGGCTGACCGCGTGGTGCTGGGTGAATTATCACTGAATGGTGCGATCCAGCCAGTATCGGGCGCCTTATCGGCAGCGATTTTTGCCAGTAGCCGCCAGCAGAATCTGATCTGTCCGGCGGCATCAGGTGCCGAGGCGGCCTGGGCAGGTGATATTGATATTCTGGCGCCGACGGATATTCTGGCATTGCTTAATCATGTGCGCGGACGACAAATTCTGCATCCGCCAACGCCTAAAATTGCGACCAGCCAAACCCAGCATCCCGATATGGCGGATCTGCGAGGCCAGCTGACCGCACGGCGGGTTCTGGAAATCGCGGCTACCGGTGGACATAATCTATTGTTAATTGGCCCGCCTGGCGCAGGAAAATCAATGCTGGCCGCACGATTGCCCGGCTTGCTACCCCCCTTAACCCCCGAACAGGCATTACAGGTGACGATGATACATTCGATTGCGGGTCAGTTATCCGATGGCGGTTTGATCCGTGACCGGCCATTCCGCGAACCGCATCATTCGGCATCAATGGCGGCGTTGGTTGGTGGCGGTATGCGCGCCAAGCCCGGTGAAATATCGCTGGCGCATCATGGGGTTCTGTTTCTGGATGAGCTGGCTGAATTCAGCCGCGTGGTGCTGGATTCGCTACGCCAGCCTTTGGAAACAGGCAAAGTTGTCGTCGCGCGCGCGAATAATAACTATACTTATCCAGCCGCCTTTCAGCTGATTGCGGCGATGAATCCCTGTCGTTGTGGCTATCTGGGTGATCCGGCACGTGCCTGTAGTCGTGCGCCAGCATGTGGACGGCAATATAGCGCCAAAGTATCAGGCCCGGTGATGGATCGGTTTGATCTGATTATCGAAGTGCCTGAAGTGACCCCACAGATGTTGATGGCTGATGAAGCGGCGGAACGGTCGGCGGTGATTTTTGACCGGATCATGGCCGCGCGCAGTGTGGCGATGGGGCGAAGCTGTCAGGCGGATGGCACGCTTAATGCCAAGCTGACAGGTGATGATCTGGATGCAGCGATTGTGCTTGAAGATGCGGCAAAGACGCTGTTGAAAGCGGCCCTTGAACAGCAGCAATTATCCGCACGCGCCTATCACAAGATTATGCGGGTGGCGCGTACGATTGCCGATCTGGATAACAGGCCAGAGGTCACGCGCGAACATCTGGCCGAAGCGCTGGCCTATCGGGCGATGCCGTTATTTGCGTAAGTCGGGTGAATGCGCTCGATTGCATCCCAGGTGAGCGCGGCGATATCGATATTCGACAGACGCAGAATCTCGCGGATGCCTGTCGGCGAAGTGACATTGATCTCGGTGATATAATCGCCGATGATATCAATGCCGACAAATAGAAGCTGGCGCCGGCGCAATTCCGGGCCAATGGCCTGACAGATTTCCAGATCACGCGCGGTAAGGTCGGTCGCGGCAGCACTGCCACCGACATGGAAATTGGAACGCGCTTCGCCTTTTTGCGGAATCCGGTTCACCGCGCCAACCGGTTCGCCATCAACAAGAATGACGCGCTTATCGCCTTTGGTAACGGCCGGAATATAGGCCTGTACCATCACCGGTTCGCGGTTGGTCTCAAAAAACATTTCGAGTAAGGAACTAAGATTCTGGTCATCTTCACGCAGGCGGAACACACCAGCCCCGCCATTGCCGAAAAGCGGCTTGACGATGATGTCGCGATGCGTCGCCCGAAAGGCAGCAATCGTTGCCGGATCGCGGCTGATCAGGGTCGGCGGCATCAATTCGGGAAACAGGGTGACCAGCAGCTTTTCCGGTGCGTTGCGTACCTCGGCCGGATTGTTGACGACCATAGTTGTTGGTGGCAACATTTCGAGCAGATGTGTGGCGGTGATATAGGCCATATCGAAAGGCGGATCCTGGCGCATCAGCACCACGTCAAAATCGGTAAGCGGGCGTATCTCGAGGGCACCAACGGCGAAATGATCGTCTTGTCGGTCAAATAGCTGTAATGACTGGCCGCGTGCCTCAATTCTTGATGCGTTCAGGCTGAGCTTGTCGGGGGTGTAATACCACAGGCTATGGCCGCGTTTCTGTGCTTCCAGACCAAAGGCAAAGCTGGTGTCACCAGCGATTGCAATCGCTTCAACCGGATCCATCTGGATGGCAATGGAGAGGTTTTTGGGCGCATTTAGGGGCGATGTCATGAGCCGGACTAATCGCGTGTATCGCTGGCCAAGCTGATGTAATTGACCACCTGCTGGGCAAAGCGCAGATCCTGCGCATGGGCAATAACCGCATTCATTTCATCCGTCGATGCGGCAACGCCCGACAGATATACAATGCCATTCACCACATCAATGCTGAAATTAAGTGATGAAATAGAGCCATCGGTAATCAGCTTGCCACGCAATTGCGCACTGGCCGCCAGATCTTTGGCAACATCCTTGAGTGTTGAGGTGTCGGTGACCTGAATTTCATTGACCACTTCACGGACGCCTTTGATTTCCCATGCCAGCTTTGTGGCCAGAACTTTTTCTTCCGGGGTTTTTACCTTGCCTGTCATCAATACCGCGCCATCATTGACCGTCACATCGACAACGGTGCCAAGGCTGGCGTCGTTCTGGATGAATTTGTCATGCAGTTTGGTGAAGATGACGCTGTCAGATACCGATGTCGAAAGCCCTTTTTCCGTCGATGACGCCGCCACCGCCGCCGTGCCAACACCAACCGCCGCCGCCACACAACCTTGTAGCGCAAGCGATGCCAGTAACAGCATACAGGCCGTAAGATGTGTCATAGTTGAAATATGGGAAGGGCGTGACGCCTGCATGGACGATCTCCTATAGGGTTTTATTCCGACTGTGGTAAGCCGCTTAAATGTGACAAGTTGTTGCATCATGGTCAAGACCTATAGGGTTCTACCAAGCATTAATAATGGGTATCAAGCGCGACCATAAGGCATGGGGTTTTCGTTCGATCAAAATCACATCAAAGCGGCATTGATGATTATGGTGCTGGGGTGAAGCGGCCATGAATAGGGACGCGGCGCGGGTAATGCGTTTTTGCTGGCGGGTTGAAGGGCTGGCACTATGAATATCCTGCTGGCGGTATTTGACTTCGCAAAAGACCAGCAATGCGCCGCGTTGTGCGATGATATCTATTTCGCCAACATGGCTGTGCCAGCGCCGTGCCAGAATGCGAAACCCGCGCAACCGATACCATAGAGCTGCGCGCGCTTCGGCCAGATGCCCGGCTTTTTCAGCTGCTTTGAACCGGGCGCTCTTTGACGTTTTATGCGGCGACGTTTTATGTGGTGTTCTGTTTGTAATCGGCATGTTGGACCCGGTGTGATCTGCTGTGGCCATTATAGCTGTTATTCCTGAATATCAATCGCCAGCTTGTATATTTTCTTTCGTGGTTGTCCGGTTATGTCGGTGATGGCCTGTACCGCATCGCGTACGCTAGCCCCTTCAAGCTCGGCGCGGAGCATTTGTTCAATGGTCACATCATCGAACAATGATTCATCTTTCTTGCGGCCTTCGACAAGGATCACCAGCTCGCCTTTTGGCGTGTCGGTGGTGTCATAATGATTGCATAATTCGGTCAAGGTGCCGCGATGGATATGCTCGTGCATTTTGGTGAGCTCGCGTGCCACAACGGCAAGCCGATCGCCAAAAATATCCCGCATCATATGAAGTGTTGCAGAAAGCCGTTTCGGCGTTGCGAACCAGATCGTGGTGAAAGTGAGCGACGCGACCTCGGTTAGCGCATCACGCGCGGCCTTGGGTGTTGCCGGGATAAAACCGGCAAACATGAACTTATCGGTTGGCAAGCCCGCCGCCGCCAAAGCGGTGATTGGCGCACTGGGTCCCGGAATTGACGTCACGGTGATATTGTGATCATGGCACGCGGCCACCAGCTTGAAGCCGGGATCGGAAATCAGCGGGGTGCCAGCATCGCTGACCAGAGCGATGTTTTTGCCCGCCAGAAGCTGTTTGATCAGTTTCGGGCGCATCGTATGGCCATTATGGTCATGATAGGCATATAAACGCGCCACGCTGGATATACCTGTCAAGGTCAGCAATTTGCGTGTCATCCGTGTATCTTCACAGGCGATTATATCCGCCGTTTCAAGACAAGCGGCAGCACGGGGTGAAAAATCACCCAGATTTCCAATCGGGGTAGCGACCACCGATAGCAATCCATAATCATCGCGCATGATCTATCCTGTTTGATATGCTGTATTTGGTTCGCCGTATTTGGTTAGGGAGCATGATAAGGTTGAACTAAATAGCTACCAAGCGAATAATGACATGCGCAGATGAACCAGCCATGATAAGGATAGTATGTTGGGAGGCATTATGGATAAGCCTTGGCGTTTATTATCTTATGTTATGATTGCCATGACAATGGCAAGTTGCGGGTCGCCGCCCACCCCTCGACCAGTTGCGTCGGTGCCGGTTGTGACGCCAACACCCGAACCCAAGCCCGACGCCGGATCAGATATTGTGCTGAGTGCCGAAAGCGAAGCCGCACTGGCCACCGCCGCCGCCCAAAAATCGCGTATCAATGAAGATGACGCGATCCGTATCACCCCAGCTTCAAAGGCTGATCCCGCCCAGATAGATTTGCTGCAAAAGCTGATGGTGCCGGATCCCCGCCCCGAAGATGCGCCGGTATCGGATATGCGACTGCCAGATGGTAGCCGGTCTGATGATAGCCGGTCGGAGGACGCCCAGCCAGACGCGCCAAGCCCGCTTGATGTGATTGTTAATGATCTGGCGGATAGTATCTTAGAAGAAGATGAAGCAACCGCCATGGCCAAGGCCGCGATCGAAGCCGAAATGCAACGCGAATCGACGATTAATCAGATTATCTGGCAAATTCAGTCTTCGGCACCTAAACAGACACCCGAAGCCTCTGCGCCGGTGACCGAAGGCCCCGATCCGTCGCTGGCTGATGACGCGTTGAATGCTGCTTTCGCCTTACTGGCAAACAAAACCCCGGTGCCGCCGGATGATGATGAGTTTGTGTTGCCAGCCAAAGACCCAGACCGTCTGCGTGTTGCCTTGATGGCACCGTTAAGCGGAAGGCATAAGCAATTTGGCGAGGAATTGCGCAAAGGTGCCGAACTAGCATTATTCACAATTGCCAATCCGAAGGTCGAAATGCTGGTCTATGATACGGCAGGTGGCGACAAGAATGATAGCAAAGTGATTGCCCAGGTTGCCGCACAGGCGATGCAGAATGGCGCCGATATCATCATTGGCCCGCTATTTACAGAATCGGTCGAGCAGGTGAAACGGATTGCCGATTTTAATGCCATTCCGATGATCGTTTTTTCGAATAATGTTAATGTGGCGGGCCCGCAAAGATGGGTCATGGGCTATCTGCCTGAACAACAGCTTGACTCGCTACTGGGCTTTGCGGTTGCTGACGGGCGTGAGCGTTTTGCGATCCTTGCCGAATCGACAGCTTTTGGCAAGCGGCTGGCCAACCACGCCAAAACACGGCTTCAGGAATTCGGTTTCAAAACCGAGGAAATTGTCATTCTGTCTCGTGACGATCTGGCTGACGAAACGATGCTGAAACGTAAAATCCGCAATTTTGCACGTTATCAGGAACCAAAAGACGATGAGGACATACTGGTTACTGATGCACCTTATGACGCTGTGGTATTTGCCGGTGGCCCATCCTTTGCGCTACGCACGGCGCCAGTGCTGGCTTATTATGATGTCGGCCCCGATAATAGTCTGTATCTGGGGACAGCTTTATGGAACCAGAACCAGCTTTTGAGCGAACCATCCCTGCAAGGCGGGATATTTGCCAAACGCCCAAGCGTCGCTGATCCGGTGTTTGAAGAAAACTGGGCACAGATCTGGCCGCATGACGGCACCGGGCAACTGGCTCGGCTTGGATTTGACGCGATGGCACTTGTCTCATCGCTGACCGAGATTGACCGTGCGGATTGGACCGCAAAAATCACCGATGATTCAGGGTTTAACGGCTATAGTGGCGCCTTTCGGTTACAGGATAATGGCAGTAATCTGCGCGCCTATGAAATCCGCCGTATCTGGGCTGGTAAATCCGACATTATCCAGCGTGCGCCCGGAAAAATCTAACTGGGCAAGATTTAAAATCTGAACAGGCAATATATAGTGGTCACAAAATTAGTTCGGCAAGAATATGATTGAGCCGAATCGCCCCTGCGTCACTGGCGCGGATATGCAGATTTGCAATATCAGTATCGGCATTGATGGCCGTAATATCAGGTGTAACCAGTAGCCATCCCGCATCGTGACATTTTCGTAAACCCTCTATATCAAGCCAGTTATGATAAGGACCACAAGCCGCGCTTAGCCGTGCCAATGACAGACCGGATGTCAGGCGCAAGCCCATCATCAGCATTTCTGCCGCCCAGTCATTTTTACCGTCGGTGACAAGCGTGTCAGTGGCATGCCCGTCTTTGGCAATGGCGGCCAGCCAGCCCGCCGGACTGCGCCGGGTGCTGATGCCGATGCGATGGTCTTGCTGTGTAAAGCGACTATGCGCCCCCGGCCCGATCCCAAGCCAGTTGCCGCTTTGCCAGTAAATCAGATTATGCCGGCATTCATACCCGTCTTTGGCATGATTGGAAATTTCATAGGCAGGCAATCCGGCATCGCGTGTCAACATGCGGGTGATATCAAATAAGGTGGCGGCATGATCGTCATCCAGTGCCATGACTTCGCCGCGCCGCTGGCGCGTATAGAAATGCGTTCCGCTTTCGATGGTCAACTGATATAGCGATAGATGATCAAGCCCCAGCGCCAAAGCGGTAGATAATTCATCATGCCAGTCTGCGGGCGTCTGGTTGGGGGTCGCATACATCAGATCAATCGACATATTGTCAAAAGCCGTGCGCACGGTGGTCAGTGCCTTTCGGGCTTCATCAGCACTATGTTCGCGCCCTAAAAAGGCCAATGTGTCATCACGCAGAGACTGCACACCCATCGATATGCGATTGACGCCAGCATGATGAAAATCGAGCATTTTGCTGGCCTCTACCGAGGTTGGATTGGCTTCGGCAGAGATTTCGATAGCGGGCATGAAGCCGAATATAGCGGCAGCCTTATCAATGATGCCCTCGACGACAAAGGCAGGCATCAGTGAAGGCGTACCGCCACCAAAGAAAATGCTGGATAGGGATGCCGGCTGTTCAAGTTGATCAGCCATATAGGTCATTTCGGTGAGATAGGCTGCAAGGAACGCATCGGCATCAATATCGTTACTGACATGCGAATTGAAATCGCAATAGGGACATTTTGCCTTGCAGAATGGCCAATGCACATATAGCCCCAATGGTGATACCGGTGGAGGCGCAAGTGATGATGCGGCTTTGGTCTGGTGGTGCATGGCGCCCCTATCCCTGATGGTTAATCATGCCCAGATAGCTAATCTTGTTGGTCAAAACAGCGTTGCAAAAGTTTGGCAAAAGCATCAGCGCGATGACCAATGGCATGTTTTATGTCCGGTTCCATTTCGCCAAAGGTCATATCATACCCATCAGCGACAAAAATAGGATCATAGCCAAACCCGTTAGCGCCGCGAGGTGGCCAGACAAGATTGCCTTTGACTGTACCCTCGACCGTTTCATCATGCCCGTCCGGCCAGACAATCGATAAAGCGCACATAAAGGCTGCCTGCCGATTGGTCGTGCCAGTGGCCGTCAAGGCATCTTCAACCTTGTGCATGGCCATGCCAAAATCCTTGTCCTGCCCAGCCCAGCGTGCCGAATAGATCCCCGGATCCCCGTTCAAGGCCACCACCGCCAGCCCCGAATCATCTGCCAGTGCCGGTAGGCCAGAGGCCAGTGCCGCCGCGCGGGCTTTGAGAATTGCATTGCCGGTGAAACTGGTTTCGGTTTCATCTGGCTCATCAAGACCCAGTTCACCTGCTGACACCAGCGTAATATCAAAGCCGTCAAGAAAGGCGGCA
Organism: Candidatus Puniceispirillum marinum IMCC1322; assembly: GCF_000024465.1. Lineage (NCBI taxonomy): Bacteria > Pseudomonadati > Pseudomonadota > Alphaproteobacteria > Puniceispirillales (SeqCode) > Puniceispirillaceae (SeqCode) > Puniceispirillum (SeqCode) > Puniceispirillum marinum (SeqCode). The sequence goes on along the minus strand of NC_014010.1, from coordinate 1,792,866 downwards.
ATTTCGGGAAGTTTGCCCGGATTATGCGTGGCAATAACAAGTTTCGAGTCGGTAAAGCGGCGCGGCACCATGATCTGAAATCCTGTTGTTAAATCCTGTGTGGGCTAATGTAACCGAATGTTACCAAATGTAACGATGTTGTTACGGGGCTAGCCTGCGTTTATCGGGTCCGTCTGTACGGCTTGATCCTGCAGCGCGAATAATGTTGCGCCGCCTGCCTCGGCCAGATCAAGCATCGCATTCAGCACATCACGCGAAAACGGCTTTTCTTCGCCAGTTGCCTGAATTTCAACAAGGCCACCATCCGCCGACATGACAAAATTGGCGTCGATTTCGGCATTGCTATCTTCATCATAATCAAGATCAAGTACCGAGTTGCCCTTATAGACGCCGCATGAAATGGCCGCGACATTATCAATGATCGGCTGGCGTGTGATAGCACCAGCCAGCAGTAATTTTTCACATGCGATCTTTAGCGCCACCCACGCGCCAGTGATCGAAGCGGTGCGGGTGCCGCCATCTGCCTGAATTACATCGCAGTCAATTTTTATCTGGCGCTCGCCAAGGGCTTTCAGATCAGTCACCGCGCGCAATGACCGGCCAATCAAGCGCTGAATTTCGAGGGTACGCCCGCCTTGTTTGCCGCGGGCGGCTTCGCGGTCGCTTCGGGTATGGGTTGACCGCGGTAACATGCCATATTCAGCCGTTACCCAGCCTTTGCCAGAATTACGCAAAAACGAGGGTACGCGTTCATCAACCGAAGCGGTGCAAAGCACATGCGTGTTGCCGCAGCGCACCAGACATGACCCTTCGGCATGCAGTGAAAAGCCTGATTCAAGCGTAATAGAACGAAGCGCATCATAAGCGCGGCCGGATGGACGTGTCATAGGTCGGTTCCCATATAATGGTCAGCACGATTAAAGAGCTGACATGCGTGATAAATAGACATGCAAGATTGACCTGCGTTAGTGAATCATTTTAGATTTTCTTTATGACGGAAGCTAGCATAAAGGGACTTACCCCCCGCGCCCTTGATATTTTTCATACTTTGGTGAGCGCCTATCTTGATGGTGGGCAGCCAGTGGGATCGCGCACGCTGGCTAAATTATCGCCATATGATCTATCGCCAGCCTCGATCCGCAATAATATGAGCGATCTGGAAGACGCCGGATTGCTGTTTTCGCCACATATCTCGGCGGGCCGAATCCCGACGCAAAGCGGCCTGCGGCTGTTTGTCGATGGGTTGATGGAATATGATGTCAATCTGGCCGAAGATGAACAAAGTTCAATCGATGGCGAATGTGCCGCACGCGGCATCAGCGTCAGTGAATTGCTGGAAAAGACCAGCAAGACGCTGTCTGGCTTGTCAAAATGCGCATCGCTGGTGCTATCGCCGCCTAGCGATGCCGCGTTGCAGCATTTCGAATTTGTGCCAATCGGTGATAACCGTGCGCTGGCGGTGCTGGTGCGCGCTGATGGCCAGGTGGAAAACCGGCTGATTGATCTGCCTGTCGGGGTGCCTGCCAGCTTGCTGACGCGCGCCAATAATTATATGAATGCAAAGCTCGAAGGCCATAATATGGCGGCTGCCATGCAGATGATCCGCAGTGAGATCGCCGCGAATAAAGCCGAAATCGACGTGCTGACAGCGGCGCTTGTCGAACAAGGGCTTGGCTTATGGTCGGATGGCAAAGGCGATGATGGCGCGGCCTTGATTCTGCGTGGCCAGTCAAACCTGCTCGAAGATGTGCAAGCTGGCGATGATCTGGCGGAAATCCGCAGTCTGTTCGACGCGCTGGAAGCCCGCGAAAATGCCCTGCGTCTGCTGGATGCGACAAAGCAAGGTGACGGCGTGCAGATTTTCATCGGTGCCGAAAATAATCTGTTCAGCAATACCGGATGTTCAATGGTGATCGCGCCCTATCATAATGCCAGCCGTTCGATCATCGGCGCCATAGGCGTAATCGGCCCACGGCATATGAATTACGCCAAAATCATCCCGATGGTCGATTATACCAGCCGTGCGATTGCCCGGGTGCTTGGCCGCTAATCTGTCAAGAGTTAGATGGCGGCTGATAGTTTGGCCAATGTCTGATGCCAGAACAGGATAAAGCGCTGGCCAAGCTGATCACTTAGCGTTGCCAGACTCTCAAGATCAAGCGCAATCATGTTGCGGGATAGCAACACGCCAAGCGCGACACCAACGCCGATGCCAATCGCAATCGCTATTGCCAGAATGCTGACCGGCATGTGGGTGCGAGGTTTGCTGGCTGGCCGCGACGCGCTTAAGGCCTTGGGTGGCGGTTTTATCTCAGGTGACTTGATATCCAGTGGTAGGGGCGGCAGGTCGGCATGGCAGGCCGGACAGCTGAATTTATGGCGCGTGCCAGCGCTGTCACAATCGGGAATCAGCACCGGTATATCGCAATGCGCACATTCGATTTGACGATTTGATCGGGTTATCGTGCGATCACGGGGCGGCGTCGGGTTATTCGGGTCATCTGGATCGGGCGGCGGTGCAAAGAAAAACCCACCACAGGCATGACAGGCAATCGGCATATTTTCATATTGGCTCAAGGCATTCGGGATGTTGGCTTCATCATCACAATGCGGGCATTTCAAGAGCATCTTGTCGTCCTTTAGTAACCAGATCAGATTACGGCATCATGCCATTATGGAAGGGCATATCATATGATGCGCATATCATGTGGGCATTTACGATATTTCTAAAATCATAAAATATAATTCCGGGCATAAAATATAATCCCGGGCATAATATGTATTCACGAGCATATATGTAATAGCGGGAAAAAATGAAAAAGACGTTAACGCGATTATGGAATATGATTATGGTTTGGCATTTGCTTATGCGCCAGATCAGACGCCAGATCAGACGCCAGTTTCAGACCCAGTATTAGACGTTAGCGATCAGATGGGGTGGATTTGGCCTTATCATCATGCGTTGCCCGCAATTCGTCGAGCGTGCTTTTGACGGTCGAATGTACAAGATTGGATAATTCTTCGCGTATCACCGATTTAACCGTATTGGCGACGATTTTATTGAGATCATCAAGATCAATCGCCGCGGCCGCTTTGGCTGATGTAGCTGGTTGTGCTGGCGTTTCGGATGCCGGGGTGGAGTCATCGTCAGCACCTTGATCGGATGTTGCGGCTGATGCGGCTGGTTCGTTTGTTTCGGCATTGCCAACAGCTTCGGCGATGTTGGCCATCACGCTTTCGATACGTTCATTGCCAGCGACAACATCATCTAGTGGGGTGGTTGCGACAATGTCATCAACTGCCTTTTTGACAACATTTTCAAGATCGGCATCGGAAATCTGCCGGGTTCCAACAGTATAATCAGGAACCGGTGGGGCATCTGGTAATGAGCTTGCGGGTTCTGTTTTGGCTTTATCGTTATCGTCATCAAGGCTGGCAGCCATGACGCGGAGCATTTCGATACGGTCAAAGACCGTGGCGGGCGCTGGCGATATCTGATCCGGGGTTACTTGGTTTGGGGTTACTTGGTTTGAGGCTTTGTGGTCTGGTCTGGCCTGATCCGAAGGGGGCATATCATCCCGTACGCTATGATCAGGCTGGGTATGATCAGGGGTTGTCGCTAGCAGGCGGGTGGCCACAGGAATATCGGGCTTTGCCACAGGCGGCGCAGATTTCACAATAGCGACCATCGGCACGCCATCACTGATGACTGTCTCTGCCTCTTTATAGAGCGCTTCAATAGATTTTAACGCCGCGGTACCACGCATGTTTGACCAATCTGTCCATTATTCAAATATATCATCATTAAGATTACGCCTTAAGGATTAAGCGTCTTCGGACTTATACTCTAATTAATACGTCATATTTTTGTCATGTTGTCACCTTTTTCCACGCTAAAGGTGCCGGTAAATTGACAGATAGTCTGATTTGGGCGCGTAAATTCCCCTCAAAACGGCAATAAAGATTAGATAATTATCCATCAAAACAGCTTTTTACGGCAGTTTTTAGGTGATTTTGCCAATAAAATGCACGAAGTGCGACATTCTTGCACATTTCTTGGCTTCTGCCTCTTGGATAGGTGCACAAAGATGCCTAAATAGCGGTACAACATCTGATTCGCCTAAAGGACCACCGATGAACGAGAATGCTAAAGACGAAAATGCTGTCAAAGATGACGATATCGCCAAAATGACAGCCGCAAAAGATAATGCCGACGCGCAAACAGTTCTACCTGATGATGGCAGTCTGGAGGCGGTACTTGCTGATGCGATCGAAACAGCCCCGCCTGCTGAAAGTGACGGGTCGGATGATGACGGGGCGTCGTTAGATCCGTATGACCAGCTTCTGGCTGAACGCGATGCGCTAAAGGATCAGCTTTTACGAGCATTGGCCGAAAGTGAAAATACCCGCCGCCGCAGTGAACGTGATGTGCTGGCCGCCAAGAAATATGGCCATACCGGTCTGGCGCGCGATCTTGTCGGGGCGATCGATAATCTGGCGCGCGCGCTGGATATCATGAAAGATGATGGTTTCGAGGCTGGTAGCCTTAGCGAAGCCATGACCAATGTGGTCACAGGTATCGAATTGAGCTGGACGGAGATCATATCGATCACCGAAAAGCACGGCATCAAGCAGATCAATCCGGCAGGTGAAAAGTTCGATTATAATCTTCATCAGGCCATGTTCGAAGTGCCGACAGCAGAGACGCCACCAGGCATGGTCGTCGAAGTTCTGCAACATGGTTATGTGTTACATGACCGGTTACTGCGTCCGGCCATGGTGGGCGTATCCAAAGCCCCCGAGGCAGCCGCCGAAAGTGCCAACAGCCAAGCCAAAGTGGAGGATAGCGCCGGAAATGATGACGCAGACAACAAGGGCGCATGATGCCCCTTGTATGACAAGATTTCACAACTATATGACTGATATAACCGACATTTAATTCACTAAGCGGGCGGAACAAGTGATCGCAAGTGAGATTAAGAGGCCCTGGCTAGCCGCAGGCAGCCACCTCTTGGAAGAAAGGAGATTAGAATGGGAAAAGTAATTGGAATTGATCTGGGGACAACAAATTCATGCGTAGCCGTGATGGATGGTTCCGAAGCCCGCGTTATTGAAAATGCCGAGGGCGCACGCACAACACCTTCGATGGTGGCCTTTGTCGATAATGAAGAAAGACTGATCGGCCAGTCGGCAAAACGCCAAGCCGTGACCAACCCAGAAAATACATTATTTGCGATCAAGCGCCTGATTGGCCGCCGTAATAGTGACAAGGTCACAAAGGATTTTGCCAAGCTGGTGCCTTATGATTTGGTGGCTGCCAAAAATGGTGATGCCTGGGTCAAGGTCAAGGACGAAGAATATTCACCAAGCCAGATTTCAGGTTTTGTTCTGCGCAAGCTGAAAGAAGATGCCGAAGCCTTTCTGGGCGAAAGCGTTACCCAGGCGGTGATCACCGTACCGGCCTATTTCAATGACGCCCAGCGTCAGGCCACCAAAGATGCAGGCAAGATTGCCGGTCTGGAAGTTCTGCGCATTATCAATGAGCCAACTGCGGCCGCTTTGGCCTACGGGCTTGACCGTAAGGAATCCGGCCTGATCGTGGTTTATGACCTTGGTGGTGGTACGTTTGACGTGTCTGTGCTGGAAGTTGGTGATGGCGTGTTTGAAGTCAAATCAACCAATGGTGATACATTCCTTGGTGGTGAGGATTTCGATCATAGCATCATCGATTATCTGGCGGATGAGTTCAAGAAAAGCGATGGTGTTGATCTGCGCAAGGATAAGCTGGCATTGCAACGGCTTAAAGAAGCGGCCGAGAAAGCCAAGATCGAGCTGTCTTCATCATTGCAAACCGATGTGAATCTGCCCTTTATCACGGCGGATGCGTCAGGCCCTAAACATATGAATATCAAGCTGACCCGCGCCAATCTGGAACAGCTGGTAAGCAAACTGGTTCAGCGTACCTTGAAGCCATGTGAAGCGGCTTTGAAAGATGCCGGGGTGAAAGCCAGCGAGATTGACGAAGTCATTCTGGTTGGTGGTATGACCCGGATGCCTAAAATCATTGAGACGGTGACCGAATTTTTTGGCACCGAACCGCATCGCGGCGTGAATCCGGATGAGGTTGTGGCATCAGGTGCGGCGATTCAGGCAGGTGTTCTGACCGGTGACGTGAAAGACGTTTTACTGCTTGATGTGACACCATTGTCATTGGGTATCGAAACATTGGGCGGTGTCTTTACCCGTCTGATCGATCGCAATACGACAATCCCGACCAAGAAAAGCCAGATCTTTTCAACCGCGGATGACAATCAATCAGCGGTCACAATCTCGGTCTATCAAGGCGAGCGTGAGATGGCGACAGATAATAAGCATCTTGGCCAGTTCAATCTGGAAGGCATCTCGCCAGCGGCGCGAGGTGTGCCGCAGATCGAAGTGACCTTTGATATTGATGCGAACGGTATTGTCAAAGTCAGCGCCAAAGACAAGGCAACAGGCAAGGAACAGGAAATCCGCATTCAGGCCTCAGGTGGTCTGGATGATTCCGAAATTGACCGCATGGTTAATGAAGCCGAAGAAAATGCCGAAGCTGATAAGAAACGTCGTGAAGAGGTCGAAACCCGCAATCAGGGCGAGGCATTGACACATGGCGCACAAAAGGCGATCGATGATCTTGGCGATAAGGCGGATCCGGATGCCAAGGCCGAAGTCGAAGCAGGTATTGCCGCTTTGAAAGAGGCGCTAGAAGGCGACGATATAGAAGCGATCACATCGAAATCTGCCGAACTGTCACAGGCGATGATGAAGATGGGTGAAGCAGCCTATGCAGCCGGACAGGATGAGGAAGACGCGCCAGAAACCGCGTCAGCCGATCCCGCTGACGAAACCGTCGTTGATGCGGAATTCGAAGAAGTCGATGGCGACGCTGACGCCAAAAGCAAATAAAACTTAAACTTAAGTAAACGCTGGGGTAGGTTACACCCCAGTGTTTTAAAGTTTGTACGTTTTTCCCAATTTATACGGCATCGGCAGTTACCATGAGTAAACGTGATTTTTATGAGACTCTGGGCGTATCCAAAGACGCTGATGAGAAAGCCCTAAAAGCTGCTTATCGGAAGCTGGCGATGGAAAATCATCCCGACCGCAACCCCGATAACGAGGCGGCGGCAGATCGTTTTCGCGAAGCCAGCGAAGCCTATGATGTTCTGAAAGACCCGCAAAAGCGTGCGGCCTATGACCGTATGGGTCATGCCGCTTTTGACAATGCGGCTGGCGGTGGTTTTGGTGGCGGTGGCGGTGGCTTTGGCGGCGGCGGTTTTGGCGGCGGCGGCGGCTTTTCCGATATTTTTGATCAGATGTTTTCGGAGTTTTCCGGTGGTGGCCGGCAACCGGACACAAGCGGCAATGATCTGCGCTATGATATGAATATCTCGCTTGAAGATGCCTTTAGTGGTGTGCAGCGCGATATCAGCATTAATGTGCCGGTCAGCTGTGATAGCTGTTCGGGATCTGGCGCGGCCGAAGGTAGCAAGCCAAGCACATGCGGTACATGCGGTGGTTCAGGCCGGGTGCGCGCCCAGCAAGGATTTTTCGCTGTCGAACGTACCTGTAATGCCTGTCAAGGTATGGGTCAGGTGATTTCAAACCCATGTGGTACATGCCGTGGTGATGGCCGCGTGCAACAGCAAAAGACGCTGGCAGTGTCGGTGCCTGCGGGAGTCGATAATGGCACGCGTATTCGCCTGACAGGTAAAGGTGAAGCCGGAAGCCGTGGTGGGGCGGCAGGTGATTTGTATATTTTCATCAATATCAACCCGCATCCGATCTTTACCCGCGATGGCACTAATGTGATGGCCAAGATTCCGGTGCCGATGACGGTAGCCGCCTTGGGCGGTACGATTGATGTGCCGACGTTGGCAGGCAAGATGGCGCGTCTGACGATTGATGCCGGTACCCAGTCAGGGCGGCGGTTCCGCATGCGGGGCAAAGGCATGCCTGCTTTGCGGCGGGGTAACACAGGTGACCAGATTGTCGAAGTGCAGATCGAAACGCCAACGAATCTGACCAAAAAGCAAAAAGAACTGCTGACAGCCTTTTCAAAAGCAGGTGAAACCAGCCCTGAATCAACCAGCTTCATGGAACGCGTTAAGCGTATCTGGGCCGAAGATTAGAGACTCATATTCGACCATGAACATGACGCATAGCGCTTGTTCATCTGGATGTGGACGTTATAGTCTTGGATGACAGGTCAAAAGGATTCCGGACAATGAGTACAGCAGACAGTATCAAGCTTTCGATTCCAGGCGGTTCTGGCCGTATGGGTAATATGCTGATTCGTGAAATTGCGGCAGCCAGTGATCTGGTGTTGCATGCAACAAGTGATCGTCCCGAAAGCCCCTTGATTGGCAAGGATTCAGGTGAGCTGGCTGGCATCGGTGCGAATGGTGTGATGATCAACAGTGATCCAGCAGCATTGGTTGGCGGCGATGTGATGGTGGATTTTACCAGCCCTGCCGTGAGTCTGGCGCATGCCGAACTGGCCATGCAGAATAATATGGCGATGGTGATTGGTACGACTGGCCTTGATGCTAGCCAAGAAGCCCGCCTTGCCGAGATAGGCACCAAAATTCCATTGGTCTATTGTGCCAATACGTCGGTTGGCGTGACCTTGTTGCGCGCGCTTGTCGAACAGGTTGCCGCGCAACTAGTCGAAGGCTGGGATATCGAAATTCTGGAAACGCATCATCATCATAAGGTCGATTCGCCATCGGGAACGGCGCTGGCACTTGGCAAGGCGGCGGCCAAAGGGCGCGGCGTTGCTTTGGAAGATGTGTCGGATATTGTGCGTGATGATCAGGCTGGCGCTTCGCGCGTTGGGGCGCGCAAAGCTGGCGATATCGGTTTTGCGGTGATGCGAGGCGGCGATGTGACAGGTGAACATAGCGTCACCTTTTTTGGCGCGTCCGAACGTATCGCGCTGACGCATATGGCAACTGACCGGGTGGTATTTGCCAAAGGGGCGATCCGGGCGGCACGCTTTGCGGCGACGGCGGATACCGGCTTTTATAATATGGAAGACGTCCTGCGCGGTTAACGCGTTACTATCGGTCAGTCAGACTCGGCGACTTTTGCCATCGCCGCTTTCCAGTGCCTGCGGCATAGCGAGACATATTTATCATTACCGCCAATTTCGATCTGTGCACCATCAGTGATCGGCTTGCCATCAGCATCCTGACGCACGACCATCGTGGCTTTGCGCCCGCAATGGCATATCGTGCGGATTTCACGCAACACATCGGCAATCGCCAGCAAGGTGGCACTGCCGTCGAAAAGCTGTCCCTGAAAATCAGTGCGCAGGCCGTAACACATGACCGGAATGCCAAGCTCATCGGCAATCGCACTTAATTGCCAGACCTGGGCAATGGTCAGAAATTGTGCTTCGTCAACCATGATACAGGCGATGTCGCTATCACGGGACAGCTCTGTGGCAAGAGCGAAAATATCGGTGCTATCATCGAACATTTCGGCGTCGGCCTGTAAGCCAATGCGCGAGCCAATCTTGCCTTTGCCATCCTCGCCTTGGCCAATCCGGTCATCAAGGCGCGCGGTCAGAAGCACGGTGTTCATGCCGCGTTCTTTATAATTATGCGAAGCCTGTAACAGGATCGTCGATTTGCCCGCATTCATCGCCGAATAAGAAAAATATAACTTTGCCATATGACCTGTGTACCCTGTTATTCTAACGCTGTAAGAAGCTTGATGCTTATTTATATCCACGATCATCTTATCAATCTGCGCTGTGCTTCGATTGGATGATGCTTATTTATTTCCGCGATCATCTTATCAATCTGCGCTGTGCTTCGATTGGATGATGCTTATTTATTTCCGCGATCATCTTGCGGCTTTCGTTTCACTACAGCCGGATGATGCTTATTTATTTCCGCGATCATCTTGCGGCTTTCGTTTCACTACAGCCGGATGATGCTTTTGTGAATGGTAAATGCAGACAGCCAAGGCTAAGATAGTGCATCACGCGCCGTCTGCATTCATGGATGAGTGAACGGTTTGTTTTATACTGTATAACGTGCTGTCGATTATAGCGGCACTATCCATGACGAAAAGGGTTTTTATGACGAATAATCTGCATATTCTGGAACATCCGCTGGCCACACATAAATTGGCAATCCTGCGCGATAAAGATACACCATCGGCTTTGTTCCGCACAACGCTGGCAGAATTATCATGGCTGCTGGCCTATCCGGCCTTTGCCGCGCTGACACTAACGCCGCGGCAGATCGAAACACCGCTTGAGCCCATGATGACCGCCAGCCTAGCGGATCCAGCGCCGTGTCTGGTGTCGATTTTACGCGCAGGCAATGGGCTGGTTGATGGTTTCAGTCAGCTATGCCCCGAAGCCAGTATCGCGCATCTGGGTCTGTATCGCGATGAAGATACATTGCAGCCTGTGTCCTATTACACATCGGTACCGCACGATATCGCCACGCGGCAGGTTATTCTGGCCGATCCGATGCTGGCCACTGGCGGTAGTGCGATTCTGGGTATGCAAAAGCTGGTCGAAATGGGCGTTAAGGATATTGTCTTTGCCTGTCTGGTGGCGTCGCCCGAAGGTGTGGCGGCCGTACATGATGCGTTTCCGGATCTGCCGATTTTCACCGCCTGTCTGGATCGCGAGCTGAATGAAAAGGGCTATATCCTGCCCGGGCTTGGCGATGCGGGCGACCGTATCTATGGCACCTGAGGTGATAGGCCGGATGATGGGGTGATGCTTAGTAATATGTCGCATCATCTCACGACCTTGCGGTCGGATGATGCTTGAGCGATCATCTTTCGGCCTTCGTTGCTCTCAGGCCGGATGATGGGGTGTTTTGCGCGATCATCTTTCGGCCTTCGTTGCTCTCAGGCCGGATGATGCTTATATAACCCGCGATCATCTTTCGGCCTTCGTTGCTCTCAGGCCGGATGATGCTTATATAACCCGCGATCATCTTTCGGCCTTCGTTGCTCTCAGGCCGGATGATGCTAGTTCAAATTTGCGGGGCCAAAGCTGTGCGGCAACAGATCAGCCAGCGTAAAGCGTTGCTGCTCGCCAACGGGACTGGCGATGATGATGACTGTATCCGGCGCGGCAAATTCGCGAATCCGCTGGCGACAGCCACCACATGGCGTGCAGAGGATATCAACCGCATCCGTTCCCCCTGCCACCGCGATACGTTTAATTTGAGTGCCACCCGCATTGACCATCATGGCAATCGCCGACGTTTCAGCACAAATACCATTCGGATAGGCCGCATTTTCAACATTCGCCCCGCAATGGATCTGCCCGTTTTCATCAAGAAGTGCCGCGCCTACGGCAAAATTAGAATAGGGCGCATAGGCACGCGTCATGGCATCAATGGCCGCGGTGATCAGCGTGCTGTCAGAGATAGGGTTGTGATCGCTCATCTAGCGTTCCTTTATATAGGGCTGGCCAATGGCGCGTGGCGGCACCGCCCGCCCGACAAGCCCTGCCAGCAGGATGACTGTCATCAAATAAGGCATCGCCAGAATCAATTCGACGGGTGCAGCGCCAATAAATGGCAATTCAACGCCTTGCAAGCGGGCGGCAATCGCCTCGAGAAAGCCAAATAGCAGACAGGCAAGCAAGGCCCCGCGTGGTTGCCATTTGCCAAAGATCATCGCTGCCAAAGCGATATAGCCTTTGCCGGCAGTCATCTCACGCACAAAGCCACTGCCATGCGCGGTCGATAGATAGGCCCCCGCGATGCCGCATAAGATACCCGCGATGATCACCGCTTTATAGCGCAGCAGACTGACCGAAATGCCAGCACTATCAACCGCTTCGGGCTTTTCGCCAACAGCGCGTAACCGTAGGCCAAAGCGGGTGTTCCAGAGAACATAGGAGGTGAAAATCACCGCCAGAAAGCCAACCCAGACAAGGATATTATGCCCCGAAATCAGCTCGCGATAGATTGTTCCGATAAAGGGAATCTGGCTGACCAGATCGACAAAGGGCAGTTCGGTCGGTGCAAAACGATCGGCGCGTGCCAGATTCGGTGTCTGGCCGCCCTGGCGAAACATAGCGATGCCGACAGTGACAGTCAGACCCGATGCCAGAATATTGATCGCCAGACCGGAAATGACCTGATTGCCGCGATGCGTGATACAGGCAAATCCATGAATGATCGAAAACACAACCGATACGGTGATGCCTGCCAGCAAGCCCAGCATTGGTGAATGCATCAGGCTGGCGGTGGCGGCGGCGGTAAAGGCCGATAGCAGCATCTTGCCTTCAAGCGAAATATCGATGATGCCGGCGCGTTCGGAAAAAATACCCGCCATCGCACAGAGAATCAGTGGAGTGGCCACCCGCAAGGTCGCATCAAGTGCCAGAATAAACTGTAACCACAGATCAGTTCCCATGCGCCACCTCCGTTTTGCCGCCCGCAGTCAGCTTTGAAAATAGCCGTTGCAGAGGTTTCTGGAACATAAAGGATAAAGCACCCGAAAACAGAATAATCAGACCCTGAATCATCAGCACCATTTCACGGGTGATGGTCGAAAATTCAAAATCAAGCTCGGCACCGCCTTGATATAGCGCGCCAAATAACAGGCTCGCCAGAACAATGCCAAAAGGATGATTGCGCCCCATCAAAGCCACCGCAATTCCGGTAAAGCCATAACCCGAAGTGAAGTTCAGAATCACCCGATGTTGCACCCCCAGAATTTCGTTTATCGCCATCAAACCTGCCAGCCCGCCCGAAATGGCCATCGTGATGATGATAATGCGTTCGATCGAAATGCCTGCATATTGCGCGGCTTGCGGACTTTGGCCAACAGCGCGGATCGCATAGCCAAGTCGTGACCGCCAGATCAGCACCCAGACACCAACACAGGCCAATAAGGCAATGACAAAGGACAGATTCAATGGTGATCGTGCCACGTTGAAGCCAAGTCCCTGTAGGATTTCATGAATCATCGGCAAGCTAGCCGCGTCTGTGAAAGCGCGTGTTTCGGGCGACATCTGGCCACCTGATTTGAGCATCCCCGCCAGCAACGACACCATGATCGATGCGGCCAGAAAATTGAACATGATTGTGGTAATCACAATATGACTGCCGCGTTTGGCCTGCAGATAGCCCGGGATCACCCCCCATATTGCCCCAAAAGCCGCCGATGCCATGATCGCCAGCGGGATTAACAGGATGGCAGGCATAAAGCTGTCCATCCATAGACAGATCAGACCCGCACCAAGGCCGCCAAGATAGGCCTGTCCCTCGCCGCCAATATTGAACAGCATGGCATGAAAGGCCACCGCCACCGCGAGACCAGTGAAAATGAAATTGGTGGCATAATATAAAGTGTAACCAAGACTGCCATCATAGACAAAAGCCCCTTTGACCATTACCAGCATCGCCACAAAGGGATTTTCGCCAATCAAGGCGACGACAATGCCCGAAACAAATAAGGCGACCAGCACATTGATGACAGGAATCAGGCCAATATCAACCCAGCGCGGCAATGGTTTTTGTGGGGGTTTTTGCACAGTCATGATGGCTGTCCTGTCTTGCTGGCGGGATTAGTATCCGGCGCATTATCCGGGGCGATACCCGCCATCATCATGCCAAGGGTTCTTTCATCAGCATCAGCACGCGCCACTTCGCCAACGATACTGCCATTATTCATCACCAGAATGCGGTCAGACAGGCTCATAATTTCTTCGAGTTCAACCGATACCAGCAAAATGCAACAGCCCCGGTTACGCAATTCGATCAGCTGTTGATGGATAAATTCAATCGCGCCAATATCAACGCCGCGTGTTGGCTGGCCAACAAGCAACAAGCTAGGCTCGGTAGAAATTTCGCGCGCCAGAACCAGTTTCTGCTGATTGCCACCAGAAAAATTGGCACTGATATAGTCAGGATCAGGGGGGCGCACGTCAAAGGCCTGCATGCGCGTGGCACAATGCGCGGCCAGTTTCTGTGGATCAAGCCACCAGCTATCACCAAGATCATGATCGCTGCGATTGTTAGCTATATGCGCGTCCCTATGATCACCCCTATTCTCACTGTGACCCAGAAGCATTGATTCGGCGGCGGAAAAATTCAGCACAATGCCGCGCCGGTGCCGGTCTTCGGGCACATGCGCAATGCCCAGGTCACGCAAGGACGCTGGCCCTAGCGGATGTGCTGCATCAATCTGTTGACCGGCAAAGGTAAAGCTGCCGGACTGTGGTGGCCGGATGCCAGCCAGAATATCAAGCAGTTCGGACTGACCATTTCCAGACACACCTGCAATACCGATGATTTCGCCACTGCGTAATGTAAAGGACACGTCGTCTAGCTGTGTTTCACCTGAATCACCAGCACAAGACAGATGGTTGGCGGTCAGCAAAATGTCGCCAGGCGTGGCGGCGGTATGATTGACATCAAGTAGAACCTTGCGGCCAACCATCAATTCAGCCAGCGTCGCCGGAGTGACTGATGCGGTATCAAGATGTGCCACCATCTGCCCCTGTCGCATGACCGAGACGGTGTCAGTGATCGCCATGATTTCACGCAATTTATGCGTGATGAATAGAATGGTGACGCCCTGGTCGCGCAAGGCATTCAGAATCTCGAATAGCTGATCGGTTTCCTGTGGCGTCAAGACCCCCGTTGGCTCATCAAGAATCAGAATACGGGCACCACGAAACAGGGCTTTGAGAATCTCAACACGCTGTTGCAAGCCAACAGGCAAGTCTTCGATCAGACTGTCGGGATCAACCGCAAGGCCGTATGTATCGGATAATGTCTGTAGTTCGGCGCGTGCGTGGATGGCGGCTTTGTCAAGCTGGGCATAGCCTTCATGCCCCAGCATAATATTTTCAAGCACGGTGAAATTGGGCACCAGCATGAAATGCTGATGCACCATGCCGATTCCATTGGCAATGGCGGCAGCCGAACTGCCGATATTAACCAGATTGCCATCAATCGAAATACGGCCTGAATCGGCGCGGTAAAATCCGTAAAGGATGCTGACGAGGGTTGATTTGCCGGCGCCATTTTCGCCAATAATGCCGTGGATATGCCCCTGCTTTACGGCCAAATTGACCTTTTCATTGGCGCGCACGGTGCCAAAGGCCTTGGAAATATCGCTAAGTTCAACAGCCAGCGGTGAGATATGCTCACCGCTGGGGTTTTTGTTAGATTGTGTCATATCAGCTGTGACAGCTTGTCCTAGTAAGGGCAGCTTTCGTCACTTGTATAATCATGCACGGTCACGGCACCGCCGATGATGTCGGCTTTGGCTTTTTCGACAGCCGCTTTCATGTCAGCCGTCACCAATGATGCGTTATTGTCATCCAATGCCCAGTCAACGCCACCTTCGGCCAGACCAAGGGTCACGACGCCAGAGGTGAATTTGCCCGCTTTTGCATCGCGGAATGTTTCATAGGCGGCGACGTCAACGCGCTTTAGCATTGAGGTCAGAACGCTACCTGGTGCTATGCCATTCTGGTTTGAATCGACGCCAATTGCCAGCTTGCCAGCATCGGCTGCGGCCTGAATAACACCGCCACCGGTGCCACCAGCCGCATGATAAACAACGTCAGCACCACGATCGATCTGTGACTGGGTTAATTCAGCGCCCTTGGCCGGATCGTTCCAGGCAGACGGGGTTGAACCAGTCATGTTCTGATAGACTTCGGCACTATTGCTGACTGATTTGACACCGCCAACATAGCCACAGGCAAATTTACGGATCAATGGAATATCCATACCGCCGATAAAGCCAACTTTGTTGGTCTGTGACGCCTTGGCGGCGGCAACACCTACGATGTAGCTTCCCTCATGTTCCTTGAACACATATTGGCGCAGGTTTGGCGCATCAAGCCAGCCCACATCGATGATCGAGAACTGACGATCCGGATATTCGGCGGCCACTTTTGAAATCGCATCGGCCTGGGCAAAGCCAACACCAAGAATTACAGTGGCACCACGTTCGGCCATACGGCGCATGGCCTGTTCACGCTGGGTTTCGTTGGTGACTTCGAATTCCATCACTTCAACACCTGATTCGGCGGTGAATTTCTGGACGCCATTCCACACACCTTCATTGAAGGATTTATCGAATTTGCCACCCATGTCATAGATGACAGCAGGTTTGAAGTCAGCGGCAAAGGCAGTTGTACTCATAGTGAGGGCGATCGCCGCCCCGAAAAATTTATTCAACATTTATATCTCCCTAGTCCCTTAAAATGATAGTCACTTATTAACACCAGCCTGACTTCAGGCCGATTTCTTACGTCAGGCCAATGTCTTACTTCAGCCCGATTTCTTTTAGGCGTTGTTGCAGATAATCATCTGCTGTCATGCCAGGCTGTAATAATACATCGGATCGCGGATGCAAAAACATGGGCATAGAATAACGCGATTGATTGGCATGTACATCAGGATTTATCACCCGATGCGTTGTTGATGGATAATAATTGCCACTGGCCATGGCCAGCATGTCGCCATTATTGATCGTTATCATCCCCGGATCGCATGCAATGTCATGCCAAACACCCGCCGCATCGCGCGCCTGCAGACCCGGTTTTGATCCCGATAATAGCAATGTAATCAGATTTATATCTTCATGCGCGGCGGCGCGGATGGCATTCGGTTCAGGCGCAACAACTGGCGGATAATGCAGAATCCGCAATAGGCTTTCCTGGCTTTCAGACATCATTTCGTCAAGCGGCATGGTAAAGGTCGCGGCAATGTCTGGCGGCGTCTGTGCCTGAATCCAACTTAATAATTCGGTGCCAAGTGCCACCAGTTCACGATAAATGGCGCGGGTTTCATCCTCGAGCCCATCGGGAACTGGCGAGTCGGGATAGATATGAAAAAACTCTTTCAGATCCTTGATTGGCGAATCCTTGGCATTTTCCGAACGGAATGGAAAAAAACCGTCATGGCGCGGCGGCTGGACGGTGAATTCATGTTTGGCGTCACCCGCAAAAAAATCACCCCAGCGATCATAGAGGCGGGCCAGACGGTCAGGTGCAATAGGGTGGTTGGCGAGTACGGCGAAGCCGGTATCGCGCAAGGAGCGTTGTAGCGCAATCGCCGCATCTTCAGCCTGATAATCAACGGTTTCAATAAGCATTTTCGTTCCACCCTGTCTTATTATGATCTGTTGACGTGACCTAACGTCGGCTATCTCGTGCCTTGTCGGCATTGGCGACAAGCTCGATAAATTTGTCCCGCACCGCCGCGCCATTGACCTGCATGGCCACCTGCACCTGAGGGCGGCTGGTATCTTCAACGGGCAAGGTACGACCAATTTCATCGCCACCACATATTACTTTAAGTGCCATGCGCTCAAAGTCAAAATAATCAGGGTCGGTGATCGCCAGAACCGCCGACGGGTCGTGCATGAAACATGAACGGGTGCCGGTTTTGTTTTCGTGAAAGTCGAAATAGAATTGCGTCGCCGCATCCAGAAAGCCGCCAATAGCTGGAGCCTGTTCGGCAAGCGTGGCAAAATCGGCAGGCGTGCATTGCGCTTTTTCAGTCACATCAAGCCCGACCATGGTTACCGGCCAGCTGGCGGCGAAAACACATTCGGCGGCATCCGGATCGTTCCAGATATTGGCTTCAGCCACGTTGCTAACATTGCCATGCGGGGCTGCCGAGCCGCCCATGACCACAACCGCCTTGACGTTATCAACAATCGCCGGATCATGATCAAGCGCGGCTGCCAGATTGGTCAGAGGCCCAACAGCGCAGATGATGATCTCGCCAGGATGGGCGGCGCAGGTCTCGCATAGATAGCGTGCCGCCGGCTGGCTGATGGCTGTGCCTTGCGGGGTGATCGGTGCCACATTACCAAAACCTTCGCCGCCATGGACAAAATCGGCTGGCGGCTCAGGCGGGCGCCGACGCGGCACAAGCGCGCCTTGGCTGACTACGGTTTCATAATGCGCCATTTCGGCAAGCACCAAGGCATTGCGCGTGGCATTATCAATCGTGACATTGCCAAAAATGGTGGTCAGGCCCAGCACGTCAAGCCGTGGATCGGCAAAGGCCATATGAATGGCCATGGCATCATCAATACCGGGATCGGTATCAATAATAATTTTCTGTATCATCTTCTGGCGCATGAAAAGAACTCATCATATGAACGGATGCGTCATATATTAGATGACGCTTGGGATTAGGCGAAGCTTGGCGAATGCCTTTTTTCACTTTACGCTTGGGTTGCTGTTTGTTTCAAGATGGCCAGTAAAAATAGTTGGGCAAATTGGTAGATTGCAGACACCGTTAAAGGTCAAATAGAGGATAAAATGCCGCAAAAAATGCGCCTTGATGATATGGCACGCTGTTTTGAACGATTGTCCAAACGCCAGCCAGACCCCCAAACCGAACTCGAATTCAGCGATCCTTTTACCTTGCTGGTGGCGGTCGTGCTATCGGCACAAGCCACTGATGTCGGGGTGAATAAAGCCACCAAAGGGCTATTTGCCGCGGCAAACACCCCCGATCAGATGGTCGCGCTGGGGGTTGCGGGGATCAGTTATCATATTCGCACGATTGGCCTGTTTAACACCAAAGCCAAAAATGTGTTCCGCCTGTCTGAATTGCTGATTACGCGGCATAATGGACGCGTGCCGGAAGATCGCGCGGCGCTGGAGGCGTTGCCCGGGGTTGGTCGCAAAACCGCAAATGTGGTGCTGAATGAAGCTTTTGGATATCCGACGATTGCCGTTGATACGCATATTTTCCGGGTGTCAAACCGCACCCGCATGGCGCCTGGCAAGACCGTCGATATTGTTGAAAAGGAATTATTGCGGCGGGTGCCCGAAACATGGAAAAAGGGCGCGCATCACTGGCTGATCCTGCATGGGCGCTATGTGTGCAAAGCGCGCAAGCCGGATTGCGCTGCCTGTGAAATTGCTGATCTATGCCTGTTTCCAAGCAAGACGGCCTGAGTCCTGTGAAGCAAATATAGGCTGGCTTCGGATTAGCCGCTATGTGGCATCATCCGGTCTTTTGCCAAAGCACGACGGCAGATCAATTCATTGGCGGTCGCGCCAAGTGTGGTTGCCCGGTAGGCCCAGTCGCGTACCGCATAGCGGCCATCGGCATTCAGGCTGTTATCGGGCGTCAGGAAAAAATCAAACACACAGCGATCAAGTCGATATTGCCATATTTTGACCACGCCTTCGGTGCGGATGATATCAGCCGCGCCAAGCACAGATAACAGCACCGTATCGGGCTTTGACAACACCGTATGCGGCTTGAATTCGGCTGGTGGCGGTGGTGGTGGCGTAGGCGTAGGCGCAGGAATGACGATTTCTGGTGCGATTTCTGGTGCGATTTCCGGTGTGTCAGGATTTTCGCTGTCTGTTTTGTCATCGCCCATATTGTCATCGCCCATATTGTCATCGCCCATATTGTCATCGTTAGTAGATTGAAGCGGGGCGGTGGCGATTGTGGTGGTGGTTTCCGGCGCGCTGTCAGTATCATCTTGCGTATCGACTGGGGTGACATTTTGGGCATCATCTTGGGTTGTGGTCACAATAAGATCAGGCGCGCTGTCATCGGTGGCGGCTGTTGTTATCGTCTGACTGCTTGCGGTGGTGTTTGCTGGGGTGCCGTTTGTGGCAAGGTTCTGCGGCTGACAGGCGGACATAAGCCCAGTAACAGCAATAAGCGGGATCACGGATATTGTGGCAAAAGGCAAGCTAAACAGACGCGGCAAATACATTAATAAAGTCCCTTGGCCGAAAGGCAGTGATAAGCTGTATATAAGCCGAACACGGTTCGGATTGCACGTTGAATATATGTTCCAAGCTTATCTCATGGTTCATTTAGCCTTGTCTATCAGATATCGCTTGCTTATGTTCCTTTTGCCCTGCAGATCGTGATATCGGCAGGCACGTTTTCAAACGGGTACGCAATTAGGGTTAATATGTCAGATAAAAGTTTGGATGTGCTTACCATCGGTAACGCAATTGTCGATGTCTTTGCGACCTGTGAGGATGCGTTTCTGGACACGCATGGCATTGGCCGCGGGATGATGAATTTGGTCGATGAAACGCGCTCGGCAACATTATATGCGGCGCTTGACGCGCCCACCGAAATTTCCGGCGGTTCGGCGGCGAATACCGCGGTTGGTGTTGCGGCTTTTGGGGGCCAGGCTGGCTTTGCTGGGCGGGTGCGTGATGATGTGCTTGGCCGCAGCTTTATTCGCGATATTGCCGCCGCCAATGTGCGCTTTGCCAACCCACCACACCAGCAAGGATCGGCCACCGCGTCATCAATCATTCTGGTTACGCCTGATGCGGCGCGGTCGATGAATACCTATCTTGGTGCCTGTATCGAGGTGGAGCCTGCCGATCTGATTGAAGCTGAAATTGCCGCATCAAAAATCATCTATCTGGAAGGCTATCTGTTTGATGCGCCGCATGGCCCAGCGATTTTTGCCCGTGCAGCCGAACTGGCGGTAAAGCATGATGCCAAGATTTCGCTGTCATTATCTGATCCGTGGTGCGCCGAACGGCATCGGGACGCGCTTATTACCTTTATCACCGATCATGTCGATATCCTGTTTGCCAATGAAGATGAAGCGGTAAGCCTGTGTGAGAAACCAATCGATAACACGATTGCCGATTTGCTGGGGATGGTTGCGGAATTGATCGTGACCCGCGGGGCCAAAGGGGCCTTTTATGGCACAAGTGACGAACAGTATGAGATTGCCGCCATGCCACAAGGGACGGTTATCGATACAACGGGTGCTGGCGATCTGTTTGCGGCTGGCTATCTCTATGGCCGCACAAATGGCCATTCGATCGAGATGTCGGGAAAGCTGGCAAGCCTTGCTGCTGGTGAAGTGATCGTTCATATTGGCGCACGGCCACAAATGGATCTGCAGGCACTGGCCGCCACACTCTAGGCACGGCCTGTCAGGATGATTTCGGGTTAGCGCAAGGTCTCGTAAGCGGCAAGGGCGGCGGCCTGAACGATGTCATGTGCCGAATCACTCATGCTGATGATCTGGAACGGATATTCACCACCAAGCAACATGGGCCCGATGATTGAACCTTCGGCAATCTGTTGAATCAGCTTGAATGAAATATTCGCCGAATGCAGACCTGGCATGACCAGAATATTGGCAGGACCAGATAGGCTGCAGAACGGATAGCGTGATTTCATCAAGTCAAAATCAAGCGCCACATCAGCACTCATTTCGCCATCAAACTCAAAAGACACCTTGCGGGCTTTGAGAACCTCGACAGCACGACGCGATTCGGCGGCAATTGCGGATTCAGGACTGCCAAAATTGGTGAAAGACAAAATCGCCACGCGCGGCTTATGCCCCATCTGCTTTGCCTTGGCCGCCATCGCTTCGGCGATATTGGCCATTTCTTCGCCGCTTGGCCGTTCGGTCACCGACACATCGCCAACAAAAATCGTCCGACCACGAGACACAATCATCGAGGCGGCCATGAACTGGCTGTTTTTGGCAACATCGATAACGCGTGTCACATGTTCAAAGCTGGGTTTGAAAGAGCGTGTCAAGCCGGTGACCATCGTATCGGCATGACCCATGCTGACCATACAGGCGGCAAAGACATTACGGTCTAGATTGACCATGCGCTGACAGTCGCGTTTCAGCGATCCCTTGCGCTGAAGTTTCTCATATAGAAAGTCGATATAGTCTTCATTGTGGTCGGAAATCTTGGCATTGGTGATCGGGATATCTTCGGCACCTTCAAGACCAAGGCGGGCAATGGTTTCCTTGACCCGATGTTCGCGCGCCACCAGAATCGGGTGGCCGTAACCCGCATTGCGGAATGACAGCGCGGCACGAATGACCTTTTCCTCTTCGCCTTCGGCAAAGACAACGGTTTTTTTCTTGGCGCTGATGCGGTCATAGATGGTCTGCAAGGTCGAGGCGGTGGGATCAAGCCGTGCCGAGAGATCGCGGCGATAAGCATCAAGATCAGCAATTGGCCGCCGCGCCACACCGGTTTTCATGGCCATCTCGGCCACTGCCGCGGAAACGGATGAAATAAGCCGCGGATCAAAAGGCGCCGGAATGATATAATCTTCACCATATGACAAGGTCTGGCCATCATAGGCGTCGGCGACGGAATCCGGCACATCTTCGCGTGCCAGCATGGCAATCGCATTGGCGGCGGCGATTTTCATCTCGTCATTGATCTTGCTGGCGCGCACATCAAGGGCACCACGGAAAATATAGGGGAAACCAAGCACGTTATTGACCTGATTCGGAAAGTCAGACCGGCCGGTGGCGATAATGGCATCAGGGCGTACCGCTTTGGCCTCATCAGGCATGATTTCGGGCACCGGATTGGCCATCGCAAAGATAATCGGACGGTCGGCCATTTTGGTGACCATCGATGTGGTCAGGGCACCTGCCGCCGATAGCCCCAGAAACACATCAGCCCCAACCAGCGCATCTTCAAGCGTGCGCGCTTCGGTTTCAACAGCATGAGCCGATTTCCACTGATTCATTGAGGCTTCACGGCCTTTATAGACCGGGCCGGAACGGTCACAGATAATGACATTTTGATGCGGTACACCCATGGTTTTCATCAATTCGACACAGGCAATCGATGCCGCACCAGCGCCATTGCTGACGATCTTGATATTTTTCATATCGCGTCCGGTTAGATGGAGCGCGTTGATCAGACCCGCGGCGGCGATAATGGCGGTACCATGCTGGTCATCGTGAAACACTGGAATATCCATACGTTCGCGGAGCTGTTGTTCGATGATGAAACATTCAGGCGCTTTGATATCTTCGAGATTGATGCCGCCAAAGCTGGGCCCAAGCAAGGCCACGGCATTGACAAATTTATCCGTGTCGCTGGTATCCAGCTCAAGATCGATACCGTCAATATCAGCAAATTTCTTGAACAGAACAGCTTTGCCTTCCATCACCGGCTTGGCAGCAGCAGCACCGATATTACCAAGTCCCAGAACCGCAGTGCCATTAGAAATAACAGCGACAAGATTACCCTTGGCGGTATAGTCATAGGCACTATCAACATTTTCGGCGATCGCCAGACAAGGCGCGGCAACGCCCGGCGAATAGGCCAGTGACAGATCACGCTGACTTGTCAGCGGTTTGGTCGCGGCGATTTCGAGCTTTCCAGGGCGTCCCTTAGAATGAAAAAGGAGCGCTTCTTTATCAAGGTTTTTGCTTTTTGAGGTCATGGATTTTCTCTGGGACATGATATCTTGTCGATTGAAAAAAGATGCTATTTTGGTGACTATAGGCGTGATAGATAGTTTTTCATAATCATTTTGGGACACAAAGAGCAAAGCCCCCTTGTCCTGTTTCGGGGGATGTTGCATTCTTTGCTATATAATGGCTTCACAAATTTCTACACCACTTCCGGATAAAGTAAAAGCGCCTACCCCGATGATGGCGCAGTATCTTAGCGTCAAAGAATCGCATCCAGATAGTTTGCTATTCTATCGGATGGGCGATTTTTACGAAATGTTCTTCGAGGATGCGGAAATAGCCGCCGCGATATTGGGTATCGCGCTGACCAAACGTGGCAAAAATCAGGGTGAAGATATTCCGATGTGCGGGGTACCGGTGCATGCGGTGGATGCCTATATGGCGCGGCTCATCAAGGCCGGTCACCGGGTGGCGGTATGCGAACAAACGGAAAGCCCAGAAGCACAGAAACAACGTGGTGCCAAAGGCCCGCTAAAGCGCGATGTCGTTAGGGTTATGACACCGGGGACATTGACCGAAGATGATTTGCTGGAGCCGCGTGCGCATAATTTTCTGGCCGCGCTAGGGCGGTCTGGCGCAGGTCAGGCCTTGGCTTGGGCAGATATGTCAACGGGCGACTTTTTTGTCGAAGATTTAAGTCATGACGGCGCAAGTGATGATAATGGCGCCAATATAGGGCTGGAAGATGTCATTGTCCGGCTGACGCCATCCGAATTGATTGTGCCGCAAGGCCAAGATTGCACGCATTGGCCTTGGGCGGATGAATTATGTATTACCGAACAAGCCCCATCGATGTTCGATTCCAGCCTTGGTACACAGGCATTGCAAGCGTTCTTTGGGGTTAGCAGCCTTGATGGCTATGGCGATTTTTCGCGGGCGATGCTGTCGGCGGCAGGTGCCTTGCTTGGTTATATCGAGGCAACACAGATTGGCAATATGCCGCGGTTACAACCGTTGCAGGCGATTGCGCATAATGTGTATCTGGACATTGACCCTGCAACGCGCCGGTCGCTTGAGCTGACGCGTACATTGGCAGGTGAGCGTAAAGGCAGTCTTTTACATGCGGTTGACCGCAGCATGACCGCCGCCGGAAGCCGGATGCTGGGCGCGCGTCTGGCCGCGCCGCTTTGCGATCTGGCCGCGATTGTGGCACGACAGGATCTGGTGTCATGGTTTATCGAAAATGAAGCAACGATGACCGCGATGCGGGATAAGTTGCGCGCGCTTCCCGATATGCAACGGGCGGTGACACGCCTGACTATGGGGCATGGTGGCCCGCGTGATCTGGCGGCGCTGGAAACCGGATTGCGCATTGCCGAAACGGTGGTTGGATTGATCCGCCAGCCCCAAATGAGCCAGCCCCAAACGAACCAGAATGGGACAAACGCGCTGATTACCACTATGCCCGCGAGGATGGAGGCGCTTCTGGAGATGCTGGTGGCACCGCTGGCACTGGCGGACAAGCTGGCACCGGCACTGGCTGACGAATTGCCGTTTCTGGCACGCGATGGCGGCTTTGTGCGGCTCGGTTATGATCAGGGGCTGGATGATGTGCGCCAGCTTCGCGATGAAAGCCGACGTCTGATGGCGGCCTTGCAAGCGCGCTATGCCGAAGAGACCGAAATAGCCAGTCTGAAAATCAAACATAATAATGTGCTGGGCTATCATGTCGATGTGCGCGCCACGCATGCTGATAAGCTGATGCAATCGGAGCTGTTTATCCACCGCCAGACCACCGCGCAGACGGTGCGTTTCACCACCACCGAACTGGCCGAGATGGAACGCGATATGGCGGCAGCGGCGGGTAAGGCGCTGGCCAGGGAATTGGAGATTTTCGAGGCGCTGACGGCGGCGGTTGCGGCCTGTGCCAGTGCGATTGGTGAGGCGGCTACGGCGCTGGCCGAACTTGATGTGGCAGGCGGGTCGGCGGTGCTGGCACGCGATGCCCAGTTTGTGCGCCCGGATATGCGCGACGCCGCAATTTTCGAAATTGAAAAGGGGCGGCATCCGGTGATCGAAATGATGCTGCCTGCGCAAACGCCCTTTATCCCGAATGACTGTAAGCTTGGGGCAGATGGTGATGATGCGGCGGCAATCTGGCTTCTGACCGGACCGAATATGGCTGGCAAATCGACATTTCTGCGGCAAAATGCGCATATTATCATTCTGGCGCAGGCTGGCCTGTTTGTGCCCGCTGACCGTGCCGTGATCGGCATTGTTGACCGGTTGTTCAGCCGCGTTGGTGCGTCGGATGATCTGGCCAAGGGGCGATCAACCTTTATGGTTGAGATGGTTGAAACGGCGGCGATTCTGAATCGTGCGACGCCACGATCATTTGTTATTCTGGATGAAATTGGCCGTGGAACAGCCACCTATGACGGGCTGGCGATTGCCTGGGCGACGCTGGAACATCTGCATGATGTCAATCAATGCCGCACGCTGTTCGCGACGCATTATCATGAATTGACGCATCTGCAACAGGCCAAGGCGCGGCTGCTATGCCATTCGATGCAGGTGCGTGAATGGCAAGGCGATATCGTGTTTCTGCATCGCGTCATTGCGGGTGCTGCCGACCGATCATACGGGGTGCATGTTGCACGGCTGGCGGGCCTGCCATATAAGGTGCTGGGGCGCGCCGAACAGATTCTGGCCGAACTTGAAGCAGGTAAGCATGGCGCGGTCGATGTCGGTCAGGTTGCCGATAATTTGCCATTATTTGACTATAGATCTGATGATAGAGGTTTTGGGGTACCAGCCGGTGCGGTGAGGCCATCGGCGGTGCTGGAATCGATTGATGCGATGTTACCCGATACGCTGACGCCGCGGGCGGCCATGGATCTGCTATATGAGCTGAAAGCGATGCGCGCCAAGGATAAGGATGATCATAAGTGAGTGGATTAATAGATATAAGCGCACCAAAAACCGCGGCGGCGGATAAGGCCAGCAATAAGCGCGGGCTTTGGCATCGCTGGGTTGTGCCGCTGGTATCAGTCATGGAATCGCATGAGCCGCCACTTGATATGGCCGAGATCGAAGCTGCCTGTGCGGCGATTGACGAAAGTAAATCTGCCAAACGACGGGCGGCGATGCTGGCCTTGTTACGCGACCGTCTGGCCGCAGCGCGGACGCAGCAGAAAAGCGAACTGACCGAAACCAAAGACGGGGTGATCTATGTTGGTCTGAATGCGTGGATGATTGACCAGCTACTGGAAATATTGCGACGTGAGGCGGTGCGCGCCACCGGCGGCAAGCCATCAGAAGATATGGCGATTGTCGCTGTGGGTGGCTATGGACGCGGCGAGTTAGCACCGCATTCGGATATCGATATTCTGTTTCTGGTGAAGAATAAGGTTACCGATAATCTGAAATCACGGATCGAATATATTCTGTATATGCTGTGGGATCTGGGGCTGAAGGTCGGGCATGCGACACGTAATGCGGCTGATTGTATCGACGCGGCTAAAGAAGATCAGACGATCCTGACCGGCTTGCTGGAAATGCGCCATGTTGCCGGAGATGCGAATTTGTCACAGCAACTAAGCGACATGTTCGGTGCGTATGTTGATAAAACAAAGCCGTTGCAGTTTGTCGAAGAAAAGCTGGCTGAACGTGATCTGCGGCATCAGCGTCTTGGCGATACGCGCTATGTTGTCGAACCCAATATCAAAGATGGCAAAGGCGGGCTGCGTGACCTGCACACATTATTATGGACGGTGAAATATGCCTATCGTGCCACATCGCTGATCGATATTGTCGATCAGGGGATTCTGCGCGCCAGTGAGGCACGCCGCTTTGCCGCGGCGCAGCGGTTTTTATGGACGGTGCGCTGTCATCTGCATCTGTATGCAGGGCGCCCCGAAGAACGGCTGGACTTTGAAGCGCAGATGGTGATCGCGCCGCTTATGGGCTTTGCCGATAGGGGTGGCTTGCGGGCGGTCGAACGCTTTATGAAACGCTATTATCTGGCCGCGCGTGATGTGGGCAATCTGACGCGTATTTTCTGTGCGGCGATGGAAACCGACTTTCGCAAGCGGCGTAAATTTTTCCAGAACAGTTTCAAAGTATCGCGCGATATTGGCGAGTTTCAGCTTCAGGCCGGGCGGATCAGCCTGTCGGAAGATGTGCTGTTCCGCGATGCGCCATTACGGATATTGAAATTATTCCAGCTGGCGCAGGAACATGACGCCGATATACATCCGCAGACATTGCACCGGATCACCCGCGCCATGCCATCAATTGATGCCGAAACGCGCGCCGATCCGGCGGCCAATGCCCTGTTTCTGGATATTCTGACATCATCGACGAATCCCGAACGTATTTTGCGATTGATGAATGAAAGCGGTGTTATCGGACGGTTTCTGCCCGATTTTGGCCGTATCGTCGCGATGATGCAGTTCGATATGTATCATAGCTATACGGTCGATGAGCATACGATCAAGGCGCTGGGGATTTTGCATCGGATCGAAACAGGCGGGCTGACGGGTGTTGCGCCGGTTGCCAGTGAAGCGATGCCCGAAATCGGATCACGACGGGCGCTATTTGTTGCGGTTCTGCTGCATGATATTGCCAAGGGACGCGGCGGCGATCATTCGATATTGGGGGCGGAAGTGGCGCAAAAGGTCTGCCCGCGTCTGGGGCTGACACCTGCCGAAACCGAAACTGTTGCATGGCTGGTTCGCCATCACCTGCTGATGAGCAAGATTGCTTTTCGCTATGATCTGAATGATCCGAAAACAATCGAAGATTTTGCCGCGATCGTGCAATCGCCCGAACAATTGCGTCTGTTGCTGATCTTGACGGTGGCTGATATTCGCGCGGTTGGCCCAACCATATGGAATGGCTGGAAAGCGGCGTTGATGCGCGATCTGTTCAGCCGCACCGATGCCGTGCTGAAAGGGGCTGATCCGACGGTAATCGCACAGGGCAATGCCGATATGGCGCGCGCGCTGGCCTTTGAGAAGCTGGTTGGCCAGACAGAAACGGGCCAGACAGAAACGAGTAAGACAGAAACGAATACTGGGGCAACAGCCGCGATTACATGGTCGGCGGCGACGTTTGAACAGCATGCGGATAATTTCCCGTCCACCTATTGGACCGGATTTGACGTTGAAAGCCATTGCAAACATGCTGCTTTATGCCAGCAATTCCAGAAACTGGAAACGCCATTGCTGATCGATCTAAGCCCGGATCAAGGCAGGCGAGCCACCGAAATGACGGTTATTACTGTTGATGATCCGGGGCTGTTTTCGCGGATTGCCGGGGCGGTGGCGGCGGTTGGTGTCAATATTGCCAGTGCGCGGATTACCACCTGTAGTGATGGCACCGTGCTTGATGTGTTCTATCTGCAAACGATTGATAATCAGGTTGTCGATGATGCCGCACTTCTGACCCGAATCCGTGATTTCGTAACCAAGGCGGCGGTTGGCAAGATGCGGATTGCCGATGCGCTATCGGCACGCTGGCAACAAACACCTAAACGTATTCGCCGGTTTCCGGTGCCACCGCGCGTGCTGTTGTCGAATAATATAAGCAAGACGCATAGCGTGATCGAA
Organism: Candidatus Puniceispirillum marinum IMCC1322; assembly: GCF_000024465.1. Classification (NCBI taxonomy): domain Bacteria; kingdom Pseudomonadati; phylum Pseudomonadota; class Alphaproteobacteria; order Puniceispirillales (SeqCode); family Puniceispirillaceae (SeqCode); genus Puniceispirillum (SeqCode); species Puniceispirillum marinum (SeqCode). The sequence continues at coordinate 1,764,052 of NC_014010.1, read as the reverse complement.
GTGAATGGCCGCGATTTCCCGGGGTTTCTGCATAAGATTACACGCTGTATGGTCGGTCTTGGATTGCAGATTCAGTCGTCAAGCATTTCAACCTATGGCGAGCGCGTTGTTGACGTGTTCTATGTGAAAGACATTTTCGGTCTGCAAATTTTGAATGAAAGGCGCCAGCAACATATCCGCAACGCGCTGTTGGCGGTTCTGCAAGCAAGTGATGAAAATGACGCCGATGAGATCCGTGGCGGGGATGCCGCATGAGCCAGCATTCGCTATTGGGGGCGTTCCGGCAGATTGGGTTGCTGACAGGCATGAGCCGGATACTGGGCTTTGTCCGTGACGTGGCCTTTGCCACTTTTCTGGGGGCGGGGCCGCTGGCGGATGCGTTTCTGGTGGCGCTCAAATTACCGAATATGTTTCGCCGGTTAAGTGCCGAAGGAGCGCTGACCAATGCCTTTGTGCCCAGTTTTTCAAAAACACGCGCGGCAGATGGTAATGACGCGGCGATGCAGTTGGCGGCAGAGGTGCAGATCCTGCTGACGCTGGTTTTGCTGGTGATTGTTGGTCTGGCCGAATTTTTCATGGTTGATCTGGTTGGCTTGCTGGCGCCGGGATTTGTGGCGACGCCGGAACGTTTCACCGCGGCGGTTGCGCTGGGACGGGTCACAATGCCCTATCTGCCATTGATTTCACTGGTCGCGCTATGGTCAGCGATTGCCAATGCGCATGATCATTTTGCCGCGGGGGCGATCATGCCGGTATTTTTCAATCTGTGTCTGATCGCCGGGGCGATGGCCTTGCCGGTGATGGCGGCTGGCGAGGTGGTGACATCAGCCATGCCGCTGGCGGTAGCATTGCTGGTGGCAGGCATCATTCAGCTGGCTGTCATGTTTGTCATTTTGCGGCGGTTTGGTGGCACGCCAGTCTGGATATTGCCGCGATTATCGGCGGCTGGGCGTGCCATGTGGCGCAAATTTACACCGGCGGCATTGGCAGCAACAGCGATGCAGGTGAATATGCTGGTCGATCTGATTCTGGCATCCTTGTTACCTGTCGGGGCGATCTCGTGGCTTTATTACGCTGACCGGATCGTGCAATTGCCATTGGGTATTATCGGCATCGCGCTTGGCACGGCATTATTGCCGAAATTATCAAAAGCCGAAGCCACGCAGGATCAGGCATCAGTGAATGCAATTTTGAATGACGGTATCGGGCTTGGCGGGTTTTTTGTGATTCCCGCGGTTACGGCAATGATCTGTATTGCCGAGCCGATCATTAGCGGGTTGTTTGCCTATGGCGCGTTTAGCACTGCAGATGCGACGGTTACGGCTTTGGCATTACAAGCCTATGCGCTTGGTCTGCTTGGGTTTGTCGCCACAAGGTTATTCCAGCCTGCTTTTTACGCGGCTGGCCAGCCAACAACGGTGCTGAAAGTGTCGTTATGTGCGGTGTTGGTCAATATTGCCGGATCATTGCTTTTGATGCGTATCTTCGGGCATGTCGGGCTGGCGATTGCGACATCGTTTTCCGGCGTCATGGCTGCGCTGATTCTGGGCATATTGCTGGTACGTAGTGGTAAGCTGGTGCAGATGCCGTTTGCTGTGCTGGGCAAGATTTGTCTGGCTTCGGCCTGTATGGCGGCCGGTTTGCTTGGCACCCGACAGGCGATGACTGATCTGCCCAATGCGCTGGCGCTTGCCTTGCTGGTCGTTGTTGGCGCGGTGATTTACATAGCCGCTTCGGTGGTCTTGAAAACAATTCCCGACGGTATTTTGCGGCGAACGGCGTCGCGTGGGGCTTGACCAGTCAGCGCCTAGCAGGGATAACCAGATACTTGATATCCGGGGCGTTATCCGGGTGGTCTATAAAGGAAGCAAACATGACTGAGTCAGCGAACCGTATTTTCTCGGGTATTCAGCCGACGGGCAATCTGCATCTTGGTAATTATCTTGGGGCGATCCGCAACTGGGTAACATTGCAGGATGATTTCGAGTCGATTTATTGCGTTGTCGATCTGCATGCGGTTACGGTGCCACAGGATCCAGCCCAATTACGCAATAGCACGCGCGAAGTGACAGCCAGTCTAATTGCGTCGGGGATTTCGCCAGAACGATCAATTCTGTTCAATCAGTCGCGTGTGCCGCAACATGCCCAGCTGGCCTGGATTTTTAATTGTGTGGCGCGGCTTGGCTGGCTGAACCGGATGACACAGTTCAAGGAGAAAGCCGGTAAGAACCGCGAACAAGCCTCGGTTGGTCTCTATTCATACCCCATTTTAATGGCCGCAGATATTCTGACATATAAAGCCACGCATGTGCCGGTTGGCGAAGACCAGAAACAGCATCTTGAGCTGACCCGCGATATCGCGCAGGCCTTTAACAGCCATTATGAGGTTGACTGTTTTCCCCTGCCCGAGCCGCAGATTTTCGGCAGTGCAACACGAGTGATGAGTTTGCGCGATGGCAGCAGCAAAATGAGCAAGTCTGACATGTCCGAATTATCGCGGATTAATCTGACTGATGATAATGACACGATCGCGGCAAAAATCCGCAAAGCCAAAACCGATGCCGATGCTTTGCCATCGGAAGCCGCTGGTCTGGCTGGTCGCCCCGAAGCCGAAAATCTGGTTGGTATCTATGCGGCGATGGCCAGTATGACCGTTGATGACGTTCTGCGTGAATTTGGCGGGCGTGGATTTGGTGATTTCAAGCCAGCATTGGCCGCCTTGGCGGTGGATCAGCTGGCACCGATTGGTGCCCGCATGCGCGAATTGCTGGAAAATCCAGATGAACTGGATGCGATTCTTGATGATGGTGCGGTGCGCGCCGAAGCGATCGCGCGGCCCATTCTGGCTGAAGTGCATGAGATTGTAGGGTTTCTGGGCATGCCGGTGAAATAGAGCTGGTGAAATAGCTATAGAGAATTATACGTCTGACAGGCACGGGCCCATATAAACCAAATCAACAACCATATTAACAATAAGGCAAACCTTGCCATAAAACTGACAGATTACCATCTATATGCTATAATAAGCTCAATTCGATATCCGGCGTATTGGCTGGCTACTGATAAAGAGCGCAAATATGTGCGTTATATATGCGTTTCGGGCGTTAGGCCTGAAGTAGCCAGCTCTTCAATTAGGGAATTAATGGATGTTTATACAAACACAAGATACGCCAAATCCGGCGACGCTGAAATTTATCCCCGGGGTGCCGGTGCTGGAACAAGGCACGGCAGATTTTCCGGCGGCTGATAGTGCCGGATCATCGCCAATGGCGCGCCGCCTGTTTCAGGTTGATGGTGTTGCCGGGGTGTTTCTGGGCGGTGATTTTATCGCTGTTACCAAAGTTGACGAGATGGATTGGTTTGCGCTGAAACCATCAATTCTGGCAGGCATTATGGAGCATTTTGCGTCAGGCCTTCCGGTGATCGAAGATAATGCCGGTAATATGACCGACGCCAATACAGATGATGATGAAGATGATGATACCGTCAAGCAGATCAAGCATCTGCTAGATACGCGGGTGCGCCCTGCCGTGGCGATGGATGGTGGCGATATTGTGTTTCAGGATTTTGATGATGGTGTAGTGACATTACAGATGCGCGGCGCGTGTCAGGGATGTCCTAGCTCAACAGCGACGCTGAAAATGGGCATTGAGAATATGCTCAAGCACTATATTCCCCAGGTTCGGGAAGTTCGTGCTGCTGATTTTTAGATTTGCGTTTTAGTTTCAGGTAGTATTGTGACAGACCGACTGAATTTGCTTTTGCAGGACAAAAATATTGTCAGACTGACAATGATGCTGGTCGTGGTCAGCATTCTGGTGCCGGGGGTGTTTAAGGTCAGCCCGCCCCAATGGTTGCATGTGCCAAGCCCAATGACCGCAATGTCCACTATGACCGAAAGTGACAATCGGACAATCAAAGATGTGTCCGTGGCCGTATCCACAACACCAGTGACAGATAAAGATGCCAAGCCGGATGTGGATATGGCAAAGCGTGCCGATGCGTACAGCCTAAGCACCATGCCGGTAACACCGACGAATCAGGAACAAGATCCGGTTGCGCCGATAGTGCCAAAAACGGGGTCAGAAACGGTGCGAGAAATGGTGCCAGAAACGGTGCCAGACACAAAGACATCCGAAACAACCGCAACTATACTCACAACAGACACCGCGAAAACCGACACCGTGAAAACCGACACCGCGAAAACAAATGCTGGGGTGTTAGCGCAGGTGCAAACCCCGCGTAAGTCGATTATAGAATCGCTGAAAACGACAACAGCCCGCAAACCGGCGTCACCAGCACCAAAAGTGCAGCCGATTGCTGTTGCACGTAACTTTGTGCGGGTGATACCCGCGTCGCATGCCAAGCTGGCCACATCTGAGCAAAAGGAAAATTTCATCAAAATGGTTTTACCGCTGATTCTGGCGTCAAATGAAGAAATCAAGCAACGACGCGCGGCGATTCGGCGTGCCTATGACAGAAAAGATGCCGTTACACTAGGTAAATGGGCGAAGCTCTATAAATTACCAGCAGAAAATGTTGTCACGCAGGGCTTTTTGAATGAGCTGTTAGCGCGTGCCGATGTGATTCCGGTACCGCTGGCATTGGCACAGGCGGCGATTGAATCAGGCTGGGGCACATCGCGCTTTGCCCGCCAAGGCAACGCGCTGTTCGGGCAATGGGCATGGCAGGAAGATGATGGCATCAAACCATTGAATGCCAGCAACAAGAATGCGGTTGTGCGCAGCTTTCCCAATCTGCTGGGGTCAGTGCGTGCCTATATGCATAATTTGAACACGCATCAAGCCTATCAGGGTTTGCGCGATAGCCGTAAAAAGCATGCTAAAATGCCAAATGAGGACAAAGCCAATATCCTTGTCGGGCATCTGCATAATTATGCCGAAATCGGCCTCAAATATGTCAATGATCTGAAAATTGTCATGCGCAAGAACAAGCTGCGCACTTACGCAAACGCCTTTCTGTCATAGATTAGCGGGTGGCATAGCCACGATCATCTTAACGATCTGCGCTCTGCTTGATCGGATGATGCTTGTATCTTAAATCATGTCGCATCATCTCTCGACCTTGCGGTCGGATGATGCTTGTATCTTAAATCATGTCGCATCATCTCTCGACCTTGCGGTCGGATGATGCTTAACGATTCAGAAACTGGCGGCCGAACCAGCGCCAGCGGCCATCTTCGCCAGGCATGGTGCAATTGACCCGCGCGCGTTTGCCATTCAAAGGACCTGGCAACCGGATTTCGGCGCGGCGTCCCATTATGGTCACATCGAGCTTGCCATAAATGCTGTTAAAGCACCGAAGCTGTTTCGGCTTATCCATATCTGGTGCCAAGGTGAATCCGTAAATCGGTGGGTTCTGGTCAAGAATCACATCTTCGGGGGTGATCTGGTCAACCTTGAGCGGCAGGCCATTGATGGCAAGGTCAAGCCGACTCAGCGTGCCATATTGTTCGTTCATGGCAAAACGCGGCAGTTCATAAAAGCCATTATAGCCATGCGCGATGCCCGAATTCTGGCCAAAGGCGGCGATAAAGCCCGCATCCATGACAGCCTGTATGACCTGCATATCATATTCGCCATAGGGATAGGCAAATAAGTCCGGGCGTAACCCCAGTTCGGCGATAAAGCGCGCATTCGATTCGGCAATTTCGCTTTTGCTACGCTCGATACTGATTTGGTGCATATGTGGATGTGTGCGTGTCTGGCTGCCGATGGTCACGCCCGCAGATTGTAATTCGCGGATCTGATCCCACGTCATATAGCCATAACGATTGGCATCGATAGGCTGGGTCGCCACAAATAGGGTAAAAGGCATATTCAACGCCTTGAGCCGAGGCCAGGCTTCTTGATATACCGATAAATAGGCATCATCGATGGTAATAGCCACGGTACGGTCGGGAAGCGGCTGTCCAGATTGCAAATATTCGACGATTCGCGGCAATGGCCAGACGGTGAAATCGCCGCTTTGCAGTCGCTCAAGATGCGCGTCAAACTGTTCAAGCCGGATGTTCGTTGTGGGATATTTGGTTTCGCCAAATCGATGATACATCAGAATGCTGGCATGATCAGCCGCCAAGGCCGCGCCCACGCCGGTAGCATAGGCAATAACAAGCATCACCATCATATATAATTTCAAAAATTTACTGCGTAACAAGGCGCCCATGATTCCCGTCTCAATCCAGATGCAATTTGCAGATATAGCTTTTCATAGTACATTAGCTAGGTGAGTGATAGTCAAGTCTTCGTCAAAACACGTATAATGAAAACCAAACCGAACCTAAGCGAGGCCAGCCCGCGCTGTTAGCTGGATACCATATGACAATGCCCATTGCCGATCCCAGTATAATGCCCAGTATTTTAGCATTGGAAACAAGTGGTGCCTTGCTGAGTGTCGCGGTGCATCATAAAGGCAAGATTGCCAGCCTTGTGTCGCATGAAATGACCTATGGCCATGCCAAGGCTATTGTGCCGACAGCGCAAGCCGCGCTGGCGCAGGCGTCATGCGATTTTGCCATGCTGACACATATAGCGGCAGGAACAGGCCCGGGGTCATTTACCGGCATCCGGGTGGCGTTGTCTTGTGCCAAGGGATTTTGTCTGGCTTGGGGGGCGGTGGGCATTGGTGTGTCGGGTCTGCAAGCGCTGGCCAGTAACGCGGCGCGGCAGGGACATAATGAGGGCGCGCCCATGCTGATCACAGCTGATACCCGCCGCGGGGCGCTATATTGCCAGTTTTTTGATGCAGAAGGGCAGGCAAAAGGTGCGATTTTTGAAGCTGAACCGGCGGGTTTGCCAGCCTTGCGTCGCACCATTGAAGAGGAGGCGTCGCTTTATATTGGCGGGTTTGATGATGGACAGCTTGGCCGAATTTTTGCCGCAGACGGCGTGCGCGTGATCCAGCCTGCGCAAACAGTCCGGCTTGATGCGGCGATGATTGCTAATGATGCCAACCGGCACATCGTCAGTGGCACGTTGATGCCGCTGACGCCGCTTTATCTGGCGGCGGCAAAATTGGGCCCCAAAAAAGCAGAAAAGCCAAACAAAGATCTGGCAAAAACTGACGGGCCAGAGAAAGATGAGCCAGAGAAAGATGAGCCAGAGAAAGATGAGCCAGAGACAAATAAGACAAAGGTCATTCCGGCGGCGCACGGCTGATGCCGCTGATGTCGTTGATAACACTTGCACCGGCACATGAGGCAGCTATTGCCGATCTTGACGCGTCGCTTTTCGAACGCCCCTTTACCGCAGACGCGCTGGCCAGTCTGTTTGCAAGTCCAGCCTTTACCGGTTATGCGCTCGTTGATGAGGCTGGTGATATTATGTCCTATATATTAATGAATCAGGTATTGGATGAGGCTGAAATCCTGTCGCTGGGCACAGCGCGCGCGGAGCAGGCCAAAGGCCATGCCTGTCAGTTGCTGAATGACACATGCGCGGTGCTGCTGGAGAGAGGTGTTTGCCGTATTTATCTGGATGTTGCCGAAGCAAATAGGCCAGCGCGGGCACTTTATGCACGCTGTGGCTTTGTTGAAAGTGGACGCCGCCTCGGATATTATGGCACCGCACCGCACCGGCAGGATGCGATCATCATGTCAAAGGCATTAAAAGGCATTAGATGATTAATACGATTGCCAGAAGGATGAGATTAGACGATAGGCCAACTTCGTCTTGACCAGCCTCGCGGCAAACAGGTAAAAGAAAATAACACCGCGCTAATTCGAGTGATACCGCACCATTGACCAAGAAACTTTTTATTAAAACATATGGCTGTCAGATGAATGTCTATGATTCTGACCGTATGACCGATGTGCTTGCGCCGCTTGGCTATGCACCAATCGAAACGCCCGATGGCGCGGATATGGTGATTCTGAACACCTGTCATATCCGTGAAAAAGCATCCGAAAAGGTGTTTTCCGAACTTGGCCGTTTGCGGATGATGAAAGAAAAAGCGCGCGACCAGCAAGGCCGTGCCGTGACCATTGCTGTGGCCGGATGTGTGGCGCAGGCCGAGGGTGCCGAAATCACCCGCCGCGCCCCTTGGGTTGATATTGTTGTGGGCCCGCAAACCTATCACCGGTTGCCTGAATTGATTGCCGAAATCGATCCGTCAGTGCGCAAGCGTGCCATCGATACCGATTTTCCGCAGGAAGTGAAATTCGATCTATTGCCCGAAGAACACGCCCCGCGTGGTCCAGCTGCTTTTCTGAGCGTGCAGGAAGGGTGCGATAAATTCTGTGCCTTCTGTGTGGTACCCTATACGCGAGGTGCCGAATATTCCCGGCCTGCCGCAGACGTGCTGGCCGAAGCCACACGGCTGGTGGGCAGGGGGACGCGCGAAATCACGCTGTTAGGTCAGAATGTAAATGCCTATCATGGCGATGACGGGCATGGGTCGGTCTGGTCGCTGGGGCGTCTGATTCATGCGCTTGCCGAGATCGATGGCCTGGAGCGAATCCGCTATACAACCTCGCATCCGCTGGATATGGATGATGAATTGATCGCCGCACATGGTAATGTGCCGCAATTAATGCCTTATCTGCATTTACCTATCCAGTCGGGTTCGGACCGTGTGCTTGATGCGATGAACCGTCGGCATTCAAAAGATGTATATTTCAAGGTCATCGACAAGCTGCGGCATGTGCGGCCAGATATCGCCATGTCAGGTGATTTCATTGTCGGCTTCCCCGGCGAAAGCGATCAGGATTTTGCCGATACTTTGGCGCTGATCGATAAGGTTGGCTATGCGTCGGCCTATTCGTTCAAATATAGCCCCCGTCCCGGGACACCCGCATCCGTATCCGACCTGCAGGTGCCCGAAGCGGTAAAGGCAGATCGTCTGGAAGCCTTGCAACAATTGCTTAATGCCCAGCAGTTTGCCTTTAATAAAAAGACCGAAGGTATGCGGCTCGATATTCTGGTTGAACGTGCTGGTGGCCGCGCTGGCCAGATGGCTGGACGAAGCCCATTTATGCAGGCGGTCAATTTTGCTGGCAGCGAAGATCAGATTGGCCAGATCATTGCCTGTGATATTATTGAAGGCCGACAAAATAGTGTAACCGCCGAAATCACTTCCATGAAGGGGGTAGCGTGAGCAACAAAAATGCCAAGTTCACCATCAGGATGGACTTTGAAGATAACGCCACCGTGGCGCTGTTGTTCGGCGAACATAATCAGAATCTGATGCAGATCGAAGATGCGCTGGATGTAAAGCTGGATTCTTTTGGCAATAGCATCAAAATATCTGGTGCTTCTGCCGCATCCAAGGAAGCCCGCAAAGTTATCGAAACACTGTATAAGACAGTGCGTGATGCGGGCGCTGAGGAAATTGACAAATCGATGGTCAGTGATGCGCTACGCTGGGAAAGCAACAGCAAAGCCACGCCAAAACCACAAGCACTCGAATCGATTGATACATGGAAAAAGAAAATCGTCGCCAAAACCTCTGGCCAGAACCAGTATCTGGATCTGTTGCGCCGCGATGAGGTGGTGTTCGGGCTGGGCCCTGCAGGCACCGGTAAAACCTATATGGCGGTTGCGCGCGCGGTCGAAGCGCTGAAAAAACGGGAAGTCGAACGTATTGTTCTATCACGTCCGGCGGTTGAAGCGGGTGAGCGGCTTGGCTTTTTGCCCGGTGATATGAAAGAGAAGGTCGATCCCTATCTGCGCCCGCTTTATGATGCGCTTTATGACATGATGCCAGCCGATAAGGTGGATCGGATGCTGACCAGCGGTGAGATCGAAATTGCGCCCCTGGCCTTTATGCGTGGCCGGACGCTGAGCGCGTCCTATGTGATTATCGATGAAGCGCAGAACACGACACCTGTGCAGATGAAAATGGTGCTAACCCGGCTTGGTCAGGATTCGCGTATGGTCATTACCGGCGATCTGAGCCAAGTTGACCTGCCTGCTGGACACCCGTCAGGTTTGGCAGATGCCGTATCTATTCTGACTGATATTAAAGGTGTTGGTATCATCCATCTGTCAGGCAAAGATGTGGTAAGACACCCCGTTGTTGCGCGCATCCTGCACGCCTATGAAAAGGGACAAACGCCATGATTGACCCCAGTCCGGAGCCTGACAGTTTAACCTCTGCTGGTGCTGATCATGGTGACACCATGTCAGCTTTTGACGCACGCCAATGGCACACGCCAGACGCGCATCAGATTGATATTATGACTGATCATGATTGCTGGTCAGCGGCTATGCTCGGTGATGTGAAAGCGCATTTTTGCCAGATTCTCGATAGGGCGCTGTCGGCGCATGACATGAAAGATTGTGCAGTCAGCCTGTTATTATGCAGTGACGCCAAAATACGGCAGTTAAACCATGATCATCGCGGCATCGATAAAGCCACGAATGTGCTGTCCTTTCCCGCCGCAGATGACGATGATATGCCTTATGCTATGGGCGCTATGGATGCTGACGACGATAATGCGCCGCAACGCCAGGAGCTAGGCGATATCGCCATTGCCTATGGCATTTGCGCGCGCGAGGCTGAAGAAAGTAGTATCAGAATCTCGGATCATATCACGCATTTGTTCGGGCATGGTGTGTTGCATCTTTTGGGTTATGACCACGATCAGGATGCCGAGGCCGATGCGATGGAAGCGCTGGAAATCAGCCTGCTAGAGGCGCTGGGCATCGCTAATCCCTATGTTGATAAAGCTGGGGTTGATAAAGCTGGGGTTGATAAAGCCGGGGTTGATATGGCGGATAATAAAGCCGCAGATGATGATGCCACTAGCATAATGCCAAAGACGGAGTCTGCATCATGATCGATGTGCTGTTAAACATGATAAAGTCCTTGTTCGAACGCCCTGAATCACGGCGCCAGAAAATGACCGAATTGCTGGAAGATTCGGCAACTGACCGTGAGCTTTTTGACCGTCACGAAGGTACCTTGCTGCGCAATCTGCTTGGGCTTCGTGATAAGATTGCATCGGATGTGATGATCCCACGGGCAGATATTGTTTCGGTCAGCATGCGCAATGAGTTTTCCCAGATCAGCAAGCAAATTTCACAGGTCAGGCATAGCCGCATTCCGGTATATCGCGAAACGTTGGATGATGTTGCCGGCTTTATTCACGTCAAAGATATTTTTGCCAGCTTGCAAGCTGGTGAGGTGCCACCAGTTAAATCACTTCTGCGTCCGGCTTTGTTTGTTGCCCCGACAATCCGGCTTCTGGATCTGTTGCATGAGATGCGGTTAAAGCGGCGTCATCTGGCCTTGGTTGTCGATGAGTTTGGCGGCGTTGACGGGCTGATTACGATTGAAGATCTGATTGAGGAAATCGTTGGTGACATCGAAGATGAATATGATGAAACGATAGCCTTGCGGTTTGACATCAATGGTGATGGTACCGCGATCGCCGACGCCCGCCTTGAAATCGAAACGCTGGAAACCGTAACAGGTATTCTGCTTGATGATGATGATCGTGATGAGATTGACACGCTGGGCGGGCTGGTCTGTGCCGAAGCCGGACGTGTGCCAACGCGCGGTGAAATTGTTCGCCATGCAAAGGGGTTGCAGTTCGAAGTGCTGGAAGGTGATCCACGGCGTATCACATTGGTAAAAATCAGGGGGCTTGCGCGGGTCCCGCAGCATGATCAAAGCTAGGTGACGCGGAATGGCGCGGTTCTGGAATAAGGCGGCTGCCGTGATCCGTAATCCCTATGTCGGGTCATTTCTGGCTGGCTGCCTTGCCAGCCTGTGCCTGCCGCCGTTGGGGTTTATATTTACCATTTTTGCGTTATCTTTCCCGGCGCTGACGTCAGCCAAGGCACACACAGCCTGGCGGGCAGCTGCTATCTGGATGCTGGCCGGACTTGGCTGGTTTGTGTTTTCGACCTATTGGGTGGCACATTCGCTTTATGTCTCTGACCCTGGCTTGTGGTTGTTGATGCCGTTTGCCGCTTTTGGCCTTGCCTCTGTACTGGCTTTATTCTGGGCGGTAGCCGGATGGGTGGCATGGCGTTGTGGTCGCACAGCACAAGGCCGTCTGATCTGGCTGGTGATGATGCTGGGTTTGGCAGAATATGCCCGTGGTTTTGTTGCCACCGGGTTTCCATGGAACGCGCCGGGCTATCTGTTCAGCTTTCATCTTGGCGCCTTGCAAGCGGCTAGCTGGTTTGGCATTTACGGGCTGAATATCATCGCCTTTCTGTTTGCCTTTGTGCTGGCGCTATGGGTGGTGGGGGCGCGGCAGATTGCGGTGGCCCTGCTGATCGTGCCATTGTTGCTGTCATATCTGGGAATCGTGCGTATCGATCACCTGCAAGATGTGGTGCAGAACACGCAAAGCCCAACTGTGCGCATCATTCAGCCATCCGTACCGCAACAGGAAAAATGGCTGAGATCGAAACGACCAGAACATCTGCAACGACTTGTTGATTTATCAAATCAGCATATTCCCATGCCGCGTCTGGTGATCTGGCCGGAAACGGCGTTCGCCGGCTTTGCCAGCGTCGAACCGGAGCTGTTGCGCCGAACCGTAGCATCAGCGACGCCGTTTGATGGGTATCTGCTGACCGGCATTCCGCGCCGTGACGAACAGGATAGATTATTCAATGCGGCGGTTTTGCATGCGCATAATGGTGCGCTCAAAGGCATTTATGACAAACGCCACCTTGTGCCATTTGGCGAATATGTGCCGTTTCGTGGCCTGGTTCCGCTTATTGATGTGATTGCTGGCCCGCAGGATTTCAGTAAAGGAACAACAAATAAGCTGTTCACTGTACCAGGAGTTGGCAGGGCGCAGATATTGATCTGTTATGAAGTGATTTTTTCGGGGGCGATCGTTGACCGCCAGAACAAGCCGGATTTCATAGTCAATCTGACAAATGATGGGTGGTTCGGTCATACGGCAGGTCCCTGGCAACATCTGGCTCAAAGCCAGATGCGTGCGGTCGAGGAAGGCATGACATTGATCCGCGCCGCGAATGCTGGTATCAGCGGGGCGTTTGATCCGCTAGGACGGCCACTTGGCCAGATCGAGCTTGGCATTGCCGATAGTCTTGATGTGCAGGTGGTTGCCGCGCTGGAAACAACGTTACTTGCCAAAATGGGGCAGATGTTGTTTGTCTTTATGCTTATGCTGACCGCCGGGTTTGCATATTGGCTTGATCGGCGGCTTGACTGACGGCTTGACCAGCGCCGCTAGTTCAGGCAAAAAACCCTGTCGAAAAATAAAGAGGCTCTCATGTCATATCTATTTACGTCTGAATCCGTGTCCGAAGGGCATCCTGATAAGGTATGCGATCGCATATCAGACACGGTGCTTGATCTGTTTCTAACAGCTGACCCAGAAGCGCGTGTTGCGTGCGAAACCATGGCGACGACCAATCGCGTCATTCTGGGAGGTGAGGTGCGGGCACCCGAAGACCAGATCGCCGGTATTATGAAACAGATTGAACCTGCGGTGCGGGCGGCGGTTAAGGATATTGGCTATGAGCAGGACAAATTCCATCACGCCCATTTCGAATTTCAGAATTATTTGCATGAGCAATCAGCCGATATTGCAATGGGCGTTGATGAAGGCGATAACAAGGATGAAGGCGCCGGTGATCAGGGGCTTATGTTTGGTTATGCCTGTGACGAAACCGACGTTCTTATGCCAGCACCGATACACTATTCGCATCAGATTCTAAAACGTCTTGCCGGAATGCGCAAAAGCAATGCGGATTCGATTTTACGCCCCGACTCGAAAAGCCAGATCACAATGGTTTATGATGATGATGGTAAACCCATTGGTACGCATAAGATCGTTTTATCTACCCAGCATGCCGAAGGCGCATCAACAGATGATATACGTAAATTGGTGACACCGGTTATTGCCGATATCCTGCCAGATGGCTGGATGGTGGGTGCCGATGATCTGCTGGTTAATCCAACGGGTAATTTCGTTATTGGTGGACCCGATGGTGATGCCGGTCTGACAGGCAGAAAGATTATTGTTGATACTTATGGTGGTGCCGCGCCGCATGGTGGAGGCGCCTTTTCGGGTAAAGACCCGACAAAAGTTGACCGTTCTGCCGCCTATGCCGCGCGTTATCTGGCGAAGAATGTTGTGGCCGCCGGTCTGGCGACGAAATGCACGATTCAGCTTGCTTATGCCATTGGTGTTGCTGATCCGGTTTCGGTCTATGCGAATACGCACGGCACCGGTGCAGGCAGTGATGCTGATTTGCAACAGGCTTTGAGCCAGTCGATGAAGCTGACACCACGTGGCATCCGTGAACATCTTGGCCTGAATAAGCCGATCTACGCATCAAGTGCTGCCTATGGCCATTTTGGCCGTATGGCTGGTGAAGCGGGTGCGGGATCATTTAGCTGGGAAGCAACCGATCTGAAAGCTGCACTGACGGCGGCTTTGGCCTAATATTTATAGGTATCCACAGCGAGGATGTCTGGTGATTTGGGAATGGTTGTGACGATGACATCAGACAAAAAAGAGACAGTCATAAAAGTGATAGGCGCCAAAAAGACAGACACCAAAAAGACAGATGCTCAACAACCAGGCGCTCAAAAACCAAATATGGATAATCAGGATTTTTCTGCCTCGCGTTTTTATGGCCCGCGCTTTTACGGACGGCGGAAAGGTCGTCCATTGCGGCAGACAATGCAGACTTTATTGGCTGAAAAATTGCCTGAAGTACGGTTTGATCTAGAACGTCACGCCGCCGCGCAATTCAGTAGTCCCTGTGCGGATGTTTTTCTGGAAATCGGGTTTGGCGGCGGCGAGCATATCGCCGGACTGGCGACGCAACGGCCTGATGCCGGTTTCATTGGTGCCGAGCCCTTTATAAATGGTGTCGCTAGTCTGCTGCGGCATATGCAGGATGACGATATCGATAATATCCGCATCTGGGATGATGATGTGCGGCTGATCTTTGCGTCGCTGGCCGATGCGTCGCTGGCGGGTGCCTATGTTATGTTTCCCGATCCCTGGCCAAAAAAGCGCCATGCTGGACGCCGGATTCTGCAAGATGATGTGATGAATTCGCTGGCGCGGCTGATCCGGCCAGGGGGCAGCCTTGTGATGGCCAGTGATGATCCAACGGCAAAAAGCTGGCTGTTACAGGCGGCAATGCGGCATCCGGCCTTTGACTGGACCGCGCGCTGTGCAGATGACTGGCAGATACGACCAGCAGACTTGCCAGCGACACGCTATATGAAAAAGGCCGAAAATGAAGCACGCCATCCGGCCTGGTTTATTTTTACCCGTAGCTAGGCTGAAACAGGTGCTGACGTAAACGCTTGTCATTTGGCGTGTTACGTTATATATAATATGCAAAATCAGCTGTCGCATAGATAGTGAGCCGCGGGCTCACTTTTTTATTGGCTGATATGTGGATCGATTGGACCAACAGCGAGACCAGCTTGGTAGAGACAAAAGTAAGCAAGATAATCGAAGCGGCGGTTGAAGACCTGGGTTTTCAGCTGGTGCGGGTATTGTTTATGGGCGGCAATTCAGGCCGTAACCAGTTGCAGATTATGGCTGAACCGGTTGAAGATCGCGAGATGACTGTCGAGGATTGCAAAAAGCTGAGCCGGCATATTGCGGCCTTGCTTGATGTTGAAGATCCGATTTCCAGTGCCTATGTTCTGGAGGTCAGCTCTCCGGGAATTGACCGGCCGCTGACCAAAATCGAAGATTATGAAAGGTTTGAAGGTGAGCTGGCCAAAATAAATCTGCGGATGATGCGTGATGGCCGTCGCCGCTTTAATGGCCGCCTAAATGGCTTTGACGATGAAGGCAAGATCGTTCTGGAAACAACATTCGGACGCTTTGCATTTGCATTTGACGAAATAGATTCGGCGCGTATCGACCCAGCAGAAATTCTGGCGATGTCAACTAAAGACCAAATAAAGGCTAAATAAAAACCACGTAAAAATAGTGACTAACATAATCGGGGTCATGACAATGTCATCACACCCTTTAACAGCAAACAACCAAGCCCGCTTTTGAATTTAGACAAAGGCTTGAAACAGATAAGTCGAGACGATAATGGATACATCATCAATTCCGGGTATGGAACTCATTCAGGTCGCCGATGTGGTGGCGCGTGAAAAATCGATCGATCGCGAAGAAGTCATGCTGGCCATGGAAGAAGCGATTCAAAAAGCTGGCCGTGCAAAATATGGTCTGGAGCGTGATATCCGGGCCATGATTGATCGCAAATCAGGCGCGATCCGGTTGGAACGCTGGATGGAAGTTGTCGAAGAGGTCGAAGATGATGAGACCCAGATAAGCGTTGACGAAGGTGCCAAACTGACCCCTGCAGTAGGTCTTGGTGAATTTTCAAAGCAATCATTGCCGCCAATCGAATTTGGCCGGATTGCGGCGCAGACTGCCAAGCAGGTGATTTCGCAAAAAGTGCGTGATGCCGAGCGTGCGCGTCAGTTTGAAGAATATAAAGACCGCGTTGGTGAGATTGTTGTTGGGACAATCAAACGTGCTGAAAGCTATTCGATCACTGTTGATCTGGGCCGTGCCGAAGCGGTGATTCGCCGTGAAGAAATGATCCCGCGTGAGAATCTGCGCCAAGGCGATCGCGTGCGCGCCTATATTATCGATGTGCGCGAAGAACAGCGGGGCCCGCAAATCTTTCTATCGCGTGCCTGTAATGAATTCATGGCCAAGCTGTTTACACAGGAAGTGCCTGAAATTTATGATGGCATCATCGAAATCAAAGGTGTGGCTCGTGAAGCTGGTAGTCGTGCCAAAATTTCGGTTCTGTCGAATGATCCGGGCATTGATCCGGTTGGCGCCTGTGTGGGTATGCGGGGTAGCCGAGTGCAAGCGGTTGTTGGCGAATTGCAGGGTGAGAAAGTGGAAATTATCCCGTTCAATGATGACCCTGCTGCCTTTGTCGTGAATGCGCTGGCACCAGCCGAAGTTGCCAAGGTGGTGATGGATGAGGTGGCTGGCCGGATGGAAGTTGTCGTGCCTGATGACCAGCTCAGCCTTGCGATTGGCCGTCGTGGACAGAATGTACGCCTCGCCTCGCAATTGTCAGGCTGGTATATTGATATTCTGACCGAGGCCGAAGAATCGGAACGTCGCCAGGAAGAATTCCGCACGCGCTCGACCGGCTTTATCGAAGCGCTGAACATCGATGATGTGATCGCGCATCTGCTGGTGGCGGAAGGCTTTGTCCTGCCGGAAGAAATCGCCGAAAGCACAATCGAGGAGCTGGCTAATATTCAGGGCTTTGACGAAGATATTGCAACCGAATTGCAAAATCGTGCGGTTGATTATGTCGAGCGTGAAACAACCAGAATCAATGAAGCTCTTGATAAGCTGAAAGTGGCTGATGATCTGCGTGCCTTTGAATATATCAGTCTGGCTATGCTGCTGTCGCTTGCCGAGAATAATATTCTCACCCTTGATGATCTAGCTGACCTCGATAATGAGGAGCTGGTCAGCCTGTTAGGCGAACACGGCCTGAGTGACGACGCTGAAGCGGGCGATATCATCATGGCTGCACGGGCACATTGGTTTGATGATGAAGATGATCAAGCCGCTGATGCAAGCGATAGTGATGCACCCGATACAGAGGCAGAAGCAGGTGAGATATCTGCTGACGCATCTGATAGCTAGATCATGTTGGGACCGGCCTCATGGTTACGCGCACCTGCATCGCAACGGGACAAACACTTCCCACCAATAGCCTGATTCGCTTTGTTGCGAGTCCGGATGGGGTCGCGGTTGCCGATCTTGCCGAACGCTTGCCTGGTCGTGGGGCGTGGGTGATGGCCAATGCGGCCAGCATTTCCAAAGCTGATAGTAAAGGCCATTTCAAGCGTGCGCTTGGCGTGGATCTGGCCGATGATGCCGATGGCATTACCCATATCATGTCGATGTTGCGTAGCCGCGTATTATCATTGCTGGCGATGGCGCGGCGGTCTGGCATTGCCTTTGCCGGAGCCGGAAAATTGCTTGTAGATGGTTCGTTTGATGCACTTCTGGCAGCTCAGGATGCGTCTGAACGCGAATGTAGAAAGCTTGAAAGCAAGCTTGGCGTCACCTGGGTCAGCCAGACACTGACCGCCGAGGAACTAGGCCAGGTTTTCGGACGAGACAGTATTGCCTATGTAGGGCTTCGGGGTGCAGCCGCGCGTGGCGGGGTGGCATTGATTGATAATTTGCATGACGAGATCATGCGTTTAGACGGGTTTTATGGTGCTACGGGTTGTCAGAACTAGCCTGACAGGTGTATCACCTAGCCATGTTTGCGAATTGTGGCTTGCCTCATTGGTAAAGACATAGATTCGGTGAAAGGGTCAGAAATGAGCGACGAGAGTGGCAAAACAAAGAAACTGAGTTTGTCCAGCGGCAAGTTAACACTGGGTAACTTGGATGCGGGCAAAATGCGGACAGGTCCCTCAGTGGCCGGACGTAAAACGGTTCAGGTTGAAGTGCGCCGTAAACGCGCACCTGCGGCACCATCACGCGCTGGCCAGCCTAGCGCCGAGGCCGTGACCCCGCCAGCAACGCCCGAAACACCAGCGTTGAGCGAAGCACCGGTGGCAACGCCTGCGACACCAGCGGCGGCCGATGATAAGCTAACCGCACAAGAACGCGCTGCCCGCGTTCGCGCCCTGCAGGAAGGGATGAAGAAACCAACCCCGGCCGCAGATGGAGATAATGCCGCGCCAGCTGTACCTGAAGGTAATGCGCCTGATGAGGCACCAGTAGCCGAAGCCGCAATTCCCCCCGCACCCGAACCAGAAGTGCCACTTGATCCGGTTGAAGCGCGCCGTGCCGCCGAATTGGCCGAACTTCGTGAAATCGAGGCTGGCGAGGAAGAACGCCGGGCCTTTGAAGCCAAAAAACATGCTGATACGCACGCCCGACGCCAAGAGGTGCCAGAGCGCAGTCCAGCCGCCCCCGCGCCACAAATGCCGGATCCGATTGGTGAAGCCCAGCAACGCCGCCGCAAGGCCGCTGATGAAATGGCACCTCGCCGTCCAGGGGCTTCGCGCCGTGATACCAATAACCGGCGTCAATCTGGCAAGATGACAATCAATCAGGCGCTTTCCGGTGATGAAAGCCGTCGCCAGCGTTCGTTAGCGTCGGTCAAGCGACAACGCGAAAAGGCGCGGATGCGCGAAGAACAGCCACAGGTCAAGCAGGTCAGGGATGTGATCATTCCAGATACGATCAGTGTCAGCGAACTGGCCAACCGTATGGCCGAACGAACGGCTGATGTGGTGAAGGAATTGATGAAGCTGGGCATTATGGCCACCGCAACACAGACAATCGACGGCGAAACAGCCGAACTGGTTGTGAGTGAATTTGGCCATAAGGTGCAACGTGTGTCAGAATCAGATATCGAAATCGGCCTTACAGGTGATGACGATGCCGAAGACAACCTGCAGCCCCGCCCCCCCGTGGTTACGGTTATGGGTCATGTTGACCATGGTAAAACCAGCTTGCTTGATGCGATTCGCCGTACCGATGTAGCGGCAGGAGAATCAGGTGGCATTACCCAGCATATTGGCGCCTATCAGATCACCACAGCGAATAAGAATGTGATTACCTTTATCGATACGCCTGGCCACGAAGCCTTTACCGAGATGCGCTCGCGTGGTGCGAATATTACCGATATTGTCGTGCTGGTCGTGGCCGCTGATGACTCGGTTATGGCACAGACAGTCGAAGCGATTAACCATGCCAAAGCGGCAGGTTGTCCGGTTATTGTCGCGGTCAATAAATGTGACAAGCCCGAAGCCGATCCCCAGCGTGTGCGTAATGACCTGTTACAGCAGGAAATAGTCACCGAAGATTTCGGCGGCGATGTGCTGTGTGTTGATGTTTCGGCACATACCGGACTTGGCCTTGATAAACTCGAAGAAGCGATCATGCTGCAATCCGAGCTTCTGGAATTACGCGCCAATCCGGATCGTAATGCCGATGGTGTCGTGATCGAATCGAAGGTCGAACGTGGCCGTGGTTCGGTTGCCACCTTGCTGGTGCAACGCGGTACGTTGCGTCAGGGCGATATTTTTGTCATTGGTGCGGAAAGCGGCCGGGTTCGCGCCTTGCTTGATGACCGTGGACAGAAGCTGAAAGAAGCAGGACCAGGCCAGCCTGTAGAAATACTGGGTTTGAATGGTACGCCGATGGCTGGCGATAACTGTGTTGTTGTCGAAACCGAAGCGCGCGCGCGTGAAATTGCCGAATACCGGACACGTCGCAATAAGGATCATGATGCCGCCCGCGGTGCGCGTGGTTCGGTCGAACAGATGCTCTCGGCAATTGCCGCC
Source organism: Candidatus Puniceispirillum marinum IMCC1322 (assembly GCF_000024465.1). Classification (NCBI taxonomy): domain Bacteria; kingdom Pseudomonadati; phylum Pseudomonadota; class Alphaproteobacteria; order Puniceispirillales (SeqCode); family Puniceispirillaceae (SeqCode); genus Puniceispirillum (SeqCode); species Puniceispirillum marinum (SeqCode). The sequence goes on along the minus strand of NC_014010.1, from coordinate 1,743,757 downwards.
GGTGAAGCCGAAGAATTGCCTGTCGTCATCAAGACCGATGTGCATGGATCACTCGAAGCGATCCGTGTCGCGCTTGAAAAGCTGGGCACCGAACAGGTCAAGGTGCGGATGCTGTCATCAGGCGTTGGCGCGCTGAGTGAATCGGATATCAGCCTTGCAGCGGCATCGAATGCGATTGTGATCGGTTTTAATGTGCGCGCGATTCCGCAGGCACGTGATCTGGCCAAGCGCGATGGTGTTGAAATCCGCTATCATTCGATTATTTACGAACTGATCGATGAAGTGAAAGCGGCGATGGGCGGCTTGCTGAGCCCGGATACCCAAGAGGACTTTATCGGCTATGCCGAAATCCGCCAGGTATTCGGCGTGTCAAAAGTCGGCAAGGTTGCTGGTTGTATGGTGACTGAAGGCGTTATCAAACGTGGCTGTAAGGTGCGTTTGCTTCGCGATAATGTCGTGATCCATGAGGGCGCGCTAAAGACATTGAAACGTTTCAAGGACGAGGTCAAAGAAGTCCGTGAAGGCTTTGAATGTGGTATGGGCTTTGAAAACTATTCGGACATTCAGGAAAAAGATATGATCGAATGTTTTGAAATCCGTGAGATTGCCCGTACCCTCGACTAGTTATTAGATGTAACATTGCCATGCCGACCATGATGGACGGCTTCGGGATATTATTTGCCAGCCGATAGGTGATCTGAAGCAAACCGACAGATGGTGTTGTGTGAAAGGAAGTTGTCATGTCATCAAAGCCACGCAACAGCCACAACGCAAAGGGGCCAAGCCAGCGCCAGCTACGTGTTGGGGAAACCTTGCGTCATGCGCTGTCGGATATTCTGTTTCGGGAAGATTTCTTTGATCCCGATCTGGAAAATGTGTCAATCACCATTTCCGAAATTTCGATTAGCCCCGATCTGAGCAATGCGCGTGTCTATACGATGCCGCTTGGTGGGGTGAATGTCGAAGTTGTTCTGCCTGCGTTGAACCGGCTAGCGCCTAAAATTCAAAGCATGGTGGCGCAACGTGTACATTTGCGCCGTGCGCCGCGGTTAAAATTTCTGCTTGATGAAAGTTTTGAAAATGCGGCGCGGATGAATGTTCTGTTCAACGCCCTGCATCAGGATAAATAAAGATGCCGCGCAACAATGGCCAGCCGGTGCATGGCTGGGTGAATCTGGACAAGCCTGTGGGGATCAGCTCGGCCAAGGCGGTGGCGATTGTGCGGCGTGTGTTCAATGCTGCTAAAGCCGGACATGGTGGTACGCTTGATCCGCTGGCAAGTGGGGTGCTGCCGATCGCGCTGGGGGAAGCCACAAAGACGGTGGCGTTTGCCATGGGTAGTCACAAGTCTTATGAATTCACCCTGGCATGGGGTGTTGAAACCAGCACCGATGATAGCGAAGGCAGTGTCACCTATCGATCCGAAAAACGCCCAAGCGATGCTGACGTTACCGCTGTGCTAGGGCAATTTACCGGCCATATCGAACAGGTGCCGCCTGCCTATTCGGCGATCAAGGTTGATGGGCAACGGGCCTATAAACTGGCACGCAAGGCCGATGCCGATGATGACGCGCCTGCGGTGAAGCTGGCCCCACGTCCGATCTTTATCGAAACATGCCAATTGCTATCGCATGATGAAAGCAAAGCACGGTTTTATGTGGCCTGTGGCAAAGGTGCCTATATCCGGTCGATGGCACGTGATATTGGCCGCGCGGTTGGCAGTGCCGCGCATGTGACAAGCCTGCGCCGCATGTCGGTGGGCAGCTTTCACGCCGATAAGGCGATTTCACTAGATTTTCTGGAAAATCTGGAGCATAGTGCGCCCGCTTTCGAGCATTTACATCCTGTTGTGAGTGCGCTGGACGACATCCCGGCGTTACCCATTTCGGGGGATGAGGCATCCTTGCTTCGTCATGGCCAAACCCTTGGCGCGTTGAGTCAGTCCGCACAATTGCGGTTCGCTGGCCTGGCCGGGGGACAAACCGGCATTGCCATGCATGGCGATACACCGGTGGCGCTGGTGGCGATCAAAGCAGGGGCTGTATGCCCTGTCCGTGTTTTAAACCTATAAAACCATAGGAGGTTTTGATGTCGATTACGAATGAACGCAAAGCTGAACTGATTACCGAATTCGGCAAAAATGATAAAGATTCCGGATCATCTGCGGTACAGGTCGCGATTTTATCCGAGCGCATCCGCAACCTGACCGAGCATCTCAAGACACATAAAAAGGACTTTGGTTCACGCCGCGGTCTGCTGTCGATGGTTGGCCAGCGTCGTAGCTTGCTTGATTATATCAAAGCAGGTGACATGGCGGCTTATAAAGCGCTGATCGAAAAGCTAGGCCTGCGCCGCTAACAACATCATTAGATGCGACTAAGATATTGATGTAATTGGCGATCACAGTCTCAACAAAGTGAAACCGCTATCCAGTCTGGATGGCGGTTTTGTCTTTGTAATTCTATTTGCTTTTTCACTTATGGCATGTCAAAAGATGCCTACGAAAAAGGAAAAACATAAATCAGGCACAAGATGAGACCGTGGGTGCCTTTTACCATGTTGGTAAAGCTGTCACATTGGGTGCACGGCACATGATATTAACCCCACCTTCACCTTTTTCTGACTGACCTTTCTGGCTTGGCTTTGGCCTATGCAGAGCTAGCTTGGTGTCTGATTTAAGAACGTACGAGAGAGATATATCTAAATGTTTAAAATATTCCGTAAAGAATTGGATTGGGGCGGCACGCCACTGGTATTGGAATCCGGAAAAGTTGCCCGTCAAGCTGATGGTGCCGTTATGGTTACCCTTGGCGAAACAACAGTTTTATGTACGGCAGTTGCCGCACAGCAAGCAAAGCCAGGTCAGGATTTCTTTCCGCTGACAGTCAATTATCAGGAAAAAGCCTTTGCCGCCGGTAAAATCCCAGGTGGCTTTTTCAAACGCGAAGGTCGCCCATCAGAAAACGAAACCCTTGTGTGTCGTCTGATTGACCGTCCAATCCGCCCACTATTTCCAAAATCATTCAAATGCGAAACACAGGTCATCTGTACCGTGCTGTCGCATGATATGGAAAACAACCCAGACATAGCCGCCATGATCGGCGCTTCGGCTGCTTTGACTTTGTCAGGCGTGCCGTTCTTTGGCCCGATTGCCGGTGCACGTATTGGCTGGATCAATGACGAATATGTGCTGAACCCGACAGTTGAGCAGATGGATGAAAGCGATCTTGATCTGGTGATGGCCGGTACGATGGAAGGCGTGTTGATGGTCGAATCAGAAGCACAAGAGCTATCTGAAGAGGTCATGCTTGGCGCGGTGAATTTCGGGCATGATGCGATCAAGCCGGTGATCGAAGCAATCATCGATCTGGCCGAATCATGTGCCAAGGAGCCACGTGACCTGCCTGAAGAACCAGCTGAAACCAGCACCATCAGTGATATTCTGAAAGAATTCGAAGGTGCTTTTGAAGCAGCTTATAAAATTGCCGATAAAGCCGAACGGCAAGCCGCTGTTGGCGCTGTACGCAGTGAAGCCAAGGACAAAATTGGTGACGATTATGACGCGGTTCTGGTTGGTGGTCTGATCAAAGGGCTGGAAGCCGATGTGGTCCGTGGGGCGATTTTGAAAACCGGTGTGCGGATCGATGGCCGTGACACGAAAACAGTGCGGGCGATTGTGTCCGAAGCTGGATTTCTGCCACGTGCGCATGGATCGGCCTTGTTCACCCGTGGTGAAACACAGGCGATGGTTGTTGCCACGCTTGGTACCGGTCAGGATGAGCAGATCATTGATTCGCTGGTTGGCGAAGGCCGTTCGAACTTCATGCTGCATTATAACTTCCCGCCATATTCGGTTGGTGAAGCTGGCCGCGTGGGATCGCCAGGACGTCGTGAAATCGGACATGGCAAGCTGGCATGGCGGGCGATCCGTCCATTGATGCCGTCTAAGGAAGAATTCCCCTATACCGTGCGTCTGGTATCCGAGATCACCGAATCAAATGGTTCGTCATCAATGGCAACCGTCTGTGGTGGTTCGCTGGCATTGATGGATTCAGGTGTGCCACTGGCACGTCCGGTTGCCGGTATTGCCATGGGTCTGATCAAGGAAGGTGACGATTTTGCCGTGCTGTCCGATATTCTGGGTGATGAAGATCATCTTGGCGATATGGACTTCAAGGTGGCGGGATCGGATGCCGGTATCACATCTTTGCAGATGGATATCAAGATCACGTCAATCACACCTGAGATCATGCAGATTGCGCTGGATCAGGCACGTGATGGCCGTATCCATATTCTGGGCGAGATGGCAAAAGCGCTGACCTCGGCACGTGAAGTGCTGGCTGACAGTGCGCCGAAAATCACCACCCTGAATATCCCTGTCGACAAGATCCGCGATATCATCGGCCCTGGTGGCAAGATCATTCGTGAAATCTGTGAAACCACAGGTGCCAAGATCGATATCGAAGATGACGGTACGGTCAAGGTGGCGGCGGTTACAGGGGCTTCGGGTGAAGCCGCGGTGGCGCGTATCCGTGATATCGTTGCCGAGCCTGAGCTGGGCGTGATTTACGATGGCAAGGTTGTGAAAACAGTCGATTTTGGTGCGTTTGTCAATTTCCTTGGCGCCAAGGACGGTCTGGTTCATATTTCCGAACTGCAAAATGGCCGCACCGAAAAAACCACCGATATCTGTAAAGAAGGTGACACCGTTAAAGTCAAGGTCATCGGCTTTGATGATCGTGGCAAGGTCAAGCTGTCAATGAAGCGTGTCGATCAGGAAACAGGCGCTGATCTGGAAGAAGCGGCTGAGGCCGAAGGCGATGCGGCTGAATAGACCAAAGCTTTAGAATATATATAACGATAAAGGTGGGGCGCGATCCCCGCCTTTTTCTATGGTTAATCATAATATGTGATATAAAGTGGCTTGCACGCAGGGTGACGCGCCGTTTTAGTGCGGATGCCAATTGTCTGTGCGCGTGACCAAGGGATAAGGCCATCATGACAAGAAAGCGCAAGATTCTGGTAACAGGCGGGGCAGGCTATATCGGTAGCCATATGGTGCTGGCCTTGCTTGATGCGGGTCATGACGTGGTCATTCTGGATAATTTTTCCACCGGACATGAACAGCTGGTACCCGCAGGCGTTACCGTTGTGCGCGGTGATGTTGGTGATAGGCAGGTGACCGATGCCCTGCTCGTCGCCCATGATTTTGACGCGGTCGCGCATTTTGCCGCGTCGATTGTGGTGCCTGAATCGGTGGCTGATCCGTTGAAATATTATATCAATAACACGCTGAATACGGCGCATCTGATCGCGGCCTGCGTCAAGGCCGGGGTTAAGCGCTTTATTTTTTCGTCAACGGCGGCGGTTTACGGCGAACATGCGCAAGAACCAATCGATGAAACCGCATTACCTGTGCCGGAAAACCCCTATGGGGCGTCGAAATTAATGTCGGAAACAATCCTGCGAGATACCACCAAAGCGCATGATCTGTCCTATGTGGTGTTGCGCTATTTCAATGTTGCGGGGGCTGATCCGGCGGGGCGATCAGGCCAGCTATCGAAACCGGCAACGCATCTGATAAAGATCGCGGGCGAGCTGGCCTGTGGCAAACGTGACGCGATGCAGATTTTCGGCACTGATTACGATACGCCGGATGGCACCTGTATCCGTGACTATATCCATATCAGTGATCTGATCGGGGCGCATATGGTGGCGCTGGATCATCTGATGGATGGCGGCGCGCCAGTGATCGCAAATTGTGGCTATGGCACCGGCAATTCGGTGCGCGATGTGCTGGCGTCAGTGGCGCGGGTGTCGGGATCAAACCTGAATGTTGCCGAAGCCCCGCGGCGGCCAGGCGATGCGGTCTATCTGGTGGCGGATTCGAGTCTGCTGAAACGTAAACTTGGCTGGGTGCCGAAATATGACGATCTTGATGTGATTGTCAAAAGCGCGCTCGACTGGGAACGCAGATTTCCTGACTAATCAGGCTTCGGGACTAATCAGACCTCGGGCGGAACGCCAACATGGTTAAATCCGCCATCGACATAATGTATCTCGCCGGTAACGCCGGATGATAAATCAGATACCAGATAGAGGCCAGAACGGCCAACTTCATGGATATCCGGATTGCGGCCAAGCGGCGCATTTTCTTCAGAATGACGATAGATATGACGTGCGCCGGTGATCGCGGCACCGGCCAGCGTTTTCATGGGGCCCGCAGACAGCCCGTTGACGCGGATATTCTGGCCGCCAAGATCAACCGCCAGATAACGTACCGAGCTTTCAAGCGCAGCTTTGGCAACACCCATGACATTATAGTTCGGGGTGATACGCTGGGCACCGATATAGCTCAAGGTCACAAGTGATCCGCCCGACGGCATCATATGACGCGCGGCCTGCGCCGCTTCGGTAAAGGAAAAGGCCGAGACCATCATCGTATCGGCAAAATTCTGGCGGCTGGTGTCCATATAGCGGCCTTTGAGCTCGTTCTTATCGGAAAAGGCCAGCGCATGGATAACAAAATCAATCGATGACCAGGTTTTGGACAAGCTTTCAAAACATGACGCCACCGCACCTTCATGCGCGACATCGCATTCCAGCAACAGATCCGAACCAATTGATTCAGCAAGTGGACGCAAGCGTTTGCCAAAACCCTCCATCTGATAGGAAAAGGCCAGCTCGGCGCCCTGATTGGCGGCGGCGGCGGCAATGCCCCACGCAATCGAGCGTTCATTGGCAACGCCCATGATCAGGCCGCGTTTGCCAGCCAGAAGTGACCCCGGTGCCATCATAGCTGTATCGGCTGTATCGCTCATATCAAACTTTCCGCAAGGCCAAGGTCGCGTTAGTGCCGCCAAAGCCGAATGAATTCGACAAGGCCAGCGTGATATCAACATTATCCATGCGGGTTGACGGTACCGGAATATCCCCAATCGCCGGATCAGGATTATCGATATTAGCCGAGGCGGCGATAAAGCCATTCTGCATCATGATCATCGTATAAATCGCTTCTTGAACGCCGGTGGCACCAAGCGAATGACCTGTCAGCGATTTTGTCGAGGTCACTACAGGCAGATAGCCACGTGGGCCGAACACTTCGCGCACCGCGTCAAGTTCCTTGGCATCACCAACTGGTGTCGAGGTGCCATGCGCATTGATATAGTCAACTTTGTCATCAAGCTTGTTACCATCGAACCCGTCCAGTGCGAGCTGCATACAGCGCACCGCACCTTCGCCCGATGGGGCGACCATGTCATGCCCATCCGAATTGGCGCCATAGCCTACAAGTTCGGCATAGATTTTGGCACCGCGCGCGATCGCACGATCCATATCTTCAAGCACAACCATGCCGCCACCGCCGGCAATGACAAACCCGTCACGATCCGAATCATAGGCACGCGAGGCTTTTTCCGGCGCGTCATTATATTTTGAGGACATCGCGCCCATAGCGTCAAACAATACGGATAATGTCCAATGCAGTTCCTCGCCGCCGCCAGCAAAGACAATGTCCTGACTGCCGCTACGGATCGCATCGGCGCCCGACGTGATGCAATGTGCCGAGGTCGAACAAGCCGAGGTGATCGAATAGTTCAGTCCCTTGATTTTGAAAAAGGTCGCGATACAGGCTGAAACGGTCGATGACATGCAGCGTGGTACCATATAGGGGCCAACGCGCTTTGGTCCTTTTTCGCGTGTCGTATCAAAGGCGGTGAGCATATTGGCGGTTGATGGCCCGCCCGAACCCGCAATCAGACCGGTGCGCGGGTTTGAAACATCATCTTCGCCAAGGCCGGAATCGGCAATCGCCTGTTCCATCGCCAGCACAGCATAGGCCGCGCCCTCGCCCATAAAACGCATCTGTTTGCGGTCAATATGTTCGGCCACATCCATCTTGACGGTGCCATGCACCTGACTGCGAAAGCCAAGTTCGGTATATTCCGGCGCGGCAACGATGCCTGATGTGCCAGCACGCAGGGATTCGGTAACTTCGGCAACATTATTGCCAATCGATGACACAATGCCAATTCCGGTTATAGCAACGCGGCGCATATCAGGCTCCTTCTGGCTGGAATAATCCAACTCTGATGTCATTGGCTTCAAAAACAACTTCGCCATCACACAGCACCTTGCCGTCGGCGATGCCCATAACAAGACGGCGCATGATAACGCGCTTCATATCAAGACGGAATGTCACCAGCTTGTTGCTAGGCAGAATCTGGCCGGTGAATTTGACTTCGCCAACCGATAAAGCGCGTCCACGGCCAAGCCCGCCTGACCAGCCAAGGAAAAAGCCGACAAGCTGCCACAGGGCATCCATACCAAGACAGCCCGGCATGACCGGATCACCTTCAAAATGACAGGGGAAAAACCAAAGGTCGGGATTGATATCGAATTCGGCATCGATCTGGCCTTTGCCAAAATCGCCACCATCGGCATCAATGCGTGTAATCCGGTCGCACATGAGCATTGGTGGCATCGGTAATTGCGGATTGCCAGGCCCAAACATTTCGCCTTTTGCACAGCTTATAAGCTCGTCATAGGTGAATGAGTTCTGATTGCTTGGTGACATGTTAACTTCCTCTTATACGAATGCCGGAGACTATCCGGCTTGTCAGTAAGGCCTGATGGCGCTTTCATTCACTATAATCTGGCACAATAATCTGGCAAACCCCGCCGAAAACGCCTGTGACATTACGCGCCAGCCTATTTACCCAGCCTATTTACCAACCCTATTATTAAGTCAAAACAAGCCTAGCTATGGCTTTATTAATAGGCCTAAGAAAGCACGAAATAAGCCCCAAAGCCAAGGTAATATTGACAAAATATTTAGGAGGGTTCATTTTCAGTTCAAATGATTGAAAAAAATTCAAATGCGCGTGCTCGTCTGGCAGGCAAGGATCAAGAAAAGCGTCAACATGGCCCCACGGGTGATCGTGGGCAGGATCTGACGACGCGTCTGCGCGAAGCGGGGCTACGTCCGACACGCCAGCGTATTGCGATCGCCGCCTTGTTGCTTGACGGTCGCCATCGGCATGTGTCCCCCGAACAGCTGACTGCCGAAATTGCCAAGGCCGGAACGCATGTTGCTGGCGGCACGGTCTATAACACGCTGAACCAGTTTACCGAGGCCGGTTTGCTCCGCCGTATCACCCTGCATAATGAACATAGTATTTTCGATACGAATGTTGACCATCATCATCATTTTTACGATGCCGATAATGACAAACTGACCGATATTGCATCGGATGATGTGATATTGGCGCAACTGCCGGAAGCGCCCGACGGGCATGAAATTTCATCGGTTGATGTGGTTATCAGTATCACCAGCAAATAGCCCTAGTATCAGCGCGTAGTGCCAATACCATAAGAATATAAATACGGTTTATTTATATTCGTTCTAAACAGGCTTGACCTTGCCCGTCTGGCCTCATATGTTTTTTGTAATCGTTCTAAAGAAATAACATGCGATGATCTGCATTTTATATGCGGATGGTTTCTTTAGCCTGATTATTACGTGATACTTTGACAATACCAACCCTATCGGAGAGACAAATGGACGGCGAAAGCAAATGCCCGGTAATGCACGGACCTCAATCAAACGCAACTGCGGGCGGCACATCTAACCGCGATTGGTGGCCGAACGCGCTCAATCTGAATATTCTGCATCAGCATTCGCCAGCATCCAATCCAATGGGTGCGGATTTTGATTATGCCGCTGAATTCAAGAAGCTTGATTATAAAGCGCTGAAACAAGATCTGAACGATCTGATGACTGATTCTCAAGATTGGTGGCCAGCTGATTATGGGCATTATGGCCCCTTCTTTATCCGCATGACATGGCATGCGGCTGGCACCTATAGAACTGGTGATGGCCGTGGCGGCGGCGGTACAGGCGCCCAGCGTTTTGCCCCGCTTAATAGCTGGCCAGATAATGGCAATCTTGATAAAGCGCGCCGTCTTCTTTGGCCGATCAAACAGAAATATGGCAAGCAGCTCAGCTGGGCCGATCTTCTGATTCTGGCAGGTAACGTTGCGATCGAATCTATGGGTGGCAAGACCTTTGGTTATAGTGGTGGTCGTCCTGATATCTGGGCACCGGAAGAAGATATCTATTGGGGTCTTGAAACGGACTGGCTGGCGAATGGTCGCTATTCGGGTGATCGCGATCTGGCGCATCCTTTGGCGGCGGTGCAGATGGGTCTGATCTATGTGAATCCGGAAGGGCCTGATGGCAATCCCGATCCGTTGGCAAGCGCCAGAGATATCCGCGAAACATTCGGCCGCATGGCGATGAATGATGAAGAAACCGTCGCCTTGACCGCAGGTGGTCATACATTCGGTAAAGCGCATGGTGCGGGTGATGCTGCCCTTGTTGGGGTTGAGCCAGAAGGTGCCCCGATTGAAGAGATGGGCTTTGGCTGGAAAAATGCGCATGGCAAAGGTAAAGGCCGTGACACCATCACCAGTGGAATCGAAGGTGCCTGGACGGCGAATCCGACACAGTGGGATAATGGCTATTTTGATCTGTTGCTTGGCTATGAGTGGAAGCTGGTGAAAAGCCCAGCTGGTGCACATATCTGGCACGCGATTGACCAGAAGCAAGAAGATATGGCACCGGATGCCGAAGATTCCGCAATCCGCGTTCCTACTATGATGACAACAGCCGATATGGCGATGCGCGAAGATCCTAGCTATCGTGAAATTTCTGAACGGTTCCATAAAAATCCAGATCAATTCGCTGATGCTTTTGCCCGTGCGTGGTTCAAATTACTACATCGTGATATGGGGCCGCGTTCCCGCTATGTGGGACCGGAAGTACCTGCTGAAGAGCTGATCTGGCAGGATCCTGTTCCTGCTGGTAACAGCAATTATGACGTAGAGGCGGTGAAAGCCCGCATCGCTGATAGTGGCCTGAGCGTTCAGGAAATGGTTGAAACCGCCTGGGCTAGCGCCTCTACCTATCGCGGAACTGACATGCGCGGTGGTGCCAATGGTGCCCGCATCCGTCTGGCCCCGCAAAAGGACTGGGAAGTCAATAAGCCAGACCAGCTTGGCCGTGTGCTGGATGTGCTGACAGCCATTGCCGCCGATACAGGGGCATCGATTGCCGATGTGATTGTGCTGGCTGGTAATGTGGGTATCGAGCAGGCATCAGGTGCCAAGGTCGGCTTTAAGCCAGGGCGTGGTGACGCCACGCAAGAGCAAACCGATATCGAGTCATTTTCGGTGCTTGAGCCAGATGCTGATGGGTTCCGTAACTATCAGAAAGCTGACTTCTCGTTCAGCCCCGAAGAAATGCTGCTTGATAAAGCCCATCTGCTGGGTCTGACAGCGCCAGAAATGACGGTGCTTGTTGGTGGTATGCGCGCGCTTGGCATTAGTGCCAATGGACATGGCGTGTTTACTGAAACACCAGGCAAGCTAAGCAATGACTTTTTCAAAACATTGCTTGATATGCGCGTTGAATGGAAGCCAACAGGCAGTAATAGCTATGAAGCCACAGACCGCATTAGCGGCGAAAAGGTAAGAACAGCAAGCCGCGTTGATCTGGTCTTCGGATCAAATTCCCAGCTTCGTGCGCTTGCCGAAGTCTATGCATCGGATGATGCCGATAACAGCTTTGTTGCTGACTTTATCGCAGCCTGGGAAAAGGTGATGAATAACGACCGTTTTGATCTAGCCTAGATAGCGGGATTTGACATTATACTATGGACGGCCTAGTTGATGACTTCGCCGTCCATAATGCCCCAAATTGAATGGCGGGGTACCCAGCCGGTGATGTCGCCATGCGCAACCCGGCACCATTGTTTCGGACATGTTTCAAGATCAAGAAGTGCGCCGCGTTCGGCGACAGCGATGACGCGCGCTTCTTGATTGTCCTGGGCGCGTATTTTGATCACACCCTTGGTGACAAAGGCATTTCGTTTCAGACCCAGCAATGACCCGCGCATCCATCCGGATGTGCCTTCATGATCGACAACTTTGCGCCATACACCAAATTCAGCATCGACAAGAACGGGCAGGCCTAGGCGGCGATATTGCCATAAAACGGGATATTCACTGCCTGGCCCGGCGCGCAAATTCGCCTTTTCGAATTTAATCGTCACAAAGCGTGGTATTGGATGGCCACTGCCGCGCACGCTAAGCTTGGCTTCTTGTGCCGTGGCTGTGGATATAGGCATAGCAAGCCCCAGCATGCCCGCTAGCATGAGAACACAAAGTACAGGGAGATGAACAAGAAGTTTTGTCATGAAACAATAGTTCTGCTAGTTTAGGTTAATATATGATGTTAATAGCACAAAGTCTGTGTTGCGACGTCTAAAGATATTAGACCAATTTAGTAATGTTACCAACCACGCTATCATGTAATGGTGTGCCAGAGGGTTTAAAATGAGTCAAAGGAAACCAAAAGTTGTTTTGACCCGCAAGTTGCCTGATTCGATTGAAACCCGTATGCGGGAATTATTCGACACAACATTAAATGAGACCGATGTGGCGTTGAGCCATGACGCGCTGATTGAAGCGGTAAAAACCGCCGATGTGCTGGTGCCGACGGTGACGGATAAGATTGATGCCGATTTGATTGCCTATGCTGGTGAACAGCTACGCTTAATAGCCTCATTTGGTACCGGTGTTGACCATATCGATCTGGCGGCGGCAAAATCGCGTGGTATTACGGTTACCAATACGCCTGGCGTGCTGACCGAAGATACCGCTGATATGGTGATGGCATTGATTCTGGCAGTGCCGCGCCGGATTGCCGAAGGTGATGCGCTGGCGCGTTCGGGCAAATGGCATGGCTGGTCGCCTACTGGCATGCTGGGTCACCGGATCAATGGCAAGCGTCTTGGTATTATCGGCATGGGCCGGATTGGCGAAGCGGTAGCGCGCCGCGCCCGTGGTTTCGGCTTGTCAATCCATTACCATAATCGCAAACCCGTTCATCCCGAAACCGAAGCCGAACTGGAAGCAACATATTGGGACTCGCTTGACCAGATGCTTTCGCGTGTCGATATTGTCTCGGTGAACTGCCCGCATACACCTGCCACCCATATGCTGTTATCGCGTGAGCGCCTTAGCCGGATGCAGTCATCAGCCTATCTTGTCAATGCGTCGCGCGGCGAAGTGGTTGATGAACAAGCGCTGGGCGAATTGCTCGATGCCCGTGATATTGCCGGTGCCGGACTTGATGTGTATGCGAATGAGCCGCATATCCCCGAAACCCTGCGCAATTTGAAGAATGTTGTGCTGTTGCCGCATATCGGGTCGGCGACAATCGAGGGACGACTTGAAATGGGTGATAAGGTCATCATCAATGTGCAGACTTTCTGGGATGGGCATTCGCCGCCAGACCGCGTGATCGAGGCGATGCTCTAGCATAATCAGCCTGCGCGATCATCTATCAATCTTCGTTGTGCAAAGGTTGGATTCCACAGCAGGGGCAATGCGGATTTTTGGCGGTGGCGATTTCCATCATTCGCATGTCGCGGCCATCAAATAACACCAGCTTACCGGTCAGATTTGTACCAAGCCCAAGGCATAGCTTGATGGTTTCAAGCGCCTGCATCGCCCCAATAATACCAGTAACAGGCCCCAGAATGCCAACTTGTGAACAGCGCGGCGCCTGTCTGGCATCGGGCATCGCCGGAAATACACAACAGAAGCAAGGTGCGTCGGCATGGCCATCAAGGCCGCTTTGAAATACCGATATCTGACCTTCAAGTTGCACCGCCCCGCCAAAAACCAAGGGGCGTTGCATGTGATGACAGGTCCGGCCAACAAGCTGGCGTGTGTCCGGATTATCCGAGCAATCAACAATAATGTCATGCGCCTTGATCAAGGTTTCGGCATTATCCGGGTTAAGGCGGGCATCTATATAGGTTGGTGTGATGACCGGATTGAGATTTGTGGCGGCAGAGGCGGCCTGACGGGCTTTGCCAGCACCGATATCAGGCATCGCATAAATGATTTGCCGATTAAGATCGGTCAAGGCAACCTTGTCATCATCAAGAATCGTGAGCTGGCCAATACCAGCGGCGGCAAGATATAGAATGACCGGCGCCCCCAAGCCACCAGCGCCAATGACAAGCACCTTAGCCGCGGCCAGCGTCTGTTGCCCCTGTTCGTCAATCTCCGGCATGATGATTTGACGGGCATAGCGGTGCAGGTCGTCATCATTCAGCATAATCATATCCCCAAAGCATGGCTGAGCCCGTTACTATGTGCCCGTTACTATGTGCCAGTGGAACCAAAGCCAGCTTTATTCCGCGTCGTGCTATCAAGACTATCCACCTCACGGATCACGGTTTGTATCACTGGCGCGATCACCATCTGGGCGATCCGCATCCCACGTTCAATGATAAAAGCATCCGCCCCCAGATTTATCAAAATGATTTTGATTTCCCCGCGATAGTCACTGTCGATTGTACCGGGGGCGTTGGCGACGGTAACGCCATATTTGGCAGCCAGTCCGGAACGTGGACGGATTTGGGCTTCATATTGACTGGGTAGCCGGATGGCAAAACCAGTGGGCACAAGCGCCCGCTCACCGGGAGCCAGCTGAATAGCGGTATCATTCGCCGCGCATAGATCAAGCCCCGCCGCGCCATCGCTGGCATAGGCAGGAAGCGGAATATCGGCTGCATGGGGCAGACGGCATAGATCAACTGGTAAGCTGGATGCTGGCAGGCTGGATGTTGGCAAGTTAGGCATCGGCAGGTTCCCTATCGTCAGATGGTGCCAGTGTCGATTTCTGGTGCAAAGTCGTAATCATAGCGGCAACAAGTTTGTCGGCAATATCGGTCTTGGGCATTTGTGGCCATGCCTCGCTGGTGCCATCACGCACCAGTATTATGGTGTTCTTATCATGCCCGAAAACCAGATCATCGGATAGATCAGCACCAGATGATGTCGTCACCAGATTGCCAACAATCCAGTCACAATTTTTGGCCTTGCGCTTTTGCTGGGCGTTGGTTTCGAGATTTTCGGTTTCGGCGGCAAAGCCGATAAGCAGATCGGGGCGCTGTTGATGATGACCAAGGGTAGCCAGAATATCGGGATTTTTGACCAGATTGAGGGTCATTATATCGGCTGCCTGTTTTTTCATCTTATGATCCTGTGGCGATTGCGCGCGCCAGTCAGCGACAGCGGCGGCACACACCGCAATATCGGCAGGCAAGGCAGCCATGCAGGCATCATACATCTGCTGGGCGGTGTCAACGCTGACCAGTTTGACCCCAAGCGGCGGATCGATAGTCACCGGCCCGCAAACCAAGGTGACAGTTGC
The DNA here is from genome assembly GCF_000024465.1 of Candidatus Puniceispirillum marinum IMCC1322. Lineage (NCBI taxonomy): Bacteria > Pseudomonadati > Pseudomonadota > Alphaproteobacteria > Puniceispirillales (SeqCode) > Puniceispirillaceae (SeqCode) > Puniceispirillum (SeqCode) > Puniceispirillum marinum (SeqCode). The sequence goes on along the minus strand of NC_014010.1, from coordinate 1,728,465 downwards.
GCCCTGACGCGCCAGCGCGGCGGCGATCGCATGTCCCTGTTTGCCCGATGAATGATTGGCAATGAAACGCACTGAGTCAATTGGCTCGATTGTGGGCCCCGATGTCACAAGCGCATGTTTGCCAGCTAGCGGTAATTGGCTGTTTTCGGATGGAGCTTTGACCGTATTTAGGGCCGCACAGACATTGGTGACAATATCCTGTGGGGATGATAGACGCCCCTCACCCGCTTCGCCGCAAGCGGTATCCCCGCTATCAGGGCCAATGAAGCGGACGCCGCGTTGCTTTAGGCGTGCTAGATTTTCGCGGGTTGCCGGATGTGACCACATCGCCGGATTCATGGCGGGTGCCATCATCACCGGTGCGGTTGTCGCCAGCAGAATTGTTGAAGCCAGATCATCAGCAATGCCATTAGCGGCGCGCGCCATCAGATTGGCGGTGGCGGGCACAACAAGTACCAGATCAGTTTCACGGGCAAGGCGGATATGTCCCATCTCGGCTTCGTCAGTGAGCGAAAACAGATCGGTATAGACCTTTTCACCGGATAAGGCTGACAGGCTGAGGGGGGTGATGAATTGCTGTGCCGAACGTGTCATGATGCCGGTGACATGACAGCCATGATCTTGCAGGCGGCGGGTGAGTTCGAGCGCTTTATAAGCCGCAATGCCACCACCGATAATCAGCGCAATGCGCTTGCCACGTGCCGTAGGCATGACGGTCGATGATGCGGTGGTGATGCCACGATTGTCTGGGTTGAAATGATGAGGCGGATTCTGCAAGGCCGCCTCGATGGTGGCCTGTACACGGCGGGGAAAACAGCCGCGGGCGATATAATTGCTGATCGCGCTGGGCCCAACACCAAGCAATGCCTGCATCGCATGGCGTCCACCTAGCTGGTCAATGACCTGTTCAACATTCATAGCATATCTTCACATGATTATCAGTATTCACAAAATATCACATATTTGTGAATTTGTGAATATTATATAGGTGTGTCACCTGTTATATGTGAAAAACATGAAAAATGAGCTTAATGCCATACAGCCCCAATGGCCAAAGCCAAGGCGATCAAAGCCACAATACCGGGCCAGCGTGGGGCTTTTACCATTGGTGTGTGATGCTGACGTTGTTCAAGATCCTGTAGAATCCGCGGTAATCGTGAAGCCACCATCAGGGCGTCTTCGAGGAATTGTTCGGCGCGTTTGGCAAGTCCGGCCTGATCCTGCATCCAGTCGGCGGCCAGCGGGCGCGACAAAGCCCACATATCGGCACCGGGATTAAGCTGTCGGGCAACACCTTCTGCCATCATCATGGTTTTTTGCAAGAGATTGAATTGCGGCTGGATCGAAATGTCAAAGCGGGTCGATAATTGCAATATCTGCCCCAGAACGGTGCCTAAGGACACATCGCCCAGCGCTTTGCCCATTACCGGATCAGCAACCGCGCGGATCGATTGTGAAAAATGATGTAATGAAACCTTTTCATCCAGCATGCCCGCATCATAATGCAGTTTCGCGACAAGGTCATAATCACGGTCAAGCATTGCGCTTAGCAAGCGTGCCAGAAACATACGGTCACTAAAACCAAGATGCCCCATAATGCCGAAATCAATTGGCACCAGCCGCCCGTCAGCGCCGACAAAGATATTGCCCGGGTGCATATCGGCGTGGAAATAGCCATCGCGGAACACCTGGTTGAAAAAACTGATCGCGGCATATTCAGTTAGTTTGGTGATATCATGTCCAGCCGCTTCTAGTGCCGGAATATCATCGATGCGGATACCGTCAATCCATTCAATAATCAACATACGCGGGGTTGAGCGTTCAAGACCAACCCACGGCACGTAAATGCCATCATCGTCTGCCAGATTATCTGCCAGCCGTCCTGCGGCGGCGGCTTCCAGACGCAGATCAAGCTCCATATCCGAAAGCTCGACAAATTGTTCAACGGCAGTGACCAGCTTGAGCCGTTCAAGGCCAGGTGCCAGCCATTGCAGAATCAAGGCCAGTGAGAAAAACAGTGACGTATCAGCGCGCATCTGCCGTTCGATATCGGGGCGCAGTAATTTGACAGCAACAGCCCGGCCATCACGCAATACAGCTTTATGCACCTGGGCAATCGAGGCAGCGGCCACAGCGTTCTTGTCAAAGCTGGTGAAAATATCGTCAAGCGACTGGCCAGTTTCACGTTCGACTGACGCGATCGCAAGGCGGGCATCAAAAGGTGGCAATCGATCTTGAAGCTGGCTCAGGGCATAGGTCATCTCAGGCCCCATCAGATCAGCGCGGGTCGATAGTGCCTGCCCGAACTTGATGAAGCCGGGCCCTAGTCTGGTCAGGGCTTCGGCAAGAGCCGTGCCCGCATCGCGCGTCGCGCTTTGTGAACGCACCAGCCGGTCAAGTAGTTTGCATATACGCCGCAACCAGCTTGGCAATAAGGTAATCCGGGCAATGTGACCCAAAACGCCTGCCCGCCCAAGATGCCAGCCAATATGGGGAAGCCGAAACAGCGCGCGCAACATCGACAGAAACCCTATCTGCATCAATCCATCTTCCAGCCAGAGTGAATACAGGCGATATTACCTGTCATGCTTCGAACCCGTATTTGCGCAAAACCAGCATCGGCAAACATGTCGGCAAGGACTTCCTTGCGTGGAAATTGTCTGATCGATTCGACCAGATAACGATAGCTTTCGGCATCGCCCGCCACCATTTGCCCCATATGAGGCAAAATAGAAAATGACCAAGCGTCATAAAGCCGTTGCAAGACCGCATTATCAACCTGTGAAAATTCAAGACAGAGGAAACGGCCACCTGCCTTGAGAACACGATGCGCTTCGGCCAAGGCCGCCTCGCGATCGGTGACATTACGCAAGCCAAAGGCAATGGTCACGAAATCGGCACTGTTATCGGCAAAAGGCAATTGTTCGGCATTGGCATTGCACCAGTCGATCTGGCTGGCTAGTGCCTTTAGATCGCGCCGTTTCTTGCCCGCAACCAGCATCGATTCATTGATATCGGTAATATGGGCAAAGCCACCGCCCGCGCGCAGGAACCGCTGGCTAATATCACCTGTGCCGCCAGCCAGATCGATCAAGGTCTGATGCGGTTGTGGTGCCATCCAGTCGATCAGCGCCGCTTTCCATAAACGGTGGACGCCACCACTCATCAAATCATTCATGACGTCATAGCGCTCGGCAACCGAATCAAAGACACCGCGAACAAGTCCGGCCTTATCAGCACGGTTTACCTGACGGAAACCGAAATCAATAGGGTCAGCGTCTGATCCTGAATGATCTGATCGGGCATCATGCGTAATGGAATCGTTAAGATGATCCGTATTGTGGGATTCATCAGCTGTCATGCTATGCCTTTCTTATGATGCGGGTCTCAATCTGGTCGAATTATGGGCTGCTAGAGCCATATTATGGGTTGGTTGTTAGGTTATAAGCGTGGTTTATCTGTTTATATATAATATGTATAGCATGGTTGCCATGTTATGAATGAAACAATTTATCCAGCTTAGGAACGTGACAATATGCCCGAATTGCCAGAAGTCGAAACGGTGCGCAGTGCGCTGGCGCCTGTGGTCACTGGCCAGCAGGTGATGGCGGTTTATGTTGGCCGCAAGGATTTGCGCTGGCCATTGCCCGAAGCGCTGGATAAGCAGCTGCTTGGGTGCCGTTTTGCCGCCCCCACCCGACGCGGCAAATATGTGCTGATGCCAAATGATAACGGGCAGGTGCTGTTGATACATCTGGGCATGTCCGGATCAATCCGGATTCATGAGGCCAAACCAGAGCTTGCCAAGCATGACCATATGATGCTGACGGTGGAGGCAGATGATGGGGGGCATCGTTATATTGTGTTGAATGATCCGCGCCGTTTTGGCTGGGTTGATCTGTTTGCCGCTGAGGATATGGCCACGCATAAATTGCTCAAGGATATGGGGCCAGAACCCCTGGGCAACGCGTTTTCGGCAACGCATATCCAAACCGTATTTGCCAACCGGAAAAGCCCCGTTAAAAACGCCTTGCTTGATCAGCGGTTGATTGCGGGCATCGGCAATATCTATGCCTGTGAGGCATTGTTCAAATCCGGCATATCGCCGCGGCGTCGTGCCGGATCGATTACCGCCGGTCGCGCCGATAAACTGGCGCATGCCATTGTCACGGTGTTGCGCGCCGCGATTGCTGAAGGCGGCACCAGTTTGCGCGATCATGTCCAGCCTGGCGGTGAGATCGGCTATTTTGTGCAGAAGCTTTCGGTATATGGGCGTGATGGATTGCCCTGTGTGATATGTGAAACGCCGATTCGCATAATTGTGCAATCGGGGCGCAGTAGTTTTTACTGTCCTTCATGTCAACGCTAGGGCATGTCAACGCTAGGGCATGTCAACGCTAGGGCATGTCAACGCTAGGCATAATCCGCCGGATCGCGTAAAGTAATCAAACATCTAACCGTATAGCAGGATTTTATGAGACATCTTTTGGTGAAAAAGCTTTTTAGCGGCCAGGTCGTGGCGATGTTATTTTTGGCATTATCGACATGGGTAGCGGTGGGCATGGCTTCAGCAAGCATGACACCCGCCCAGGCCGAGACAAGATGGGTCAGCGATGTGCCGATCATGGACGAGCTGGAAATTATCGTCGATCTGGGTTTCAGCTTTGATTCGCCAAATGGCCGGATAATTGGTATTTTTGCGACCAGCAATGCGGATATGTCGATGGTAAAGGGCTTTTATGACAAGGCGTTGCAAGCGCTTGGCTGGGCATGGCAGAATGACAGCTGGTACCGAGGTAGTGAACGGCTAAGCCTAACCCGCGCTGATACCAGTTTCGGGAGCGTCTGGCGCTTGATGGTTCAGCCGCGATAGCCTGTTATGGGCGATCTGACAGGCAAAGCCATTATGCGATGATATAGATGGTGATCAGCGAAACCCGTACCGAAGTGCGTCAAAGGCATCTAAAGTCCCACAGAACAGCCAAATTTGCTTGACGTGGAGGGCAAAAGTCGCCTATAGCACTGTCCGCAACGTAATTTTAGAAATTGAGGGTCATTCTGAATGGCAAATCATAAGTCAGCGAAAAAGCGTATCCGCAGAAATGCCAACCGTGCACTTATTAATGGTGCCCGTATGAGCCGTATCCGCACATTCGTAAAAAAAGTCGAAACAGCCATTGCATCTGGTGATGCCGCTGTTGCCCGTGAAGCTCTACGTGTCGCCCAGCCGGAAATCCAGCGTGGCGTTACCCGTGGTGTTGTGCATCGCAATACAGCGTCGCGCAAGATTTCGCGTCTGGCTGCCCGCGTTAAAGCCCTCGCCGCCTAGTTACCCTAAGCGCGCGTTAGCTTGCTACTAAGTAGGTCACGAGGTTAGCTGATAAAGCGGCGATGAGTGCCGCGATCGGTTAGCCAACCTGTATGTGCCAGCTTGCCCTTGCATATAACCAATTATAATTGTTTATCAGAAGTCCACAGCGTCATGCGGTGGGCTTTTATTTTGGAATCGGCAGATGCTTTGTCAGCATCCGGTCTGCCAGATTTAAAATAATCGGTATGAGGTCACATCAGCACGAGTCACATCGCCATGAGGTTGCAAGCCCCAAAATCGGTTTCTTGCGATTCGGTGCCTGATAATCAATAATTTTTGTCACATCTGACCCATTTCAAGGGGAAAGACTGTCAACAAAAATAACTGCGCAAAACACAACTTTATTTTGCCATTTCGGGCTCTAGCTGTCTTGCCATCGCCCCCTAATTTTAGCTAATCTCATCTAGCTCAACCAAGAGCAATTCAATGACCGTCTGCTGTTACACAGGTTCAATTTGCTGTTACAAGCAGTTCGCGGTCTGTCCACAATCATGTGTGACTAAAATATATGGGGGTGATACATGTCGGACGATAATCTAAAAAATCCCTCAACCCCACATGAATTCAGTGCGTATGGAGCCAAACCAGCCACATTGAATCCGAATTTTGAAAATGGCGATTTTGCGCCTTTTGACAGCGCTGCGAATCCGCCAGTGGATCTTGAAGCCTGTTGGGAAAAAGTATCAGCGCGGATGCGCATTGATTTAGGTGACGCCGCATGGCGAAGCTGGATCAAGCCGCTTCGGGTTGGTAGCCTGCACAATAATATGCTGACAATCGAAGCTGATTCGAGTCTGGCACGCGATCGTGTGAACAGCCAATATGCCGACCGGTTGCGGGTTATTTCAGCAGCCGAATTTACCGGAGTAAAACGCGTTGAAGTGCGTCTTGCGGTGCGTCCGCAATCGATTGCCGAGCGCGCGCCGCGGATAACCGATAATGACAAAGGGTCCGCCTTTGCTGCCAACAGTACAAAATATGACAGGGCACAATCTGACAGCGCAACCGGTGCCACGCCGGAAAAGTTTGATCCGCTGGCCGGTCTTGATCCGCGCTATACATTTGCAAATTTTGTTGTTGGCAAGCCGAATGAATTGGCTTTTGCCGTTGCGCGCCGTACTGCTGAAAGCGAGAAGGTCGCGTTTAATCCCCTGTTCCTTTATGGCGGGGTCGGGCTTGGTAAAACGCATCTGATGCATGCGATCGCCTGGCATATCCGTGAACAGGCGCCATCGCGCAAGGTGATGTATCTGTCAGCAGAAAAATTCATGTATCGTTTTGTTCGCGCGCTTCGGTTCCGAGATACGATGTCTTTCAAAGAACAGTTCCGTTCGGTGGACGTGCTGATGATTGATGATGTGCAATTCATCAGTGGCAAGGATTCCACGCAGGAAGAATTTTTCCATACCTTTAACGCATTGGTCGAAGATGGCCGTCAGGTGATCATCTCGGCGGATAAGTCGCCAACCGATCTGGAAGGCATGGAAGAACGTCTGCGTAGCCGGCTTGGCTGGGGTATGGTTGCTGATATTCATCCGGCCGATTACGAACTCCGTCTGGGTATTCTGCAAGCCAAAGCCGAACGGGCGCAGATCCAGATCCCCGATAAGGTGCTGGAATTTCTGGCGCATAAGATTGTCAGCAATGTGCGCGAGCTTGAAGGCGCGTTAAACCGGATTATGGCGCATGCCATGCTGGTGGGCCGTGAAATAACCATCGAAAGCGCTGCCGATCTGCTGGCTGACTTACTGCGCGCCAGTAGCCGCCAGATCAGTGTTGATGCAATTCAGAAGCGAGTCGCTGCGCATTATGGCATCCGGGTGTCGGAAATGTTCTCGGCTCGGCGCGCACGTAACATCGCCCGCCCGCGTCAGGTGGCCATGTATCTGACGAAAAACCTGACGTCATTATCCTATCCGGAAATTGGCCGCCAGTTCGGTGGACGTGACCATACGACGGTCATGCATGCGGTCAAAACCATCGAGACATTGACGCTATCGGATTCGCGGCTGGGCGAAGATGTTGATCTTTTACGGTCGCTTTTGTCGAACTAGCCGCATTCGGGCCGTCATGACCCCATATCCATATTTCATATGATCAGCTAAGAAGCCCTGTTTTGGCCATTTTCGAGCGTTGCCGCGAATCGCTAAAAACACAATATTTTGGTGTTAGTTTGTTATAAACATGCTATATTTGGCGATTAGAGGGCGTATGGACGATTGACAGTTTATACGCATGTGTCCCCCGCTGGTCGGGCATGGTAGCTCAGGGCTACAGAATGAGAGAAAATAGATGAAACTGGCAATTGATCGTATGAGTCTTCTAAGGCCTTTGGGTCATGTGCAATCCGTTGTTGAGCGTCGTAACACGATACCCATTCTGGCGAATGTCGTATTGCGCGCCGAAGACGGACAGCTGTCATTGACAGCTACTGATATGGATATGGATATCACAACCGAGGTTGGCTGTGCGGTGGCAACGGCAGGGACGACAACGATGTCGGCGCATATGCTGTATGATATCGTGCGTAAACTGCCGGATGGATCCGAAGTCGAGCTGTCGGTTGGCGATGGTCATGCGATGATCAGCGCGGGTCGTTCGAGTTTCCGGCTACCAACCTTGCCTGTCGAAGATTTTCCGGCCATTAGCTCGAATGAGCTGCCGACCAATTTTGTGCTGACCGCTGCTGATTTCCGCGATCTTATCGATGCCACCAAATTTGCGATTTCTACCGAGGAAACGCGCTATTATCTGAATGGTATCTATCTGCATAAATCAGATGCTGGCGATCTATGTGCGGTGGCAACAGACGGGCACCGTCTGGCGATGACCAAGCAGACATTGCCAGGTGGCGCAGCGCAGATGCCATCGATTATCCTGCCGCGTAAAGCGGTTGGTGAATTGCGCAAACTGCTGGATGACTATGATGGTGATGTGACGATTTCAATGTCGGAAACGCGTGCCGAATTCGCCTTTGGGGCGGTGCGCCTGACCACTAAGCTGATCGATGGCACATTCCCTGATTACACCCGCGTTATCCCGACGAATAATGACAAGATCATGCAGGTTGATGTGGGGGCTTTTTCAGCCGCCGTTGACCGGGTTTCGACAATCTCGTCGGAAAAATCAAAATCGGTAAAAATCGGCCTACGTGCTGGTGTCATGACGCTATCTGCTAGTAATACGGATGCGTCAAGTGCCACCGAAGAGCTGGAAGTCAGCTATAGCGGCAATGAAATGGAAATTGGCTTCAACGCGCGTTATCTTCTGGATATCGCCAGTCAGGTGAATAGCGAGATGGTCGAATTTGCCCTTGCCGATCAAGGGTCACCAACGCTTGTCAGAACACCCGGTGATGATGCCAGCCTATTCGTTTTGATGCCAATGCGCGTGTGAGTGACGTTTGACAGCACTTTCGCACCATTTCAGGCAGGCCACGGATTCGGGTCATGATCACAACGGCAAAGCTGTTGGTGACGGTTTTGCACATAGCGCGTCGCGGCCGCAATTATGGCTATCAGGATTGTTGCTGAATAATTTTCGCAATTATGAAACGGTGCGGCTTGAATTCGGGCAAGCGCCCGTCGTGCTTGTAGGCGCGAATGGTGCAGGCAAAACCAATTTGCTGGAAGCGATTTCATTGCTGTCGCCAGGCAAGGGTATGCGCCGTGCCAAGACAGCGCATCTGGCGCGGATCGGCGCGGCAATGCCGGACTGGTCGGTATCGGCGGCGCTGGAAACCGAAGATGGCGTCATGCAGATTGGCACAGGTGTGCCAGCAGATTCGCAGACCGGCCGCCGGATCATGCGCCGTGAAGGCATGACCGTTTCACAGGCCGATATCGCAACGCAGTTGTCAGTATCGTGGCTGACGCCGCAGATGGATGGCGTCTTTATCGATTCACCAGGTGCCCGACGCCGCTTTCTTGACCGGCTGGTGATTGCCTTTGATGCGGCGCATATTGGCCGTACCAACCGCTATGAAAAACTGATGCGCGAACGTACGCTATTGATCAGCGAAGGGCGTGGTGATGCTGGCTGGTTTAATGCGCTTGAAGCCAGCCTTGCCGAAACAGCGATTGCGATCACGGCAGCGCGGCGCGCTTTGATACATGATCTGAACGAAGAAGCCCGCCATGGCTGGCATGGGTTTCCGGGTGTGCGGCTTGAATTGCAAGGCGATATTGAAAACTGGCTTGATGAGATGCCAGCATTGGCGGTCGAAGACCGTCATATGGCCGCCGCCGCCAATCTGCGTACTGATGGCACAAGTGCTTTGCCTGGCCCGCATGCTAGTGAGGTCAATGCCTATGATGTGGCAGGTGATACCCCTGCCTATCTGGCATCAACCGGACAGCAAAAGGCATTGTTGATCGCCGTGGTTTTAGCCCATGCCCGATTACAGGAACGCCGCCTTGGCCGCCCGCCTATTATGTTGCTTGACGATGTGGCGGCGCATCTTGATGCCAAGCGTCGTTCAGCCCTGTTTGAAGCGTTGTTCGATCTTGGTGGGCAAAGCTGGTTCAGTGGCAGTGATGCCAGCCTGTTTGATGGGCTTGGTAAGGCCGCCCAGTTTATGAAAATTCATGATGCAGAACATGATGCAGAACACGATTCTGGCGTGATAACAAAAACGCCCAAATGTGAGTGGTTGATATGAGCGAAGACGAAAAAACAAATATCCCTGATCAAGCGGCAGCGGCCGTTGATGGCGATTATGGTGCTGAATCAATCAAGGTTTTGCGGGGGCTGGATGCGGTGCGCAAGCGGCCAGGCATGTATATTGGTGATACCGATGATGGATCAGGGCTTCACCATATGGTCTATGAAGTTGTCGATAATGCAATTGATGAAGCGCTGGCAGGTCATTGTGACCTTGTTCAGGTTGTGCTGAATGCTGATGGCTCGATCAGCGTCACCGATAATGGGCGCGGGATTCCGGTCGATATCCACCATGAGGAAGGCGTATCCGCCGCCGAGGTGATCATGACGCAGCTTCATGCTGGCGGTAAATTTGACAATAATTCCTATAAGGTCTCAGGCGGCTTGCACGGTGTGGGCGTATCAGTGGTCAACGCCTTGTCCGAGTGGCTACGGCTGACCATTTTCCGGAATGGCCGCAAGCATGAGATGATGTTCAAGATGGGTGAAGCGGATGGCGCGCTGGCCGATATGGGGGATGCCGAAGGGCAAACCGGCACGCATGTAACTTTTTACCCGTCGCTAGACATTTTCTCGTCGATCGAGTTTGATTTCACCACGCTGGAACATCGGTTGCGCGAACTGGCCTTTTTGAATTCGGGCGTGCGTATTAAAATGACCGATAACCGGACAAGCGAAGAACGCGTATCCGAATTTTTCTTTGAAGGTGGTCTGGAAGCGTTTGTCACCTGGTTGAATCGATCACGCAGCGAAATGCATCCCACAATCACAGCGATAAGCCAGCGTGATGATATTACCGTTGAGCTGGCCCTGGCATGGACAGATTCGTTCCATGAAAACACGCTGTGTTTCACCAATAATATTCCGCAACGTGATGGCGGGGCGCATCTGGCCGGTTTCCGTGGGGCGATGACGCGCGTGGTCAATAATTACGCACAATCATCCGGCATTGCCAAAAAGGAAAAGGTCCAGCTGACAGGCGAAGACTCACGCGAGGGGCTGACCGCAATCGTATCCGTCAAAGTGCCAGATCCAAAATTTTCATCGCAGACCAAAGATAAGCTGGTGTCATCCGAAGTGCGCCCTGTTGTTGAACAGGCGGTTGCTGATTGTCTGAATCAATGGTTTGAGGAACATCCGGCCGAAGCCAAGAAAATCGTGTCAAAAGCCTATGAAGCGGCGGCGGCGCGTGAAGCGGCGCGCAAGGCACGCGATCTGACCCGCCGCAAAGGCGTTATGGATATTGCCAGCCTGCCTGGCAAATTAGCCGATTGTCAGGAACGTGACCCGGCAAAATCGGAAATTTTCCTGGTCGAGGGTGATTCGGCTGGGGGGTCGGCCAAGCAAGGGCGTGATCGGGCGAATCAGGCAATCCTGCCTCTGCGTGGCAAGATTTTGAATGTCGAGCGTGCGCGGCTTGATAAGATGCTGTCATCAGCCGAGATCGGCACGCTGATCACGGCGATTGGTGCCGGGGTTGGCAATACCGAAATGCAACTGGATAAAGTGCGCTATCACAAGATTGTCATCATGACCGATGCGGATGTGGATGGGAGCCATATCCGTACATTGTTGCTGACATTCTTTTTCCGTCATATGCGGCCTTTGATCGAACAGGGTTATTTGTATATCGCCCAGCCGCCGCTGTTCCGGGCAAAACGCGGACAGTCGGAAGTTTATCTCAAAGACCAGCGTGAATTGGATATCTATCTGATGACAGCCGGATTGAAAGACACGGTGCTGGTTGTCGATGGGGGGAGCCAGATGGCAGGTCCCGATCTGCGGGATGTGACCAATAATGCGGTTACGGCCAGCCGCCTGATTGAACAGATAACACGGCAGGTTGGCAATCGTGATGTGGTCGAACAAGCTGCGATAGCCGGGCTTATGAAAAGCGCGACGCTTGATAGTGCAGATGCAGCAACATATCTGGCTACACGGTTGGAGAATGTTGTGGATGAGTTGGAAAAAGGCTGGCAAGGCAGCATCGAGGATACCGTGCATGGCAAGGCGATTGTTGTGCAGCGCCGGCTGCGTGGCATCACCGAAAAATATGTCATTGACCGGCGTATCGTCGGCCTGCCCGAAGCGGTACAGCTTGATAGTATGGCTCCGCATCTACAGCAGATTTATGCCAAATTTGCAACGCTGACAGGGACATCGCAAAATACCATTATTCATGGCCCAAGCGATCTGGCCCAGCTTGTGTTTCAGACTGGCCGGAAAGGCGCACAGATTTCGCGCTATAAGGGGCTTGGTGAAATGAATCCCGATCAGCTATGGGAAACAACGCTGGATCCAGATCAGCGAACCTTCCTGCAAGTGGTTATCGAGCATGAAGAAGATGCTGACAATGCGTTTTCAACATTGATGGGCGAAGCGGTCGAAGAACGCCGGAACTTTATCCAGACCAATGCATTGCGCGTCGCCAATCTTGATATCTAGCTCTGTCCGATGAACAGGGTGACGGGTCAGCACTTGTTATTACCGAGCCAAGCTGAGGCTGTTGCCATAGGCTTGAAGGTTGATATGCGGGTCTGGTTGTGCGGATTGAAAGGGTGGGCAGGATGATGCTACGGCGGTTTTTTGGAAGCGCCGATAGACGCGCCATAAACCCGATCGATCCGTCGGTGGTGCTAACCATCCGCTGGCTTGCCATTAGTGGCCAGCTTCTGGCGCTGACCTTTACCTATTTTGTGCTTGGATTTGATCTACCACTGATACCAGCTTTGATCATTATCGGCTTATCGGTATTGATGAATTTATGGCAAAACCGGCAAGCCAAGGATGATACCGGACTGGTTGAACAGAATCTGCTGGCGCTGATTTTTGATATTCTGCAGCTGGCCGCTTTGCTGTTTCTGACAGGCGGGCTTTTGAATCCGTTTTCGGTTTTACTGCTGGCGCCAGTTGTGGTGTCAGCAACGATGCTAAGACGACGCGCAACATTGGTGCTGATTCTGACGGTCGCGGCCAGTGTCAGCGTGCTGGCATTATATAATTATCCGCTGCCATGGGGTCAGGATACAGTTAACTTGCCGGGCCTGTATGTTGCCGGTTTGTGGCTGTCATTGATGCTATCGACGATCTTTATTGGTGGCTATGTATGGTGGGTGGCGTCGGCGGCGCGGAGCCTATCCGAAGCGCTATCCGAAGCGCAGCTTGCGGTTGCCGAGGAGCAACAGGCGGTGGCACTTGGTTCGCTGGCGACCGCCGCCGCGCATAAGCTTGGTTCGCCCTTGAACACGATCACCGTGATCAGCCATGAATTGAGCCGTGAAATTACCGAGGATGATCCGATCTATGAGGACATCCAGCTTTTACGTGTCGAAGCCGAAAGATGCCGCGTTATTCTGGGCTCGCTGGAAGATTATAAATTGCAAAGCAAGCCCGATTTCGAGACCGAATTGCCAATCAATGTGCTGATCGAAGACCTGTTGCAAGAACGGTTCGATGCTGGCCCTGCCGAGGTTATTGTAACGCATGACGCGGCGTCAATGGATGAAGTGCCGGTTGCCACGCGCCGCGCCGAATTCATCCAGGCGATCGAAGATATTCTGCAAAATGCGCATCAGTTCGCCCGCACCAAGATAATCATACATATTGAATGGTCATTAGAAGATATCCATATAAGGATCAATGATGATGGTGACGGCTTTAAACCATCAATATTAAGCCGTGCTGGCCAGCCCTGGAATAGTAGTCGAGTCGGGCAAAGTGGGCATCGTGGCCTTGGCATTTTTATTGCGCGCACGCTGATTCAATCGATCGGTGGATCAGTTGCGTTCGGGAATGGCAAGAATGGCGGTGGTGAAGTTAAAGTCAGCCTGCCACGCTCATGTTTCGAGGTGGGATGATGTTAAATGCCAGCATGTAAATTTATCATGCGGCTTTCGGGAAAGGGAACCAAAAGGTGACAGATAAATCGCTGTTGATTCTTGATGATGATGCGCCGCTTCGCAACCGGCTGAAGCGGGCAATGGAAGCGCGCGGATTTGACGTGGTTGATGCCGGCACTGTCGCCGAAGGCATCGAGCTGGTGCGCAGATCGGTTCCGTCCTATGCGATTCTTGATATGAAACTTGATGATGGATCAGGTCTGACGCTGGTGCAGGAATTGCGCAAGCGCGATGATAATTGCCGCATTGTCATGCTGACCGGCTTTGGCAATATCGCAACGGCCGTGGCGGCGGTAAAAGCCGGTGCACTTGATTATCTACCAAAACCAGCCGATCCGGATCAGATCGTCGCGACCTTGATGCAAACCGGTGATGGTATGCCGCCGCCACCGCAAGACCCGATGAGCGCCGATCGTGTGCGCTGGGAACATATCCAGCGCGTATATGAACAATGTGGGCGGAATGTGTCAGAAACAGCCCGCCGTCTTCGTATGCATCGACGAACATTACAACGTATCTTGAGCAAGCACGCGCCACGAAGCTAGTCTGGCCTGAGTCAGGGTAGTGCTTTAGGTGATGCTTGCGCTTGTGCGAACGGACGAATGCGCCTATACAAAATTTAGGCTCGTAAATTATACGTTATGTCCGCTGTCATGGTTGATTTCGATAAGCCGCTGATCACAAATTTAGACTGTCTCTGATATGAAAAAAACAGAATCCGACATCGAAACCAAGCTGGTCCGAGGCGGGCTTTTAAGATCCGCACATCAGGAAACATCCGAAGCGCTGTATATGACGTCAGGGTTCGTTTATGAATCAGCCGAGCAGGCTGCCGCTGCGTTCCGCGAAGAAACCGATAATTTTGTTTATGCCCGCTATGGCAACCCAACTGTTTCCATGTTTGAAAACCGGCTTGCCCTGCTTGAAGGGGCGGAAGCCTGTAAAGCTACCGGCACAGGCATGGCTGCGGTTTTTGCGGTGATGGCTTGCCAGCTGGAAAGTGGCGACCGAATCGTTGCCAGCCGCGCCCTGTTTGGTGCCTGCTATGTTATTCTGACGCAGACCTTGCCGAAATGGGGGATTGACGTTGAGCTGATTGATGGCACCGATCTTGAGGCCTGGGCCACGGCCTTGCAGACACCAACTAAGATGGTGTTTTTCGAAAGCCCGTCTAACCCATTGCTTGAGCTGGTTGATGTGGCGGCTGTATCCCAGATGGCGCATGCCGCCGGAGCCATGGTGGTGGTTGATAATGTGTTTGCCACTGCGCTGCATCAACGCCCGCTTGAATTAGGCGCTGATGCGGTTATCTATTCGACCACCAAGCATATTGATGGTCAGGGGCGGTTGATGGGCGGTGCGGTTCTGGGCGATCAGACATTTATCAAGGATATATTCACTCCGTTTTACCGGCAGACAGGTGCCGCGATCAGTGCTTTTAATGCCTGGGTGATGCTGAAATCGCTGGAAACGCTGTCGCTTCGGATCGAAGCGCAATGCGCCAGTGCCGCGCGCATCGCCACAATGCTGGCTGGGCATAAGGCGGTCAAAAATGTGCGTTATCCGGGGCTGGCATCGCATCCGCAATATGATCTTGCATGTAAGCAGATGTCGGGTTTTGGCAGTATTATCGCGTTTGAAATTGATGGTGATGAAGCGGCGTCCTATCGCGTGCTGAATGAGCTATCGCTGATTGATATTTCCAACAATCTGGGCGATAGCAAATCGCTGGCCTGTCACCCTTATACGACAACGCATTCAAGTCTGAGTGACGAGGAACTGGCGCTATTGGGAATCAGCAGGTCACATATACGGCTATCGGTTGGTCTTGAATCGGGTAATGATCTGATAAATGATATCGAACAGGCACTTAGTATTTTAAGGTAATTATTTTGGAAACTGCCGCAATTTATGCGTTCGGCGCTGCTATCTGTTGGACGCTGGCGGGCTTGTTTGGCCATGCACCAGCCCGCGCGCTTGGCTCGCTTCATTTCAATCGACTGCGCATGATTGCAGCGGCAGGTATCATGGCGGTGCTGCTGGTCATCACGGGGCGGGCTTTTACCTTTGATCCGGTATTTATCTGGCCACTGGTTCTATCATCGGTGATCGGCATTGTGCTGGGCGATTTTTTCCTGTTTCTGACGATGCGCCGGTTAGGCCCGCGCCGGACAAATATCCTGTTTGCATCAAATGCCCCGATGACAGCGATACTTGGCTGGTTGATCCTTGGTGAGGTGCTGGCGGCTCATGATGGGGTGGCTGTGATACTTGCCTTTGTTGGTATATGTCTGGCGATTATCTATGGCAAGCGCCGCGATCTGATGCATATATGGGAAGATGTGACACCGCCTTTATCATTGGGCGTCCTGTTTGGTTTGCTGGCCGCATTGGGGCAAGCGATCAGCGCGATTATCATCCGCCCGGTGATGAGCGACGGAATGGACCCGGTCATGGCCAGCCTTATCAGGGTGATGATTGCGGCTTTGTTTTTCTGGGCGACCTATCCGTTTGATAAGGCCCAGCGCAAAAAACCAATTTTACCGGCGCCTAAAATTCTGGTGAATGTCTTTTTCAATGGTTTGTTTGGTCTGGGTGTCGGCATGGCCCTGTTTTTGAAAGCGCTTGAAACCGGACATATTGCCATTGTGGCGATTTTGACAGCGACGACGCCAGTGCTGATTCTGCCATTTGTCTGGGCGCGCACCGGAATAATGCCTGCCTGGGGTGCATGGGTTGGTGCGCTTCTGGTTGTTGCCTGCGCTAGCTTGCTGGTATTTTGAGATGTGTGATGGCTTAATCTGATGCAGGCAGGTGCTTTGTGAGTGAACAAAAACGAAATGTAGCGCTATTGATCTTGCTGGCGCTGGTCTGGTCTTCATCCTTTTCGGCGATCAAGCTGGCGGTTGTTGAAACAGGCCCGCTGACACTGGTTGGCTTGCGCACGCTGATTGGGTTTTTCGTGGTGTTGTTATTCATACAATTTCAAGCTGATTTCGTTTGGCGTCCTTATCTGCGGCATCTGCCCTATCTGTTTGTCATGAGCGTGGTCGGGATGAGTTTGCCTTTTTATCTGATTTCCGACGCCGAGTTGGTGCTGGATTCGTCACTGACTGGTTTGCTAATGTCGGTCGGGCCGTTGCTGACAATCATTGGCGCGCATTTCTTTGCCGAAGACGAACGTATGACAGTGAGCAAGATCATCGGCGTTCTGATTGGCCTGTCCGGGGTGATGATTCTGTTCGGACATGCCGCGATGAATGCTGGAGGGGCGCATATTATCCCGCAAATTCTGGTTTGCTGTGCGACAGGCTGTTATGTATCGGCGGCATTGATGGCCCGGCGTTTACCACAGGTGCCTGCCTTATTTATCGCGCTGGTGATTATGGGTTTTGTGACAATACAGATACTGCCATTGGCCTTTATGTTTGAACAGCCGCTGGCATGGCAGGGCTGGTCATCCAATGCCTGGCTGGCGATTATATGGCTGGGGGCTTTGCCAACAGGCTTTGCCTTTTTCCTGCGCTATCATCTTATTAAACGTGCTGGTGCGGGATTTACGTCCTTTATTGGATATCTGATACCTGTCTTTTCGGTGTTTCTGGGTGCGCTTTTGCTAGGTGAATCACTTGGTCTAGACAAATTTATCGCGCTTGGTCTGATTTTGACAGGTCTGGCAGTGGCGCAACGTACAGCGCAGACATAATCTATTTTGTTGTTTTTGAACAAAATTGACTCATTTTCCTAAAAAAAAGTGGACGAAAAAGCAAAAATCAACGTAACGTATCGCGGTAAAAAGGGAATTGCTGATCATGACGCCGTGCATTTTGAAGACTGGAACAAACACAGTGATGCTTGTAGTGCTTTCGCTTTTGCTTGCCGCATGTCATCATGTCGCCCAGCCACAAGCCACATCAACACCCTTGAAAAAAACGGTTTCACAGCCAGCCGCCACAGCGGGAAATGATGCGGACATAATGCCAGCTCAGCCGCCTAGCCTCGAATTTGAATGGGATACAGGCTATTCGAATTTTATTGCACCACCAGCCGATATACGCAAGGCCGCTATGGAATCGTGCAAGGCGCGCGGCTATGACCTAAGCTATATGATTAGCATGGCTTTGAATGAAGGCGTTGCGCGCGGCCTGTTTGGGTGCCGTGGCCCTAATTAGGCCACAGGCAGTTTATGTATATGATGAATGATGTTTGCCTAGCCAGCATCGGCATCAAGCTGGGCTTCGGCAATACCAGCCAGTGCGGCGGTTTCATCATTATCAGACGTATCACCTGAAATGCCGACCGCGCCTAGCAAGACACCGTTTTTATCGCGTATCAACACCCCACCTGGTACCGGCACAAAATTTCCATCGGCAAGACCGTTCATCGCTTGAATAAAATAGGCCTGCTGTTCGGCCCGGTTCATTAACGCACGCGTGCCAAGGCCAAGCTGAATGGCAGCTGACGCCTTGCCCAATGCAATTTTGGCGCGTAGCTGGCTAACACCATCTTCCGACAGGCATGTAACCAGTGACGCGCGCGGATCAAGAACAACAACGCTAAGTGGTTTCAAAGATAGCGCACGGCCTTTGGCAAGAGCGGCTTTGGCAATAATCTGGGCTTGGTCAAGCGTGATGGACATTATGGACTCACTATTATGATTGAAGGGCGGCAAAGTCATCAGAAATAAAGCTGATACCTTACGGTATTTAGGCATATTTGATGAACAAATTTCGCATGGTTCGAAAGCGTTGCGCAAGCCCCTTTCTGGATTGTTCATGATCATATATGGTGCCCAGTCACTGTCAGTTTAGACTAGCCAATCCTGTGCAAAAGCCATTAGGGTGAAGTGTATTATTGTGTCGATTATGGCGTGTTGTCTATCCAGAATGGACATGGTGTTATGTGATAAGGGGGGAATATGACAGCGCAAACAGAAAGTGATGATGGTGACATTATCCGATCATGGGAACCGCAGGCGATTATCTATGAACATGATTCATCGTCTTTTGAGGCCTATTTAGTGCTTGAGGGCGAAGTTGAGATTTTCGCGCCATTGGGTTTGAAGCTGAATACGATCGGTCAGGGTGAAATTTTTGGCGAAGCATCATTGTTGCTGAACACAAAAAGATCAGTTACAGCGCGGGCTGGCAATATGCCGGTGAAAGTGCGCAAAATTCCGAGTAGCTATTTCGATCAGTTGCAAAATAAGGATATCGTGATGACCGCCTTGTTGAAGAATGTTCAACTGCGGTTGAAGGATTCGAACAAGCAAAGCAGTGATCTGGCCAAGGAAATCGGGCAAATTCTGAAGCTTGTTGAAGCGCAGGTCAATAGCAACAAGGAAGTGTCGGCGCGGCTGAGTAGCATTCATCAAAAACTGAATGGTGAAATGATCTTTGGTGACTGATATTGTGCATGGGCTATGATGATAGTCATCAATGCAGGCAGACGGAGTGATAATGGCAAACACACGGATAAAGTCAGATACAGAAAATAGTCCAGTAGCCCGCCGTTTTGCATGGCAGCATAAAACCAATGAGGCGATGACGCAGGCCTTTGCCGAAGACGGCTATCTGATCATTGAGGATTTTGCAAGCGCGGCCACCTGTGATGATTTGATGGCGCGTGCACATAGCCTGATTGATGCGTTTGACGTTGACGCCCATCAGGTTGTGTTTTCAGCAACCGCCCAAAGCCATGCTGCCGACGATTATTTTCGCGCGTCTGCGCATAACATTTCATGTTTTCTGGAAGAAGGTGCGCTTGATGCGGATGGCCAGCTAAACCGTGACAAACATCTTGCAGTGAACAAGATTGGCCATGCGATACATGATCTGGATCCGGTGTTTTCGGCATTCTCACATGCTGAAGATCTGGCGGCTGTTGCACATTGTGTCGGCATGCAAACACCCCTGCAATTGCAATCGATGGTGATATGTAAACAGCCAGCTATTGGCGGCGAAGTGACCAGCCATCAGGATTCAACCTTTATCTATACCGAACCAGAAAGCTGTATTGGTTTCTGGTTTGCGCTGGAAGATGCAACCCTAGAAAATGGCTGTATGTATGCCGCACCTGGCGGGCATAAGGCACCATTGCGCACGCGCTTTCAAAATGTCGATGGTCATATGCAGATGATCCAGCTGGATGATGCGGATCTGCCCGCGGCCACAGTGCCGCTGATAGCGCCAAAGGGCACATTGATTGTATTGCATGGGCGCCTGCCGCACACATCGCCGCCGAATGTGTCAGCAAAATCACGCTATGCCTATACGATTCACATGATCGAAGAATCAGCGCATTATGCGGCAGATAACTGGCTTCAGCGTCCCGACCATATGCCATTGAAAGGCTTTTAGATGGCCGATAGAGAAGATGATTTTACCGAGCATCTGCTTGATCAATTTGCGTCCTATTTTATTCTTACGATGGTGGCCTTTTATATTGTTAAGGGGCTGCGCGACCATAAGCTTAAAAGTGATGCCGCCACGACATCCGCGGTGAACCTATGAGGTCTCTATGATCAGCGGTCAAATCCGTTATATCTCAAAATGCAAAGATATTTTGCGCTGATGATGCGGTCTGTTTTGTTGACATAGACAGGTTAAATGCCCAGATCATTATTAGGTGGTTTAACCAAGCCACCAATGATTGAGGTATATGAAATGTCGCAAAAGAATCTTGAAACGATTGTCCCGCCGGCGCCGCCGCATTTTGTCGGTGATGGTTTTCGCGTACATGGATTTATTCCAGGTTCGCCACCGCTAAGCATGGAACGGATGAATCCGTTTTTGATGTTTGATTATAATTCTAAGTTCTATTTCCCGCCGTCCGATACACCGCGTGGTGTGGGGGTGCATCCGCATCGCGGGTTTGAAACGGTGACGATCGCCTATAAAGGCAAAGTCGCGCATCATGATAGCAGTGGCGGTGGCGGTGTGATTGGCGAAGGTGATGTGCAATGGATGACGGCCGCGTCCGGTATTCTGCATAAGGAATTTCATGAAGAAAATTTCAGCAAAGAAGGCGGCGATTTCCAAATGGTGCAGCTTTGGGTCAATCTGCCAGCCAAGGATAAAATGTCAGCGCCAAAATATCAGGACATAAAAAATGCTGATATGCCCAAGGTCAGTCTGGATCATGCAGGCGGTGGCGATGGTGGTTTTGTCGAGGTTGTTGCTGGAGATTACCAAGGTGCGACAGGTGCCGCCAGCACCTTTACCCCGGTCACCATTTTGAACGCACGGATGCGCAAGGGCGCATCAGCTGACTTTAGCTTTCCCGCCGAGAATAATACCGCGCTGCTGGTGGTTGAAGGCCATGTCACGGTCAATGGCGCTGATATGGTGCCAACGGATCATTTTGGTCTGTTTGAAAATGCCGGTGAAGATTTTACCGTAACCGCCGAAGATGACGCGGTTGTGCTGGTGCTAAGTGGCCAGCCCATTGATGAACCGATTGCCGCGCATGGTCCCTTTGTGATGAATAGCCGTGCCGAACTGGTGCAGGCATTCGAAGATTACAATAATGGTAAATTCGGTTATCTGACCTGATCTTTATCGCTTGCATTGATATGTGAATATCTGACACTATTTCTGTCGGCGATTGCGGCAGGTGATGATATGCGTTTCGATGCAAACACATTGATAAATCTGGATCAGTTTCCCATACATAGTGATGGGGCGGCGCGTGACGCGCTGATTGCGCAGATACACAGCAAACTGGCTAAAGATGGCTGTGTGGTGCTGAAACAATTTCTGACACCGATGGCGATCCGGCTTGTCACCGCAGAGGCCGATTCGGTTGCGCGCTATGCGCACCGGTCATTTAACCGCACCAACGCCTATTTCACTACCGATGACCCAGCGCTGGATCCCGATGATCCACGGCGGCGGTTTTTTGATCGTTCGAACGCGTTTATTCCGGCTGATCATTTTACCAAAACCGGACCATTGCGGCAGATCCATGATGTTCCGGCTTTTGATCCTTTTATCAAAGCATGTCTGGGACAGCAGCATGTCTATCGATATGCCGATCCGCTTGCCGATGTGATTGTGAATATGGCCGAAGAAGGCGAGGGGTTTCCGTGGCATTTTGATACAAATAATTTTACCATCACACTGGCTATACAGAATGCCGAGGAAGGTGGCCTATTTCAATATGCGCCTAATATCCGTCGGTCAGGTGAAAATTTCGATGCGGTGAAACAGGTGCTTGATGGCACTTCGGACAAGGTTGTGTCGCTGGCGCTTGAACCAGGTGATCTGCAGATTTTCAAAGGACGTTATTCATTACATAGAGTCAGCCCGTTAAGAGGTGAGAGGAAACGCTATGTGGCGATTTTTTCCTATGTTGAAGAGCCCAATATGGTGGGCGCGCCCGAACGCACAAAACAGCTTTATGGCCGTGTTTTGCCGATTCATCTGGAACGCGCTGGCCAGCGTGCTGATCGCTATATCGATTAAGTATCAGTGCTGATATGTGGCAGCGTAAAAGCGGGATATTCAGCTGCCATGTTTTTCTGTATGCTATGGGCATGAGTCGTAATTGCCAGATAGCATCAATTCTGGTGTTGTTAGAATTTGGTATTCACATGTTGCAAGTGGGTTTTATATGAACAGAAAACAGGTCGTAGGTTTATTATTTTGGTCTTTGGTAGCGATCAGTGCAACACAATCTGCAAAAGCCGATGCAACGGCGATCATGGTTACCGAATTCGGACAGGCTGATTTGACTGTGCGGATGAATCCAACCGGCGATGTCGATGAAGTCTGGCTGGTCACCGGTTCATGTCAGATCGCGGAAACCTATCTATCAGTACAGGTAAAGGATTATGGCTATTCTGACCTGACGGTAAAACTCACATCTGCGGGCGATGCCGACAAGCAGATATGTATCAAAAACCCCGAAGATGTGCCCGAATGGATGATGAAAATGCTGTTTTAGGCGTCTGTATTTTCAAGATGCTTATAGACAATATTGCGCGATACACCAAGGCGGCACGCAACCAGGCTGACATTGCCACCATTGCTGTGTCTATGCCGATGAAGTGCTAGTGTAAGCGCCTGTCTAACGTTGCCGCTATATGATGATCTAGTCTCTGAAGTTTTCGAACTGTAAGGGAAGCTCTATGTCGAGCGCTTTTATCATCGTCATGGTCGCTTGCAGATCGTCACGCTTTTTGCCGGAAACCCTGACTTCATCGCCCTGAATAGAGGCCTGGGTTTTCAGCTTTGACTGTTTGATCGCCTTGACGATTTTTTGTGCTATGTCACGCTGAACACCTTGTTTGACCATTACCGTTTGTCGCACCGTATTGCCGCCAGCCTGTTCGGTTTTGCCAAATTCCAACGCCCCGGTATCAACGCCCTTGCGTGTGAGATGAGTGAGTAGCAGCTCTTCAACCTGACGCCGCTTGAGTTCGTCATCAGCGATGATCAGAATGTTTTCATCCTGCTTGCTGATTTCAGATTTGCTGCCCTTGAAATCATATCTGACCTGCATTTCCTTGATCACCCCCTGCAAGGCGTTATCTACAGATGTCATGTCGGTTTTGCTTACAATGTCAAAGCTGGGCATGTCGTGCTCCTGTCATATGCTATCCCACCCGATGGATTTAGGCTTAAATGGCCCCCGATGGTAAAGGGCCGCTTTAGTCTGCCATATCTGGCGGTAAAAAGAGACCCTGTTTTACATGTCTGATCAAGGCCGGTTCAGGTCATGAATACGTCAAACCGAACAGATTTTCCAATGATCTGATGCGAGCAGGGCTTTAGCCCCGCAAGCGGGGCCGCCTTTGCCGGCCATTTTAAAACCACCCGCTTTGAAGCGGTCGCAAGGGCTGTCTGGATCAGGCTAAGCTGGTCGTCATCGGTGCCAACAATATCACGAATCGCGCGTAAATCAGCTTTGACCAAAGCCGATTTCTGCCGCGCTGGATGCATCGGGTCAACAAGTACGACTTCGGGATTCATCGATGGTAACAGGTCAATCGCATCCCCGTGAAATAAGGTCATCCGGCTGGCTATTTCGGCATGCAGACCGCCTGCGTCTCGGGCGGCGTTCAGACCGTCTTGTAAAAGCGCATGCATGACATCAGATCTTTCGATGAGGGTTACCTGTGCGCCAAGCGAAGCCAGCAAAAAGGCATCCCTGCCCAATCCCGCGGTAGCATCAATCATATGCGGTGTTTTGCCAGCTTTCATGCCGACAGCTTTGGGCAGATCCTGACCCCGGCCCCCGCCATATAAGAGACGGTGATTAACCGCCCCGCCGATAAAGTCACATTTTAATGTGTGGTTTTGCGTCATGATGATGGCTGGATATCCAGAACGATTTTACCAATATAGTTTTTTTCGGCAAAAGTCTGCTGGGCTTTTGCAATGTCCTTGAGGGGGAATATTTCGGCAACAAGGGGCTTGATAGCACCGGCTTCGATTAGCGTTACCAGATTGGCAAAAACCCCGGCATCAAGCGCGGTACAACCATAAAAGCTGATATCTTTCAGATAAAGAGTGCGTATATCAAGCTCGACAAGCGGTCCAGCAACGGCGCCCGCCACCGCATAGCGGCCATGACGCCGCAAAATATCGAGCAGATCCGGCCAACCCGGCCCCGCAACAAGATCAATAACAACATCGACTGTGTTAGCGCCAAGGGTTTCGCGCAAAGAGACGTTTCTGTCGAGCACCATATCAACACCAAGGTCTTTGATGGCGGCTTTTTTGTCTGCTGATGTAACGGCGTAAACTGTGGCGCCGCGCGCCTTGGCTAGCTGAATGGCGGCAGAGCCGACCCCGCCAGACGCGCCAGTCACCAGAACGATGTCGCCTGTTGTGACCTGCGCCCGGGTCAGCATATTTTCAGCGGTCGAATAGGAACAGGGAAAGGATGCCAGCTCAGGTGAACTCAGGCTGCTGGTTATGGTGTGGGCATGGCGCGCCGCCACCACCGTATATTCGGCAAAAGCACCATTGCATTCGGAGCCGAAAAACCAAGGTTGATCAAGCGTCTTGCCACCAGCTTCATAAAGACAAGGTTCAACCAGAACGCGGTCGCCAATCCGGTCGGCTGATACGCCTATGCCAACCGCAACAATCTCACCGCAAGCGTCGATCCCCTGAATAAGTGGAAAATTAAGCGGCGCGCCAGCCCAGCTGGCATCTTCACTTATATCGTTATTGGCGGCATCTGATTTTGAATACCAGGCAAGGCGGGTATTGATATCGGTATTATTGACCCCGGCGGCATGGATTTTTATAAGCACATCGCCTGTCTGTGGGCGAGGTACAGACAGATCATCACGATAGGCAA
This sequence comes from Candidatus Puniceispirillum marinum IMCC1322, assembly GCF_000024465.1. Taxonomy (NCBI): domain Bacteria; kingdom Pseudomonadati; phylum Pseudomonadota; class Alphaproteobacteria; order Puniceispirillales (SeqCode); family Puniceispirillaceae (SeqCode); genus Puniceispirillum (SeqCode); species Puniceispirillum marinum (SeqCode). Next base: position 1,703,220 of record NC_014010.1, on the reverse strand, counting down.
GCATGTCTGGCCCGCCATGCCCCAGCAGAACAACGCCTTTCATCAGGTCTGAAATATATGGCATTTCATCTCTCTATTATGGGTTGGATGACGCATGGGTTGGTAAATCATGCCAAGGCATCAACCAGAATTGTCAGCGGTTGAGCTTAGACCATTTAGAGAAAATCCCGAATGATAAAAAAGACCAGCGGAATCATCGCCGCGGTAACGATGCCACTCAACCCCATGGCAACGGCGGCAAATACGCCCGCATCTTTGTCTTTGGCCATCGCGCGTGCGGTGCCAATGCCATGACTTGCCAAGCCAAAGGCAAATCCACGAGCCGCCATGTCCCTGATCCTGAACAGATCAAGCACGAAGGTACCAAGTGCCGCGCCAATGATCCCCGTGACGATGGTTATGATGGCGGTCAATGATGGCACCCCACCGATGATTTCGGATATGCCCATGGCAATGGGGGCGGTGACATTCCGAGGTAGCAATGATTTTGTCGTTAGCGGATCGAGTTGAAGCATTACCGCCATCGCATAAGTGATACCAATCGCAAAAAACGATCCCAGCACTACGGATATGATGATCGCATTTTTGGCACGCATAACGGTATTCCAGTTGCGGTAGATTGGAATCGCCAGCGCCACCGTGGCCGGACCAAGTAGAAAATGTATGAATTTTGCACCGTCGAAATAGCGTTCATAATCAATATCAAAAGCCATCAGACAGGCACTGACCAGGATAATGCTGATCGCGACTGGATTTAAAAGCGGAAACAGCCCAGACGCACGGTACAGCCAATCGGCCAGCAAATAAGCGCCAATCGTGAGCGTTAACCAGAATAGCGGTTCGGCCTGTAGATACACCCAGACCTGATATAGCTTTGCGCTTTCACTCATCGGCTTTGGCCTTGCTGGTTTTCAGAAAGATAAAGGCGGTGAAAATCATTGTACCGATGGTGCCAATCACGATGATAGCGATGATGCGTAGCAATTGCGCCTCAAGAAGTTGCAGATGCATGATGACGCCGACGCCTATGGGTACGAAAAGAAGCGATAGATAACCCAGCAAATGTTCGGCGCTGTTGATCATCCTTGTTCTAAAATGAGTGAGGGCAGGATTCATGTTACGCCGTGTCAGCAACAGCATGAAAAGCATCAGAACCAGCCCTAGCACCGGCCCCGGTATGGCCAGATCAAAATATTTTTGAATGGCCTCACCAGCAAGTTGAAAGATGAAAATTGTAAAAAAAGCACCTAGCAATCATCGGCTCCCATGGTTAGGGGGTATCATATCGCAACAACAGATTATTGAACATCATTTGCGATATATATCCGAAAAGAGTATCCGTTAGCCCCACAATTCAGCCCCGTCAACATGGTGTGATGATGTCTGATGGCTGATATCTGGGGTTTTCACAGGCTTATCTCAGGCCAGATTCCGCGGTAAGATTGAAATCTGGATAATTTCATTGCGTGTGCCAAGGCGCATTTTTGGCCCCCATGTGCCGCTTCCAGATGAGACATACAAATTGGAATCGAGTCGCTTGTAAATGCCATAAACAGTCCTGAACTGTAACCGCACCAGAAGGTTGAACGGAAAAATCTGCCCATTATGCGTGTGCCCAGAAAGCATTAAATCGGTGTTATGGGGCGCGCTGTCCCATATAGATGGCTGATGTATCATCAGCAGATTGAATCGTTTGTGACAGACAAGATTCCGGGCGATTTCGGATTGCATTTTTGGGGTTTGATTATCACTGATACCAATGATGTTCAGCCGGTCTAATTGCACCGACTGGTTGTCAAGGATGGTGATGTTATAATTGACCAGATCAGCGACCTTTGCCTGATGATCCTTGACGTAATATTCATGATTCCCGGTCACGAATAGAATGGGTTTTTCGATCGCCTTTAAAGGGTTTAAATCCGTAGCGTCAAAAGCACTTGAATCAAACAGATCCCCACCAATTAAAAGAAAATCGTAATCCAGCTTATCTATTGTCTGGCAAATTCTTTCAAAATGCTGTTTTGAATTAGACCCCAGATGAACGTCGCTAATGAACAACAGGTTAGTCGGTTTATCTATTTTTGGTGAAGTGATGTGGATGTTCTTAAGGTGGATATAGCGCCCATTCAAAATGCTTTTTACGCATGTGATCACAAAGGCAATGAAGCATAGCATACCAATTTCACGGGTGAAGTCTGGCACAATCAGGGCAGCGATTAACCCGATATTGAATATGCTGAAGCCGATGAAGCCAATGCCCATGCCATAATAGATGAACGCGCTTAAGAGGGAGGACGTGAAATGTGTTTTGAAATACACAAAAACAGTCAGTGCAATAATGGTTGTCGGGATGATCGCTATGGGCTGAATAAGTCTGGCATCAAACAGAAGATAGGCAACGATATTAAGCGGGTAAATATAGATTAAAAAGCTGAATACAAAAATGATGGCAGCAAAAATAAAGTCTCTCATTCATGTCACTCCCTGCTGTCACAAGATTGATCTTATATCTGCGGGTAAGCCACCGGCAATGGCGATCACCCAAAGGATAGCGCAGCATCGGGTAAAGCACATCCAATTAAAGGGTATCCAGTTATAGGGAGGCTCACGGTGTCAAATTCATCCATGCGCCAAGATATTGTTCATAATGGCGCCAGGCGTCGGAACTGCCTTGATAGAGTTTTTGTCGCACCTGCACGGCACTTGCTGTCTGAACAGCACGCTCAGTCTTGTGAAATTCAAGACATTGCGGTGCCCAGGTCAGATCACAAAAGGCCAGTAACGCGCGCGTTTCATCTTCCTGATTCTGTGTCAGCCGTTCATAATTAAGCTCGTAAATATCATGTGGCAGTAAGCTGTGCCAGACCCCCATCAAATTGGCATAGAGGCGATAAAACGCTGCCAGATCGTCGATATCATAGGCAAACCCATTCCCTTTGGAGGCGAATTCATGCTTATAGATTGACCAGCAGATCGCGCGCGGGTCACGCTGTAGATGAATGATTTTTGCTTCGGGAAACATCTGCTTTATAAAACCTATCCAGCGGAAATTGAGTGGTAATTTATCGGTCACAAAGGAGGCACCATCAGCGCATGAGGTTAAAGTTCTGAAATACTGCGCCCGTATCGTTTCGGTTTCAGCCGCGACACGCTGTGCCATATCTTTGGGTGATGGCTGGTGATCAGGGCATATGAACAGGCTTTCAAATAATGTGGTTAAGATGTCAAGCTCGCCTGCGCCATGGACATCTGGATGGCTTGCCAAAATCTGTTCAGCCAGCGACGTGCCTGACCGCGGCATACCGACAATCAAAATAGGCTGTATCGTCTCTTTGGTTTTGGTGTTTTTGATCTTTAGGTTGGCGCGTTGAAAATGCCGATAGCTATCGGTGATCATCGAGAATAAAGCACGGTCATCTTCGATATGGTAATCACCCTCGGCCTTGCGCAAGTCATTGGCCTGCTGCAAAAAGCGAAAGCTGGCATCATAATGTGCCATTTTTTCATGTGCGGCCCCAAGTGCAAAACCCAGCTTTTTACGCGCATTTTTATCGGTATTATGATCGGCAAAAAGCCGTTCCATATTGGCCAGCATGGGATCATTCGGCGCGATATCCTTGATCAGATTGCTCCGGTTGAAATAGGCCAGCGCATAATCAGGTGCCAGTGTAATCGCCTGATCATAAGATGCCAGCGCCGCATCAAAGCGGCCTAGCTCCTGCAAGGTCACAGCTTTATTGTTATAGGCCTCGGCGTGATCTGGGTTAATCTTGATAGCCCTGTCAAACGCCGCCAGCGCGGACGCATGCGCCCCACTTTGCTGCAATGCCAAACCTGTATTGATATGCGGTTCAGCAAAATCAGGATTTTGCGCAATCGCTGTTGCATAGCTTGCAAGCGCCCCTACGACATCACCCTGCGCCTTTTTCAGCAAGCCATATAGATTATGCGCCATCGCGTCATTGGCATCGTAGCCCAGTGCCGTCTCTAAATGCGCTATTGCCGCGGCAGTATGACCGGTTTCGAACAGCATTGTCGCCAGATTGATATAGCCTTCGACATAATCAGGCTTCAACGCCAAGGCCTTTTCATAATAGGTTTGGGCGCGTTCATGATCGCCAGTGCCCGCATATATGATGCCCATATTATTATGCGTTTCAGCATGATCCGGATCAATCGTCAGCGCCAGTTCATAGCTGGTAATGGCGTCATCTGCCTTGCCCAACTGCTGGAAAATCACCCCACGATTGATATGCGCCTCGATAAATTCTGGTTGCACAGCCAGCGCATCTTCATAACTTGCCAGCGCCGCGGTCATCTGCTGCATCTGTTGTAAAGTAACGCCGCGATTATAATGCGCCTGACCATATGTAGGCTGAATCGCGATGGCCTTGTTATAACGGGTTAGTGCGGCATCCAGCTGTCCCAGGCTGCGCAAGGCATTACCCAGATTATTATGCGCCTCGACATAATCGGGCGTTAGCTTGAGTGCCTTTAAGAAACAGGCGCGCGCCGTATCGAATGAGGATAATGCCAGCAATACAACACCATAATTATTATGTAATTGCGCATCCTTTGGGTTCAGCGCGATCGCTTTGACAAAGGCCGAGGCGGCAAAGTCCAGCTTGCCTTGCGTTTGGAATGCCGCCCCGAGCAGGTTTAGCAAGGTGACCGACCTTGGAAACTCTTGCAGCGCCATACGGCATTGCCGTTCGGTTTGCGCCATTTCGCCCTGATTATATAGCGCAATCAGCGCTTGCACCTGTGTGGCGGGGGGGTCATCTTTAGCGGCGGCGTAATGGGAGCTCATGTCGGAACTTTACGGTTATATATGACAGTTATATATGCGGGTATATTTGCGGGTACATTTGCGGGCGGCATAAATCGGATATCAAAAGTGATGGTGTCAGTCATATGTCAGCTTCAGAGTCATTTAAGGCTGTTGATTTGAGGATAACGAAAAAACATTCAACATCGCAACATCATGTTGTTCTAATATCATCATACAAGGTCTATGAAGGCTTGAACCCACCCCAAGCAATAAAGGCATCATTCCTGTAATCTGGCTTACCATATAGAAACATGCTGTCATCAAGATGCGTCATATGCCCACCAGCGGCGCGCAATACCGCATCACCAGCCCCGGTATCCCATTCCATTGTCGGGCCAAACCGTGGATAGACATCGGCCTCACCTGCCGCAACAAGGCAGAATTTCAAGGACGATCCAATTGATATTGTGTTCGCTATATCATGCTCGGCTAGCCATTGGTTGGTTGCTTCATCTCTATGCGATGCGCTCGCTACGGCTAGGGCGCCGCTGGCAGGCGGCGTGCGAATAGATAGTGCTGTAGATATATCTGCAGATTTTTCAGTAGCGCCGTTGCCAACAATGCCACTAAATAAACGATCGAGGGCTGGTGCATAAACAACGCCCATGATTGGCACCCTATTTTCAATGAGCGCGATGTTCACGGTGAAACTGCCTTTACCATCACGCTTCAAAAATTCTTTGGTGCCATCCAAGGGATCGACAAGAAAGAATCTGTGTGGCGCTTTCAGGCTATGGCTGGCGGCATTTTCTTCAGATATCACAACTATGTCTGGTGCCAGCTGGGCTAATGCAGGCAAAATAATGGCCTCGGCGGCACGATCAGCTTCGGTTACAGGTGAGCCATCGCTTTTAAAATTCGTATCCGGGTCTTGGTCATGAATCTCCATGATCTTTGCGCCAGCTTTCCGGACGACAGGTTCGAGAGCCCCGACAAGTATTTCTAAATCCATAATGTTCCATCCAAAGCTGTATCGAATATGTATGTCTATTTACCGATGAGTGGCAATCAAACCAATTATAAGTCCATCTGCGCCATAAGTGATTTTACAATCACATCTAGGTCTTGTGTGTCTGTATAAACCCGCATCTCTGGGTTTTCAGGTGCCTCGTAAGGGCTGTCGATTCCGGTAAAGTTCGGTAGTTCGCCTTTGCGTGCCTTTTTATAAAGACCTTTTGGGTCACGTGACTCGGCTAGTGCAAGTGGCGTATCGACAAATACTTCTACAAATTCGTCATCTTCAAATAAAGCGCGCGCCATATTGCGTTCAGCTTTGAATGGTGAAATGAAAGCTGTGATGACAACAATACCAGCATCCACCATCAATTTGGCGACTTCGCTAATCCGGCGAATATTTTCAACACGATCTGCATCTGTAAAACCAAGATCATTGTTTAAGCCATGGCGTATATTATCACCATCAAGGATATAGGTACGAATACCCCTGCTATGGAGTTCTACTTCTAGCGCGTTTGCAATTGTTGATTTGCCTGAACCTGAAAGCCCGGTAAACCAGATCACTTTACTTTTATGCCCGTTTAGCCTCTGGCGTGATGGTTTATCAATTTCGAGTTTATGCATATGCACATTACGGGCACGCCGAAGCGCAAATTTTATCATCCCCGCAGCAACCGTCTGGTTACTTATGCGATCGATTAAGATGAGCCCTCCTAGGCCAGCACAGTCCTCGTATTTTTCAAATGGGATGGGGTGGTCTGTCCTTAGCGTTACAACGCTGAGATCGTTAAGTTCAAGCTTATTTGCAGATAGTTTTTCATAGGTATTTATATTGATCTTATGCTTAATGTCGGTGATTTGTGCGCTGACAAGAGATGTGCCAAGTTTCAAAAAATATGAGCGACCTGAATATCCAGGTTCATGATCCATCCACATAAGTTCTATTTCAAACTGATCAGAAATTTCGGCGGGCGCATCTGCGGCAACGATAAGATCACCGCGTGATATGTCCACCTCTCGATCCAGGGTGAGTGTGACAGCCTGATCTGCCTCAGCAGATGCGAGTGAATCTTTAAACAGCAAAATCTCTTTTATGTTTGCAGTCTCGCCTGAAGGAAGAATGCGTACATTCTGCCCAACATCTATGTGGCCAGCCGCAATTGTGCCAGCGAAGCCTCTGAAGTCCAAGTTGGGACGGTTGACCCACTGTACAGGCATACGGAAGGGATCATCTGTCAGAAGCTGGCGCGTTTCAACAGCCTCAAGAAACCCCATTAGGGTTGGGCCTTTATACCACTCAGTTTGCGTGGCCGGTTGGAGAATATTACAACCTTTTAAAGCCGATATCGGGATAGGGGTGATGGATTCAAAATTAAGCTGATCGGCAAAGGTTCGATAATCATCTTCGATGTGATCGAAGATATCGTGATCATAATCCACGAGATCCATTTTGTTGATAGCCAGAACAATGCGTTTAATGCCAAGGGTTGAACAAATTATCGAATGCCGGCGGGTTTGCTCAAGAATGCCTTTGCGGGCATCGACAAGGATTACCGCGACATCAGCGGTAGAGGCACCAGTCACCATATTACGGGTATATTGTTCATGCCCTGGTGTATCGGCAACGATGAATTTCCGCCGCTTAGTGGTAAAATATCGGTAGGCAACATCGATTGTGATGCCTTGTTCGCGCTCGGCTTCAAGCCCATCTAACAGCAGTGCAAAGTCGATTTCATTACCCTGTGTGCCGCTTTTCATCGATTCTTTTTTCAGGGTTTCGATCTGATTCTCGAAAAGTATCTGTGCTTCATACAATATGCGGCCGATAAGTGTGCTTTTACCATCATCAACGCTACCGCATGTTATAAAGCGAAGTGTGCTCAGTTTTGTCTGCTCAGTTAGATATTGGTTTGCGCGCGCAATGCTTGTTTGCTGACTGTCCATTAGAAATAGCCCTCGTGCTTTTTCTTTTCCATTGATGACGAAGAATCCGTATCGATGGCACGACCAAGGCGTTCGCTTGTTTTGGCGTCGGCAAGCTCTATTATAATCGAAGCCAAATCGTCAGCGTCTGACTCCATTGCGCCAGCCAAGGGATAGCAACCAAGTGACCGAAACCGTACTTTCTTGATGTGAATCGTCTCATTTTTATGGAGTTCTAAGCGATCATCATCAACCATGATAAGCATGCCATCGCGTTCAATAACTGGGCGTTCAGCCGCGAAGTAAAGCGGCACAATCGGTATCTGTTCGCGGTAGATATATTGCCAAATATCTAATTCAGTCCAATTTGAAATGGGAAAGACACGGATGCTCTCGCCTGCGTGTTTGCGCAAATTATACTGGTGCCATAGCTCGGGGCGTTGATTTTTGGGATCCCAGCGATGTGCGGCTGTACGAAATGAGCACATGCGTTCTTTTGCGCGTGACGCCTCTTCATCACGTCGGGCACCGCCAAAAGCCATATCGAATTTATAATGCTCAAGGGCTTGTTTTAGCGCCATGGTTTTCATGATGTCTGTGTGGATCGCCGAGCCATGATCAAACGGATTGATGTTTTTCTCAACACCTTCGGGGTTTGTATGAACCAGCAAATTCATGCCACTATCACGCGCCATATAATCGCGAAAATCGTACATCGCCTGAAACTTCCAGCGCGTATCGATGTGAAGAAGGGGAAAAGGTGGGGGGCTTGGGTAAAATGCCTTGCGCGCCAAATGCAGAATAACCTGAGAGTCCTTGCCCACCGAATACAGCATCACAGGGTTGTCCGCTTCGGCAATCACCTCGCGCATAATGTAAATGGCTTCTGCCTCAAGGCGATCAAGATGGGTTATTTCGGCAGACGGTTGATGACGTAATGTCTCATCCACATAAGCATATATGTCATCATGCCCATGTGCGTAAACTTCCAAAGCCAAGCGCAATTCATGGGCATTGCCAAGGTTGATTTGATGGCATCGCCACACACGGCAAAGAGACCGGCAAACAGCAACCATCGCGCCGGATGGCACAATAATGGTGTTTTTGTCTTCTCCCAAAGCTAAGCGTTTCAACGCTGGCTCTAATGCTTGATGTGTAAGATCTGCTCCCTCAAGAAAAATCCAGCGCCGTCCTTTACGGCCATCATTGGCAAAAAGAACCGTCGTTCCTGATATAAGGGTGTGCATGGTTAAAAATAAAACAGAGTGCCGTTTTCTGCGTGCTGTTTTGATAATATGTTCGGTGACTTTAACTTTAGCGCTACGCTGGTGCTCATCATGAAGTGTGGTTTCATCAAGTAGGGGGAAGTTCAAGCCTTGTTCAGCAAGCCAACGCTCTGTCTTCTTCATGTTAGCTGGCGTATCAGAACCATAAAGTTCGAACGCGATTGTGCGCGTCGTCCAAATCTGGGTATTGGCACGCGCTATAATATCAAGATTCATTTTGTCGTAATTCGCAGTTTATTTAAATTCTATATATAAATTACATTATTATTCAAAGAATACAAAAAAGATAGTGTAATTTTGCATATTGCGACAATCTTTGATAGGGTGAGGTTTGAGCCCCCGCATATAATGGCTTGCACAGATCATAGTGACCCAAAGGCCATGCTGTTACTTTGACTTATCAGAATGATCTCATAACAGAACGACTGTTTTTGCGTTAATTGCGGAACATTTTTTGGAAAATGGCGCGCTCGGGAAGAAGTTCGATGCCTACCCGAAGCGCCAATTCGTGACTGAATCTAGCTATATCAATAGCTTATCATATCGTCACATATGGTCAACTATCAAAACCTTACCTGCAACCTTACCTGAACCAAGCTCCGAGGTTCGAGGGCCAAGCTCCAAGCACATAGGTCCGTGATCCACGGACCTTGAGCCGAGGACCATGGACCGTGGACCACGGATCGGGGTTACTTAGGGCGTTTCTTAATCAGCTTTGGACTTTACTGAAAGGGTGGGGCCTAGAATGGGTTGGGCGTTGCGCCTCGGACCCCCGACCTTTGATAGGTTGGCAGAGGCGGTGGGGGATAGTTTTTTTGGAAACCCGCGACAGACCAGTGCTGCGAAGTTGTATATAGTTGCATAACATCTCATGTAGCCCCATATAATCCTGTATAATTATATAAATACAATAACTTATATTTTTTTAGTTTGACAGATCACTCCGCTGTAAGTATTTTTTCATAGTTGAGCATAAGCATCAAACTGGTAGGCATCAGTTAAGCCGTATTCAAAAAGCTGCACAGTAGACCACGTAGGCCGCCACTACTCAAAAAGGCTGCGCTACAAACCTTTATCCAAGCAGTGGGCTTTATAGTGGATCTTTTATTGCCGGCAGCGTCATCTCTTAAAAAGCGTCTGGAACAGCCACACCCCCCATTGAGACGATTGCTTCACGCACAACCACTTTCAGAGAATCGGCAAGGGCTGATCGAAGTCGAAATTTGGGAACCAACATCGCTACTCGGACACCGTGCTCAAGCGTAAATGGATAGAAAACTATGTTTTTTTGCGATGAATTGATGAGCTCGTAGCTTGACTTCGTGAGTGAGTCAACAAAGGAGTAACCAATGTTGCGCTCGACAAAAAGGAGGCTGGAAATCGCCGTTTGCAAATCAACGCGCTGGAAAAATTTTCCACCATATTGTTCGACAGTGTTTTTAATCTGCTTGGTTGTATAATGGTCGCCGTAAAGACCAACAAAGGGCATTCCATCAAGATCCTGCGGCGTAATGGTCTTCTGATTGGCCAACTTTATATTGGCATTGATAGCCAGAAAACCAGGCAGTTTATATTCTTCGATGAAATAGGACTCGCCAGCAAGATCGCGCCGCGGTTCAGCTAGACCTAGGTCATATTGCTGCGATGCAATCAATTCATGAGTGGTTGGTGAAGTGCGTGCCATGAAAGAAATTTTGACGTCAGGGCGTTCAGCAATATAGTTAGCTAATATCCTGGGCATCAAAAATTGCGCTGCCGATGGCAGACAGGCAATGCGCAAATCACCAACGGTACCTTTTCTAACTGTGGTTAGTAATTCCTCGGTAACATCCAGCCTGTTAATTAGGTCTTCACTTCGTTCCAAGAGGAAATGCGCTTCAGCCGTCGGGACAAGTTTACCACCCGTGCGCTCAAAAAGTGTCAGGTCAAGCATATCTTCAAGCGTCTTGATGCCCGAAGATACGGCTGGTTGCGTTCGGTTTACAGCTGCCGCTGCTTGAGACAAGGAGCCGAACTTCATTACAGCATTAAAAAAGCGAAGTTGTTGTATCGTTATCATTAATAAAATCTATAGATATAGCAAAATTATTAAATTGAATTTATTAAAAACACATCTGATAGTCAAGAATGCATGACTAAGCGCCATACATTGAGACAATCGATAACCGTCTTTTCGAATGGTTTCGAAAAGCAAGGGGAGGAATATAATGACAATTGATTATTCTAAACGGTCTTTCTTGAAGGCCTCAACAAGTCTGGGCGTTGCTGCGGCAACTATTCCCATGGCGAAGTTTGCATGGGCCGCAGGTAAGCCGGTGGAACCTATGAACCTACTGACTTCGAATGCTAGCTTTGATCCGGTTCGTCCAGAAATGGGTCGGTTGATCGCCCAAGCCTGTAAATCAATCGGCTGGGATGTGACACTTGCCGCCGAAGATTACAATATGGGCATTAACAAGGTGTTTCAGGAGAAAGATTTTGATATGTTCATCGTCCGCTGGACTGGACGTGCGAACCGTGTTGATCCTGAAACCTTTACCCGGATGATGTTCCACACAGATGGCAACTATAACAAATGGGGTTATAACAACTCATCGATCAATGAAATGGGCGATATGCAGCAAAAAGAGATGGATGTGGAAAAGCGCCGCACAATCGTTAAAGCGATGCAGCGGAAGCTATATGAAGACGTGGCCGCATCTCCTATTGTTCACCCCAGCATGACCAATGCTTATCGTGAAGATCGTCTTGATGGCGTTGTGCCTCAGCTTGGTGAAGGAATTGGTAGCTTGTGGACTGATTTGAACATGTCTGTCAAATCAGGTGACGGCTATGTCCGCAATGGTCAGACATCTGCGCTGAAAAACCTAAACCCAGTAAGTGTTACGGACTCAAACGAGTTTAAAGAACTTCGGACTATCTATGACCGTTTGATTCAAGTTGGACCGAATGGTGAATTGGTGCCATGGGCAGCGACATCGGTTAAAGCTGTTGATAACACAACCATTGATATTGTGTTGCGTGATGGAATGAAATTCCATGATGGCAATCCTGTAACCATCGAAGATGTCAAATTCACTTTTGAGTATTATAAAAAGTGGAAGGCGCCATTCTTTATCTCATCTTTGGAAAAATTTGAAGATATGTCGATTACTGGTTCTAACAGCATGCGTATCAAGCTGTCTGAGCCTCATGCGCCTTTGATGATCAACTTCTTTGCGCAAATTTTCATCATCCCACAGCATATCTGGAAGGACATTCCAGAAAAAGCGGGTGTTGACGATGTTCTAAACTTTGCCAATGACAACCCAATTGGAAGTGGGCCATTCAGGTTCGACTATTGGGATCGCGGTAAGGAGCTTAAGGTTTCAGCCTTTGATCAGCATTTTGCCAAGCCAAAATGTGCGGGCATGATCCGGATTACCTATGGCAGCCATGATGCGATGGCAGCAGCCATCGAGGCAGGTGAATGTGACCGTACGCGCTATATTCTCAAGCCAACATTGGTGCAGGATCTTAACAAGATCAACGGTATAGTTGGTAAGGGTTATGCAAGTCATGGTTGGTACGGCTTTATGTTCAACCATACGCGTGGTCCGTTGCAGGATCGCGCCTTCCGTGAGGCTGTCGATCACCTCGTGCCGCGGGATGTCATTCGTGAAGTGATTATGTCGGGCTTTGCCACAAATGGTGGTTCGACCATCGCGCCTGCTAATGAGTATTGGCATGAAGCTGCCATCAAGCCACGGGCAAATAATGTTAAGCTGGCCAAAGATATCTTGTCCAAAGCTGGTTATAGCTGGGATTCCTCCGGCACACTGCATTACCCGGGCTAATCACGGGAAGCGTAGTTGTCAAAATATGTGTTGGGCAGGTGGCAGATTTGTCTCCTGCCTTCCCAGACTACATATTTATTAATTCATACTTTATAACAAATATTTCTGGAGACCCGAGCGTGGCTGAATATCTCCTTAGGCGGCTTTTTTACACAATCCTTACGATTTTTGCCGTTGCATCCATTTTGTTCATTATTTTCCGGTTGTTGCCAGGTGACGCTACTATGCAGGTAATCAGTCCGGCCATGGATGAATCTGTGCAAAAGCGTATGAAAGAAGCGTTTGGTCTCGATAAATCGCTTTGGCACCAATATCTGATCTATCTGAAAAATCTTGTTACCTTTGACTGGGGACGCTCTTTTGTTACGTCTCAACCAGTGATGGACATTCTTCAATACCGGTTCTGGAATACAGTTTTGCTAATGTCTGCAGGCATGTGTTTTACCCTCGTAATTGGTATCGGTGCAGGCATTTTGATGGCGTGGCATCGTAATGGCGCTATTGACGTCATTGGCACTGTCTCTGGACTGGTGTTTCAGGCAGCGCCGCCTTTTGTCACCGGATTACTGCTTTTGATGTTGCTTAGCTATAATCTTGGTCTATTTCCAACGGGGGGAATGTATCCACCAGGTCAACGCCCTGACGGCGTATTGGACATGTTAATGATGTCCGGATTTTGGGAACGGATCGTGTTACCCACTATTACGGTTAGCCTTTGCTATATTACAACGCCGATGTTGGTGATGCGGGATTCCATGCTGGAAATTCTTGGAAGCGACTTTATCGAGTTAGCGCGCGCTAAGGGTCTGACCTCACGAGTGGTTATGATCAAACATGCCGCGCGAAACGCCTTGCTTGCCGTGGTGACACTTGGATCGATCATGGTGGGTTTTGCTATTGGTGGTCAGGTCGTGGTTGAAGCGCTATTTTCCTGGCCAGGAATGGGGCAATTGATGGTGGAAGCGGCAGCATCGCATGATTATCCGGTGGCACAGGGAACGTTTCTAATGCTTGCCGTTCTGGTAATCACGCTGAACCTGTTGACGGATATCGCCTATTGCTATCTGGATCCACGCATCAAAGTGTCTAAATCAGGGATGGATCAGAGATGACAGAAGTTGATCAAATCGCTATTGAAGCTGTACGAGTCTACCGGGTTAGCATTCCGCTGATTAATCCATATTACCTTTCCAAGATTTATCCTACTACGACGCATAGCGAGGTTGTGGTGGTGGAATTGCTGGCTAATGGCGTCTCAGGATGGGGTGAGGCCGACCCTGGCGGTGTCATGTTCACTGGTGATACTTGTGATGATGTCATGGATCATTTCTCCGATAGTGGCGTTAAGAGTCTGCCTGGCACGATGTTGGGAGATCTGATTTCGGGAGCTTCTCTGGCAGGTTTGTGCGGTGCCACGAAAAGCGCCATCAATGTTGCCGCATACGATCTCAAGGGTCGACTGACCGATATACCTGTATGGAAAATGCTGGGTGAAAAGCATCATCAGTCTTTGCCGAGCCTGTGGCCAACATCGTCCGGAACGTCTGCACAGGATATGGATGTGATAACCCCAAAATACGATCTTGGTTATCGCACATTCATGTTGAAGATGGGTAGCAACCCCGTGGATGAAGATATTGCGCGCGTGCATGATGTTTATGAAAAACTGCCTGAAAATGCGCGCCTGATGGTTGATGCAAACCAAGGGTGGAGCTTTGAAGAGGCCAGTACATTCATGCGCCATACAATTGATTTGCCACTGGCACTAGTTGAGCAACCAATCGCTGCTGATGACTATGGCCGTATTCATGAGTTACGCGCCTTGTCACCTAATCCTATTTCGGTTGATGAGAGCCTGAAACGTTTTGCTGATGCCGAGCAGATTATTAAGGTAAAAGGCGCCGATATTTTCAGCGTCAAAATTTCAAAAAATGGTGGTCTTGCCGAGGGGTTAGCAATTACGAAACTGGCAGCGAAACATGGCGTCAAAATCATGATGAATAGCATGATTGAACTTGGCATAACCCAAGCGGCTGCCTTGCATCTGGGGTGTGTGACCCCCAATGTGGTTGATTTTGGCCACGCCTTTATGTCGGTTCAGCGGACGTCAGATGACATCACAGATTTTGCCGATTGGAAAACAAGTGGCACTGTCGCTCTGCCAGATAAACCTGGCCTTGGCGTCGAGATAAACCGCGACAAGATTGATAATTATTGTTTAGCGAGGTTGGAGAGTTAGGATGCACAAAATAGGCAACCGACTGCGAAGTGTTTTTAGTACACTTTACAGGCAGTACAAAATCATGACCTCAAATACCTATGGGTATATTGGCTTTTGGGTCGTTGCGTTCTTCTTTGCCGTTGCATTATTGGCACCGTTGATCGCGCCTTATCCCGTCTGGGAAATGCAGTATGACGCACAGACTGGCCAGTTGGCCATGTTACAGGGTCCGTCAATGCAGTTCCCATTAGGGACAACACATCTTGGTTATGATCTGTTATCGCAGATGATTATGGCAACGCGGACAACGGTGATGATTGGCCTGATTTCTGGCTTCATCTCGATCATGATTGGGGCAAATATCGGCTTGATTGCTGGCTATTATGGTGGACTAGTTGATGAATTTTTAATGCGCTGTACTGACATTCTTTATGGTATGCCCTTCCTGCCTTTTGTGATTATCCTGATCTCACTTTTTGGACGGAAAATTGAATTTGTTATCCTTGCCATCGCGTTGATTGTTTGGCGTACCTCGGCACGGGTTATTAGAGCGCAGACAATTTCGATTAAACAGCGTCAGTTTGTGACTGCGGCGCGTGCACGTGGATGTAGCCATCTGCGGATAATTTACCGTCACATCCTGCCGAATGTATTGCCGTTGTTGCTACTTTATACATCTTTCAATATTGCCTGGTCGATCGTGACCGAGGCTAGTGCCAGTTTCCTTGGCTTTGGCGATGGCGATACAATCAGTTGGGGCGGAATGCTCTATGAGCTTTGGCTTTCGGGTAAGACGCGTGTTGCATGGTGGTGGTTCCTGCCGCCAGCCATTTCCATTGTTGCACTGGTGACATCGCTTGTCTTTATTAGCCGTGCCTATGAGGAATATGCCAACCCACGCTTGAGGGAGACACGCTAGCGATGTTGCTTGATGTACAAAACCTCGGCGTGACGTACCGCATGGATGGTCAAGAAATTCACGCGGTAAACCGGCTGTCTTTCCAGCTCCAGGAAAATGAAATTTTTGGTGTGGTTGGGGAAAGCGGCTGTGGTAAATCCAGTTTGATCAAAGCATTACTGCGTTTGGTTGCGCGGAATGGATCGGTTGTAGCGGACTCGGTTAACTTTCAGGGGCACGAACTATTGCAGATGCCGATGGAAGATTTCCGTAAATCTATCCTCTGGCAGAAGATTGCCCTGGTTCCGCAAAGTGCAATGAATTCACTGAACCCCGTTTACAAGGTTGGCCCGCAGATTGTCGAGGCAATTTGCGCGCATGTGCGGATGTCTGAACGGGAAGCGCGCACCAAAGTAAATGATCTTTTCGAGAGTGTTGGTTTGCAAAAAGACCTTTTTGACAGCTATCCACATCAGTTTTCTGGAGGCATGCGCCAACGTGCAATGATTGCAATGGCGCTGGCGCTTGATCCACAGTTGATCATCATGGATGAGCCAACAACTGGCCTTGATGTGCTGGTTCAGGATAAAATCCTCAAGACATTACGTCGGATCAAGAATGAGACACATTGTTCGATGATGATCATATCTCATGACATCGCGATTATGTCAGAAATTGCAACGCGCATTGGCGTTATGTATGGCGGTAGCTTTGTTGAAATTGCGCCAACAATGGATCTTTTTAAGGATCCATCTCACCCCTATACGATGGGACTAACAAATGCATTTCCATCAATTCGCGAGCTTGGCAAGGAATTGATTTCGATTCCCGGCTCGCCTCCAGTGATGATGCGTGAAGAAAATAAATGCTGGTTTGAACCGCGTTGTCCATTTTCTGCAGATGGCTGTCGTGAGACCTTTCCGGCACTTACGATGACTGGCACCAACCATGTTGTAAGTTGTTTGCGTTCGGATGACCGCCAGAAGCTGGCAAAACTGGCTAAGGAAAAAACAACATGGATATCCTAAGCCTCGAAAATGTATCGCAGGAATTTTTCCTGCCACGTAAGCTTGGTGATATTGTCACCCGCAAACCAGCGCGAAGTATTCGTGCTGTACAGGCGATGAATTTGGCAATCCATGAGAATGAAATTCTTGGTATTGCTGGTGAATCTGGCTGTGGAAAATCCACAACCTGCTTGATTGCAGCTGGTTTGCTATCCCCGACTGATGGTGTTGTTGTCCATCGTGGTCAGTCATTAGCGGCAATGGATGACGTGGCCAAAAAGATATTTCGTCGTTCGGTTCAGATCATTTTTCAAGATCCCTATGAGTCTCTCAATCCGCGTTTCCAGATAGGTGATGCGGTTGCTGAAGGGCCGCGGGCGTTGCAACTTTGGCCTGAAGATGTGATTCAGGATAAGGTGCGTTCAATTCTTCACTCTGTAGGTCTTGACCCCGATCGTTTTATGAAAAGATTCCCGCATGAGCTTAGTGGCGGCGAGCGTCAGCGGGTTGGTATTGCGGCAGCATTAGTCATGGAGCCAGACATTGTTTTTGCTGATGAGCCATTATCGATGCTTGATGTGTCAATCAGGGCTGACATCTTAGCGCTGATCAAAACATTGGCTGCTGAGCGTAAGTTTTCATGTGTATATGTTTCGCATGATTTGTCTATTCTGGGCAATGTTGCTGACCGGATCATGATTATGTATCTTGGGCAGGCTGTCGAAATAGGCTCGGCCAAAGATGTTCTAACCAATCCTAAACACCCTTATACGAAAGCGCTGATTTCGGCGGTGCCGATTCCTGATCCCACTATTGAACGCGGGATACCAAAGATTATTGGTGATCTGTCGATGCCGGTGAACACGCATCAGGGATGTCAATTCGCACCTCGGTGCCCCTATGCAAAAGATGCATGCTGGCAAAGTTTCAAGCCACTGAGTGAAGCACAAGCGCTGCATCAGTCATCGTGTTTGCGTGAGACAGATGCTGATGTCCTTAACGAGGTTGTTGATGCGGACAGAGGCTGATTTTGTTGTCATTGGTGGTGGGATTGTCGGCCTATCCGTTGCTCATGGCTTGCTTGGTCGCGGAAAGTCCGTGATATGTCTTGATGGTTCGGATACCGACTTTCGCGCTTCACGTGGTAATTTCGGCCTTGTCTGGGTGCAAGGCAAAGGTATAAATGCGCCGCATTATGCAGCTTGGTCACAGATGGCAGTGCGCGAATATCCTGAATTTGTCGCCAATCTGACTGAAGACACCGGCATCGAGGTAAGTCTTCAGCAAACTGGTGGATATGAATATTTTTCTGATCCTGAAGCTATGGATGAGCGTCTAAACCAGTTCAAATCATTGAAAAAGGCTTTGGGTGGTGACTATCCGGTTGAAGTGCTTAGCGCTGAAGACATTCGAAAAGAAGAACCGATGGTTGATGGTGAAACAGTCGGCGCGACCTTTTACCCACATGACGGGCATGTCAATCCTTTACAGCTTTTGCAGGCATTGGCTGAATCCTGTCAAAAGCGCGGGCTGGCTCATTATCTAGGCGAACGGTTGACGGCGGTGAGCCAAAATGGTGATGGCTTTCATCTGCAGACAGAAAAGGGTCTTGAGGTGAGTGCGGCAAAGGTTGTTCTGTGCGCTGGACTTGGTGCAAAGGTGCTGGGCCCCATGTTTGGATTTAAAGGACTTGTCCGCCCACAACGCGGCCAGGTATTGGTTACTGAAAAGCTACCCCCAGTAATAAACCGCCCATCAGTAACGATACGACAAGTCAATGAAGGCGCCATCCAGATCGGTGACTCAAAAGAAGAAGTTGGATTTAACGACAATGAAACGCAGGCGCAGATGGCTCGCATCGCCAGCAAGGCGATTAAGATAATGCCAAAATTGGCTCAGCTTCGGCTGGTACGTTCTTGGGGTGCCTTGCGTGTGATGTCGCCTGACGGTCTGCCGGTCTATCAACATTCTAAAACAATGCCAGGCGCTTTTCTGGTTACCTGTCACAGTGGCATTACCTTGTCGGCAACACATTCCCGCAATCTTAGCCGTTGGCTGGTTGGTGCGGAAAGTGCACCAGACCTGAGCGCTTTTAGCGAGGATCGCTTCAATGTCTGAGCAGTATTTCCATTTTGATAATGAAAAGGTGCTGTTTGAGCCAGGGATGAGTGTAGCCGCCGCTCTGGTGCGAGCTGGCGTGGTTCACTTTCGTCAAACGCAGGTTGGCGATTTGCCACGTGGCCCGTTTTGCATGATGGGTACCTGTTTTGATTGCCTTTTGGTTATTGATGGTCGTCCCAATCGGCAAGGCTGTATGACACAGGCAGAACATGGCATGCATGTGGAACGTCAACCGGCACAAACAAAGTTGGGGAATGGGTGAATGCAGGTAGGGATTATCGGTGCCGGCCCAGCCGGAATGATGGCAGCATTGACGTTGATTGAGACAAATCATGAAATCACACTAATTGACGAACAGTCCATGGGTGGTGGACAAATTTACCGCCATGCCGCGCAAATGGCGTCTCAAGATGCAAGAATATTTGGCAGTGACTATGCCGCTGGTGGTGACCTCGTTCGTCGTTTTAACACTGTCGCAGATAATGAAAGACTTACCCATATAAAGGGCGCTACTGTTTGGTCGGTGACGGAAGATAGGGAAATAGCCTGGTCAGTTGGTGAGATTAGTTATAGTCGCCTGTTTGATGCTGTTATTCTAGCTACGGGCGCGTTGGAACGTGCCATGCCGATCGTCGGATGGACAAATCCAGGCGTGATGACGGTTGGGGCAGCGCAGATTCTGATGAAAACCGCTAGGCATGTTCCCGCCGAGTCGGTGCTCATTGGATCTGGCCCATTGTTGTATTTGGTAGCAACGCAAATGCTGGAAATGGGAACGCCGCCAAAGGCTTTGTTGGAAACCCAAACAATCAGTGATTATCTCTATGCCTTTCCCCATCTTCGTCTTAATTCTACTGTTATTGCCTATCTTTTGAAAGGTGCTGGCATGCTTCGCAAGCTATCAAGCGCAGGTATTCGCCGCCACACTGCAGTCAGTGATGTCAGTATCACTAGCGAGGCTGGACAGCATAGAGTCGCGTTTTCTTGTGGTGGGAAGATGCATAAGATCACAGCTGGGCATGTTTTGGTGCATGCTGGTGTGCATCCTAATATCCAATTCTCTCAATCATTAGGACTAGCGCATTGTTGGAATGAGGCTAATCACTGTCTAGATCCTGATATAGATGCGATGGGTCGATCTAGTAAGTCAGGGATTTATATTGCCGGAGATGGCGCTGGGATTCTGGGTGCTGATGCTGCCCAGCTATCTGGCCAACTTGCCGCGATGGCAGTTTTGACGGATCAAGGTGAGTCGGTTGAAGCATCTATTCTGGCTGCAACACTAAGTAAACATCGGCGCTTTCGGTCTATCCGTGCGTTTCTCGACAGGCTTTATAAGCCCAAAAAATGGTATAGCGTACCTGATGATGAAACTATTATATGCCGCTGCGAAGAAGTCACTGCTAGCACGGTGCGCAACGCAGTACGGCTTGGCTGCCTTGGACCTAATCAGCTCAAAGCCTTTTCACGCTGTGGTATGGGTAATTGCCAGGGACGATATTGTGGGATGACTGTCGTCAATCTGATCGCTGATACGCGTGGTTTGTCCCCTGCTGAGATTGGCTATTATCGTATTCGCTCGCCCATTAAGCCAATCACACTGGAACAAATAGCTAACCATGACACTATAAATTAACAGACATATTCAGCTATCCTTTTCAAGGTTAAGCGTCAGATAATAGCAAGCCAATGTTGTTTGGTAGTACCGTAAATTACCGTAGTTCATCATCAGAAATAAATGCGCTGATAAACATATTTTTTCAAACGTGCCACAAATTTAGGATATTAGAATTTTAAAGAAAATTGGCACGCTCGGGAAGAAGTTCGATGCCTATCGTAAGTCAAATTCAGGACTGTTTCCAATAATATCAATAACTTATCATATAGGTAGATTTGGTCATTCGATAGAGGGGTGCGGGCTATAATGGCACTGTCTGCGACTCTCGGATCGCGGGCGTTTGATGGGTTGGCAAAGTCGTCGGAGCGTGGTTTTATTTGCCAAGGAACAGATTTCCAAATTAAAACAAGTTAACCAAACAAAGATTGTTGGGAAGTCTATCCTCTTTTCAAATCGGCTGGGTTCCGTGAAAGATTAGGTATATGCCTTCGGGCTAAACGTGATGAATTTTCATACTTAAAGGCTTAATATGAGTAATGTGCAACAAATTGATCCAAATACACCTGTCGTGATTTTAGGGGCGGGAATTGTAGGGATTTTCACGGCTCTATCCCTTTTACACAGAGGTGTTACAGTTAAACTGATAGACAAAGGTGAACCGGGGCAGGCTACGTCATATGGCAACGCCGGTGTTGTGTCACCATGGTCTTTTATACCGCAAGCTATGCCTGACATCTTGAAATCAGTTCCAAAGTTGATGCTGGGTTACAGGAAGCCCCTCTCAATACATCCTGGCTCTTTTCTAAATATGATACCATGGGGCCTTCACTTTGCCCGTCAAAGCCAAGAAAGTCGGGTTCGCGAAGCTGCGGATGCGATGGCTGAGCTTTGCAGTCCCTCGATCGAATTATTTAAAAAGCATTTAAGTGGCACTGGAGAAGAAAAACTACTCACGGAAAGTTTGTATATTCAAGCTTTCCGCGATGGTAGCAAGGCGACATTAAACGGATTGGATCATCAAATTCGCTTGGCAAAAGGGGCGGATATGGAAGTAATAGGTCAGGACAGTCTTTCCCAAATTGAACCAGCTCTTGGGCCTGAATTCCGAGCAGCAGTTGTTATAAAGGGAACTGGACGCGTGCTCTCGCCTGGCCGAGTTGCCGCTGTTTTGGCAGAAAAAGCCCGCTCACTTGGAGCTGAATTCATTAGGGCTGAAATTAAGAATATTAGAAGAGACGGTTTGAATTGGACAATTGATTGCGGAAAGCAAGCGTTTCAAGCTGAGAGGATTGTTGTGTGTCTTGGCGTATGGAGCTCCAACCTGCTAGCCGATTTTCCTATTAAAATACCTTTAATGTCAGAACGAGGCTATCATGTTGAATATTCAGCACCTGGCATTGAACTCAATAATTCCGTTATGGATGTTGATGCTAAATTTATCGCTAGTTCTATGGAATCTGGTTTGCGTGTTGCAGGGCATTCCGAGTTTGCACCTCCTGACGCACCTCCCTCGAAGCAACATAAGATGAGGCTTGCCCGTTTAGCAAAAGCGGCCTTTCCTGGTTTAAACGAAGAAAAGGTATCCTTTTGGATGGGGCGTAGGCCGTCATTTCCCGATAGTTTGCCAATGATTGATGCGCCTGAAAATCACCCCGGTTTATATTTCAATTTTGGCCATTCTCATTTTGGACTGATGATGTCACCAGCATCAGGTGAGCTTACGGCGCAACTAATTTGTGATCACCGACCAAATGTAAATCTAAGTGCCTACTCTGCGCAAAGGTTTGAATAATTAGACACAACACCCAGACCCGCGGTTCCCGGCCCTTGGACCTTGAACCTAGCATATTTTCCCTTATTACTTGGTTACACCTGCCTCGATGGGGGCTACGTTTTGTGGAAAAATAGCACCCTATAGACGGGGTATAATTCATGCTTACAAAAGGCAACGTTAACATCGGGATAGAATGGCGTTTTGGACCTGATTGGCCTGGACAACGTTGTGTAGCAAAGACCCGACAGGGAACGGACTGCCAGCGTCCTGCAAACAAGAAGAATGGGCGTTGTAGACTGCATGGCGGTGCCAGTACTGGTCCGAGGACCGAGGAAGGACGTGATCGGATCTCGGCGGCAAATCTTCATCATGGCAAATTCACTAAGGACAAGCTTGAGAAGCGTCGTGAGAATGTATCTAAGGGTCGTGCAATCAGGAAGGAACTCCGTCAAATGGAGCGCGAGTTGATTGCGGGCGGACTGCTCGACAAGCACTGGCGGGATAGCTTCCCGTCATAGACTCTTGAACTCAATGTAGGTGCATCGGCCTTGTTGGGTATCCAGATAGATGCCGGGACACTCACGCCTAATTTTGGCTATTACGCGTGATCGAGTGTCCTTATCTGTGATGCCAGCGCACTCCCAATGCTTTCTGGTGAGCTTAATCCTGGGGCTATCTTCGATAGCAACAAACGCCCTTGCAACTAGTATTAGCCGCGACGCGGCATCGGGTATATGGCTGCGCATCCAAAGGAATGTGACTGGCCCTTTTAGAAACAGCTGATCCCGCGCTTTCTGACGGGCAGCATGTCGCTGCTGCGAGGCAGAACTGAGGCGCTCTTTGGTTTCTCGAGCCATTACGCCACCTCTTCACCAAGGTGAGACTGGATGAACGACCACATGTTGGCGCCGCGCCCATCGATGTAGCGATCTGGCCAGCGTACGATCTCGGCATCTACCCGGCACTGCCTGCCACGGCCCAACACCCATCCGCTTGCCTTTTGCATCTCGTGTGTGGCCCTTTCAACATGCTGGTCGATCGCGTCTAGGGGCGCTTCTATCAGGATGGCGTCATGCACAGGCGCACACATGACGATGCTTTCTTCTTCCAACGCGATGTAGGCCAAGCGCAGCATCTCGGCACCATTTGCCTGCATGGGCCAGTTGAGGAAGGTGTTCTCCTTTACATCCCGCCCTTTGCCTGCTCGGATCTTCCACCCAAAGACAGTATGAAGCTCTACTCCCGCCAGGCCAGCATTGACGTTCCGCTCTGCCCACCTCCAGAAGGTAAGGTAGACATCCTTGTGGCGCTGCAGGAGGTCTTCGGCCTCAAGAACATGCAGGCTGGCTTTTTGCCCCATGCCGTAGGCCGACATGCCATATTGGACGCCCAGCATGATCACCTTACAGGCATCGCGCTCAGCTTTATGGCTTTCCTTTGTGGCACCCACCGGTGCCAACCCCGCATCAATCGCAAACTGGATGTAGGGATCACCAGAGGCGTAGGCTTGCCAGAGGGCATCGTCACCTGACAGACATGCAGCGATCGCAATCTCCTGGGAGCTGAAATCAAGATAGGCAAGCGCCGTTCCCGGCTCTGGCTTGATCAATGACCGTGCCCAGGCAGGAAGACCAAAGATGAACTTTGTGGTGCTCGGCTGATTGCGTCCAGTCTTTGAGTTGAACGGCGACAGCAAGGTGCGGTTCCGGCCATCGCGGCCAACAGTGAGTTTGATCTCGCGCATCTCGGCCAGTGTCTTCCTGAGTTCACGAAGCTCTGCAAGCTGTGGGTGGCGCAACGCCATCATCTTGAAGGTGTCACGATCCAGTTGCAGTTCACCAGAAGCAAGGCGTGGCCAGGCAATATTCTCTGCCCCGAGGTAGTGTTCGAACAAATGCACACGAAAGCTACCCTTGTCATAAACCCCGTAAGCTTGGTCCGTCTTTTCGATCAGTGCCTGTTTGAAGTCGTGCCAGTTGTCACGCATTAGGCCGAGCGTTGTGGTGTCAATGGGTACGCCTCTGTGCTCCATCAGCGCCACGGTTGCTACATAACGACCCCTAGTCAGCACCTGATCGAGGTCCATTGGTCCAACTGGCCAGTGAGCCAGCATGGCTGCAAAAAGCGTGGCTAGTCCTTCAATCAAGTCATTAGTTGCTGAAGTTGATAATCAACTAATTGGTTATGTGTCCTATAGTCCAATCTTTTTGAAATCTGTCTCTAGCATCGCTGGATACATTCTTGCGCCTCTTGCTGTCTCTCCAGAACACCAGAAACAAGGTGTTGGTTCAAACCTCATCAATGCTGGAATAGAAATGCTCACCAAAGATGGTGTTGGTGTTTTAATGGTTTATGGAGATCCCGCCTACTATGGACGGTTCGGGTTCAAGGAAGAGATAGGATGCTCGTTCGTTCCGCCATACACATTGCAATTTCCATTTGGTTGGACAGGTATGATGTTGAATGACACTCCTGTTCCAGAACAACCAATCCAGTTTGAGTGTGTGTCTGCACTATCTAAACCAGATTTGTGGTGATTGAATCACGACCAATCACCGACCAGTGCGCTTTGACTGTTCTGGTGTGGGTTCATATCAAAATAAAATCAGAAGGGGTTCAGTGAGGTTGCTAGACATTTTAATACATCAAATTTAGAAAAACTTTATTGTAAATCAATGTTATAGATAATGATTAAATTAGGGTTACCATTATGAAATCATGAGATTTTATGCTATAATCCAAAGTTAATTTGGAGACAGTTTTGGTAACACAATTCCCTATTCATATATGTTCATTAGACGCAGTTAGAGAAACAGATATATCCATCTACGATGGTGTTATAACCATTGAAAACTCAAGAATTGAAGACCCCTTTAGAGTGGAGTCAGAACACTCAAAACAACTTGTTCTTTGTTTTGATGACATAAGTGTTCCGCTTGATGATTTTATAGAACCCCAAGAAAAACATATCCTTCAGGCACTATCCTTTGCAGACAGAATTGGTGAGGGTTCAATTCTGATTCATTGTCATGCAGGCATCAGCAGATCATCAGCAATAGCACTTGCGATCATCGCCAAGAGACTTGGCGCTGGAAAAGAACAGGATGCGATTGGTGTTCTAGAACAAATCAATCCTCATTCTAGACCGAACAAATCTATAGTTTGGTTAACTGACGAAATTCTGGAGAGAGACAGAAAACTCTATGACATCGCATACAAGAGTATGTGGTTAACGAATTAGACTGGAGGCACTTATGGAAACCATAGGGATAGCATTGATATTGGTATTGGCAAAAGTTGCGATAGCGAATTGGTAGGGAGTGAGATGAATGGATGAAGTTACAGGAAGAGACAATCAAATCATTTGCCAGGCGCTAAAGATAGCAATCCCCATCATGCAAAACCACTCACTCTCTTCTTCTAATACGGATGATATGGAGAGAATTTATGAGCACCGCTCAAAAGGTAATCGTGTTGAGTTTCCAGACAGGAAAGTTGAGCATTTTATGGAGAAGTTAAATGGGTAAACAATTACATGAAACAAATACGCTGGATGAATTTATAATGTGTTTGAGGCAGAAGCACTCAAACTGTTATGTGCCAGACTTTGATGCAAATAACGCTAAGGAAAATGCTCGTGTTTTATTTCTTTTTGAAAAACCAGGCAGAATGACTGACCCAAAGAATAAAGGGTCTGGTTTTATTAGTCAGGACAATAATGATCCCACCGCCAGAGCAACAAAGGACTTCCTAAGTAAGGCAGGGATAGATCGTAAAGATGCTATTTTTTGGAATTGTATATCGGGTTGGAATGGAACAAGAAAAATAACGCCAGAAGAGAGAAAAGAGGCGATAGTTGAAATCATTCAATTACTTAGGATTCTCCATAGTCTTCAAGCGATTATTTTCGTCGGCAAAGAGGCAAAAAAACTCTCCATAAAGTTGAATATGGAAAAATACCGTTCTGTTTGTTCAATGCATCCTTCTCCAATAAATCGTGCCACAAGAAGGAGCGAGTGGGAAAATATACCTTTTGTTTGGGCATCTGTAATTTAACAGATTATTTGTCCCCCTAAATACCTCTGAAAGGAACAGAGGTATGGACATACATCAACTCAAACAACGCATAGACGCATCGGGTAAGAAACTCGTCACACTCGGTAACGAATATATCAAATCAAAAGATGAAATTGCCGTACGAAAGGTGCTGGTGAAGATGTTTGGTGAGATTTCCCAACAGACATTGCTGCTCGGTGAACAGAACGCTCAGATGGATAGAAATCAGAAAGGACTTAAATGAAGATTACACACGATTACGCCGCAAGAATTGACTACGACCTTTGGATGGACTGTCTGAGGGTAAAAGAATTGGATGGGGGGACAACTTCTATCAACGCACTATTAAATGAAGGACTGAAGATGGTTCGTGACAGGAAGATGCAAGAGATTACTGCACAAAGGAAACGAAGGAACACTTTGCAGTCTATGACGGCATCATGATATACCCCTCAAAACTGGCAATTAATTCCTAATCTATAAATGCAATAGAGACACCTCTATGAATACCGAAAACCAGATAACAAAAACTGGCGATGAAAATCCATTCACGGATATGGGGTTCATCAAGTTCTGGATTGTCTCAACTGTCTTTTGGTTTTCTTTTCCAGTCTCATTAGTTCTTTGTTATCTCGCTCTTGGTTCAGTCAGAACAAAACAACTTGTCAAAGCGCTAGTGCATGACTTCCTGCAAACACTCTTCATCATCCTCGCCGTAATTTGTGTCATCGTGTATGGCATTTACCATTATGTCTCTGGACTGTTTTAGAACGCCTCATACTTCTTGAACACATTGTCTGGATTGAGGTGAGTGTATCTGAACAACTGTCTTACATCCTTGTGTCCAGATATGAGTGCAACTTCTGGAACTGACATTCCCATCTCAAAGAACCGTGAGACTGCTTCATGTCTCAAATCATGAAATCGTAAATCAGTGATGCCTGCTTTTTTGCGTGCTCTGTTCCATGCAAGACGCAGACAGGTGGCGGAGATTGGAAACACTTGTTCATTAGTATGTGGCACCGTCTGAAGGACTTCTATGCACCGTCTGGTGAGTGGCACTCTTCTATCTTCACCATTCTTGGTGTCATAGAGAGATGCAAACCCATTCTCTAAATCAACATCACACCATCTGAGTTTTAATATTTCTGAACGGCGCATACCTGTTTCAATCGCGAACTCAACTATAGAGGCGATATAGATGTTGCGTTGTAATGATGCGGCGGTGAGAAGGTGTTCTTTTTCACTAGGCATCAATCTGCGTTTGCGAGACTTGTGTGGTGATGGCAGTTGAAGATATTCAACAGGGTTTTTGGGTAGTCCATATCCCCATTTGTGTATTGCAGTTTTGAATACTCTTCTAAACATCATCAAATCGGCATGAACTGTTCCCGACTTCACCTGTTTTAATCTCTCATCTCGCAGATGTTCAAAATGCCTCTGAGTAAGATTAACGAGTTTGTTTTCTGCAATAGGATGTTTGGAATAAAGGTTCAGTTTGTATGTTTCTATCTCTGAACCTTTAAGATGAGAGGATACTTCTTTAGCATATGTCTGAAGAAGTTCTCTGAGAGTCGTGTCACCAACATCGACTGAAGGAAGGGAAGTGTTCTTGAGTTGATGTTCTGTTTGTTGAACCCAGCAAACAGCATCTGATTTTAACTTGAATGATTTGGTGAAACTTCTCCATCCAGCAATCCTCACTTGAGCATTCCAAGACTTACCTCTTTTACGCACACAACCCATTGATTTGACCTTTTACTGTGTCAAATCTGTGTCAAAACTGATGTTTTCTGAGAACAGACTGATACCGTAATCTGGTAACTATCTGAATATATTGGGAGGAAGTGGCGCGCTCGGGAAGAAGTTCGATGCCTACCCACAGCGCCAATCCGTAACTGAATCTAGCTATAACAATAGCTTAGCATATCATCGCATATGGTCAACTATCAAAACCTTACCTGCAACCTTGCCTGAACCAAGCTCCGTGGTTCGAGGGCCAAGTTCCAAGCACATAGGCCCGTGATCCTCGGACCTTGAGCCGAGGACCATGGACCGTAGACCACGGATCAGGGTTACTGAGGGCGTTTCTTAATCAGTTTTGGACTTTACTGAAAGGGTGGGGCCTAGAATGGGTTGGGTGTTGCGCCTTGGACCTCAGACAGGTGATAGATGGGTGGAGGCGATGCAGAGCTTTGTTGTGTTGCAGTGGGTCAGATAATTTTGTTGACATCGTTTGTCTGACTAAAAAACTGAGCCTGTGTTGGCTCGAATCTTGCGTAAATTGGCAAAAATGATGCGCCAAGAGCATAGGAGTCGTGGCCGAGTTTCCCAGAACTTACGTTTGGTCGGATTAGACCGGTAAAATCAATCTGTTCCAATTCCTGTTCAGTGCGGTGGCATAGCTCTTCCACAATGGCTTTAGGCAAATCCCCATCAATCACAATTGTTTCAAAATCCAATATCGAACATGAATTAATAATCAGCAAGGCGAGATGCCTGCTGGCTGTTTCCAGCCATCTTTCTATTTCTGCAAGGTTAGACTTGTCGTCGGAACCCCAAGAATCCGCGGTGCCATTATTTAAGGACTCGGCAATGAGTTTTGTGCCCAGCCGTGCAAGGGGCTTATCGATCATGGATGTTGATGCAAAATCAAGAACTGGTAGCGGCTTACCATCCTCGGATCTACCTGTAATCATGGGCCCGAGTGCCCCCGCATAGCCAAATCTACCTTTGAACAGGTTATCTTCAATTACAATAGCGCCCCCCAGAACAGTTCCGACAAATATGTATAGATAAGATGGCGCCCTTTCATTCTTGGGTGTCAGCGTCATGTCTGCCAGACATGCGGCCTTTACATCATGTTCAAGAAAGACAGGTAAATCGGTCAGGCCTTCAATGAAGGTTTTGAGGTTAATTTTTTTCCAATTGTCTGTCAGGATATCTTTTCCTTGTGTCTGGCGCATCCTGTCGCCAAGCCCGTAGGGCGCGGAAACGCCGACTCCAATTAGACTATCGCGTTCCGTCATGGTCAACGATGACACCATTTTCTGAAAATGAGATTCGATAAAATCTAGGCAGAACATTGGGTTAGGGTATTCAAATGTGGCGCTGAACTGTTTCACAATCTCACAGCAAAAATTCACAAGCGAGATGCTGAGTGAACGCCTGCCGATGCTTATCCCGATCGAAAATACTGCTTGAGGATTCAAAATAACAGGCTTTGCGGGAAAACCGACCTGCTTTCTCTCGGTCTTCTTGGCGCTTGATGACTTCAGCAGGCCTGCCTTCAACAGCCTATTCACAATAACCGAAACCGTTTGGGCGGCAAGACCTGAACTACGGGCTATTTCTGCCTTTGTAACCTGTTTTTGGTGTCTGACATGATAAAGCACCACTTTTTCATTATAATCGCCAATGCCAAGTTGGCTTCCTCCCAATCTTCTAGCTGCCATTTGATTTCCCAAACTAATTTCTAAATATAATTGGCTTTAGTTTAGTCGTAATCAGTCGGATAAATCAAATCTAAGAATATTTATTTTGTCAGACTGAATTAATAATAATTGACAGAATGATAAATTTACTGTCTAATTTGGAAAGTGGGATAATAAATGCAAATGTGATCAATATGGCTAATGTTTATCTGTCAGGTCTTTCCAAGAAGTTTGGTGGTGTCACGGTTGTCGACAAGGTCGATGTCGACATAGCACATGGAGAATTCATAGTGCTTGTTGGTCCATCCGGCTGCGGTAAAAGCACTACACTTCGTATGATTGCTGGTCTTGAGGATCTGACCGAAGGCGATATACGGATTGGTGACCAGAACGTGAATTTCGTTCAACCGAAGGATCGGGATGTTGCCATGGTGTTCCAGAACTATGCGCTTTATCCTCATATGAATGTTTACAAGAACATATCCATTTCACTTTCGATGCGTGGCGTCAACCGAGTAGAGATTGACCGGCGTGTAAAGGAAGCTGCGGCAATTCTGGGCCTGGAGGATTTGTTGAAGCGTCTGCCGAAGCAGCTATCTGGCGGGCAGCGGCAACGCGTTGCAATGGGGCGTGCAATTGTCAGGCAACCAGCCGTGTTCCTGTTCGATGAACCATTGTCAAATCTCGATGCAAAGTTACGCGTGCAGATGCGAACTGAGATCAAGAAAATCCACCAGCGCGTCGCGACCACAATCATTTATGTAACGCATGATCAGACTGAAGCAATGACGCTTGCCGACCGGATCGTAGTGATGAACGAGGGCAAGATCGAGCAGGTCGGGCCTCCACAACAGCTTTATGACGAGCCAAAAACAAAATTCGTTGCCTCATTCATTGGATCACCTGGCATGAATTTTGTTGGCTGTGAGGTCGTAAAGGAAAGAACCATGGCGTTTATAAAAATCTCTAGTGATGTTCTGATCCCGTTGCCTGAAAAATATCTGTCTGCCCTGGATAACCTGGTGGGGCGGAAGCTGGAACTTGGTTTCAGGCCAGAACACATGACTGAGCCGAGGTCATATGATCATGGTCATGAATTCGAAGTCGATATTGATGTGCTCGAGCCGCTCGGCAACGATACGATGGTCTATTTTGATTTTGGTGGGCAAAGCTGTTGCGCCCGTGTCTTGCCTAGTTATGCAACCAATTCGGGAACTTCAATGGCGCTCGAGCTGGATCTTTCGATGATTCATTTGGTGGATAGTGCCTCAAATCTCATTGTGAGAGCTTCTGGCCATGCTTGATATTGCGTCTCTCAAAAAGGTCAAAGCGCGGCTTGGTTTTCTTTTTGTGGCGCCCACAATGCTTGGGATTCTTGCTTTTACCGCTGGCCCAATCCTGTTTTCCTTTGCTCTCAGCTTCTTTTATTGGGATGTGTTGAGCCCAATGAAATTCGCTGGGTTAAGCCATTACGACTATGTGGTGCGTGATGAGGTGGCAGTGGCCACGTTCCTCAACACCATTTACTTCGCCCTGATGG
Source organism: Candidatus Puniceispirillum marinum IMCC1322 (assembly GCF_000024465.1). Taxonomy (NCBI): domain Bacteria; kingdom Pseudomonadati; phylum Pseudomonadota; class Alphaproteobacteria; order Puniceispirillales (SeqCode); family Puniceispirillaceae (SeqCode); genus Puniceispirillum (SeqCode); species Puniceispirillum marinum (SeqCode). The sequence goes on along the minus strand of NC_014010.1, from coordinate 1,671,718 downwards.
TCGTATTGCTGCAGAATATTATCGGGTTTTCATTGGCGATGGCCGTGCGCAATGTGGCCAACAGGTATTTCCGTTATTTCTTCAGGTCAGTCTTTTTCCTGCCGCTGATAATGTCAGGGGCTACTGTCTCTGTTTTTATGGCTTATTTCTTCGATACAGATTTTGGAATTGTGAACTACTACCTCCAAGCGATAGGGGTGGGTTCAGTGCGTTGGTTGACATCGACAGATGTTGTTCTGGTGACCACAGTTCTTGTCTATGCTTGGCAGCATATCGGCTTCACATTCATCCTGTTTCTTGGAGGATTTGCATCAATACCTGAAGAGGTTATCGATGCTGCTGATGTAGATGGTCTCACAGGATGGCGCAAAATCTTGTATGTTTATATCCCGATGGTTAGCCCGACGATCTTCTTCTCGTCGGTTATCGGCTTCATTCATGCTGTGCAGGTGTTTGATCACCCCTATATACTGACCAGGGGTGGGCCCGGTGATGCTAACAGAACCACTGTCATGTATATTTATGAAAAGGCTTTCCAAGACCTTGAGTTTGGCTATGGATCCACGTTGGCAATTCTTCTGTTCGTCATCATCTTGATTGCGACTGCATTGCAATTCTATGTGCAGAAAAAATGGGTGTTCTATGAATAGAATCTCGGGAAATACACTGGCGAGCTATGCTTATTTGACCTTTGTAGCCTTGCTTATTCTGGTCCCGTTATTGTGGGTTGTCTCAACCTCTTTGCGACTTCCTGTCGAGTCATACTCGTTGCCGCCAAAGTGGCTCCCAACCGATTTTATGTGGGAGAATTACTGGGAAGTAATGTTTAGTTACTATCTGGAGCGGGAAGGCATATTTGTTGGGAGTCAGGCGTCTGCGAACGTGCCGTTCCCGCATCTGATGATGAACAGTTTCATAGTCTGCTTCTTTGTGACAATCGGCCAAGTGCTGTTCTGTTCATTTGCTGGGTACGCGTTTGCCAGGCTGGCATTCCCTGGAAAAAATGCGCTTTTCTGGTTTGTCATGGCAACCATGATGATACCTCTGCAGGTGACGATAATTCCTATATATGTTCTGCTTTCAAATCTTGGAATGACCGACAGTCTGACAGGATTAATAATTCCGGCGATACCAAGCGCATTCGGAACCTTCTTGATGCGCCAGTATTATCTGCGGATCCCGTCGGCGCTGGAAGAGGCCATGATCATGGATGGCGCAAGCCAGTGGCAGGTGTTTTGGCGGGTTTTCTTCCCGCTGAGCACACCGGGAATGGTGGTTCTTGCAATTCTTGCCTTCAACTATCATTGGAATGAGTTTTTCCGGCCGTTGATCCTGCTCTCCACCGACACGAACTTTACGGTGCCGCTGGGGATTGTAGCGCTCAGAGACTATAAGATGACAGGCAGCATTAGTGTTGTTTTAGCTGGCATTGTGATCTCTATGGTGCCGGCACTGATCATATATCTGTTTGGCCAAAAGCATCTTGTGGAAGGTATTCTGACCGGTGGTGTGAAGGGATGATGGGCAGACCGGAATAGGCGTCGATATCCTTCACCGACTGTTGGAAAAAAACACCAGCTCATATCGAGAGTAAAGACTAGTCTATGTTCAGTTCATCTGTTCATCGCTGGTTTTCTGCTCTGGCCAGCCTTTTTAAAACATGTTCAATTCAGAAGCGTTAAAAGAAATAAAAGAAAATTTTTTTTATGTCAGTCTGACAAATATATTGACGACATCGAAACAAAGGGCGTATTTTCTAATAACAGGTACCAAAACAGTAAATGCCTGAAAAATTATCTTTCAACCGATAGGAGGAAATTATGTCAAAGCAGTCAAAAAGCACCCAGAAATTGAAGGCAAAATCGGAACGCCGTGATTTTCTGAAGAATGCCGCCAAGGTTACGGGCGTAGGGGTAGCTATGGGGTCTGGTATTCTCTCAGCTCCGTTTGTTATGGCCAACGTTAAGGAAAAGTTGGTTATCCAGACCCGTCCTGCGAGGTTCACAAAACTGGAGCAGATGAAAAATAGCTTTATTGCTAAGTTTCCTGAAGCCGATATTGAGTTCATTGCGCTGGCAGGTGTTGACCATGAAGACACCATCAGCAAAACGCTGGCGCAGATTGCGGCCGGTAAACAGATTGACCTTCAAAGGGTGGCAACCGAGGGCGTCCAGCTTTATGCGGGCGCTGGTTACATCCAGGCTCTTGACAAGTGGGTAAGGCGTGATGCTGAGTTCATGCGCACCTATTTTTCTGACGTGAACCCGGCATTTCCCCACAGCATGATGTATGAAGGCAGCCTATATCAGATCTGCACGGCATTTAACGCTGCCAACATCTACATCAACAAGAATCTGTTCCGGGAAAATGACATTGAACGTCCTGGAGATGACTGGACCAAAGACGATTTCTACGAAATCGCTAAGAAGATCACCAAGAAATCGGGTGGAAAGACCGAAGTCTATGGCTATGGCTGGACAAACCGGCTGTGGGGAAGCTGGATGCCCTGGATCTTCAATAACGATACAAACCTGTATACCGAAGCCGAATCGCCGAATTCAGACTTCTCAAGCTGGTTCTGGAACTATTTCTACGGCGGTTCATCTATGGCATCCGGTTACGGCGGTGGCCCGCGGTGGGAAACGCCTCAGGCCAATCACGAAAATGTCGTTGAAGCCCTGGAATTCATGGTCCAACTGCAACAGGAGGGCATCACACCTGAGGCCTCTCTTGGTGATGGAGCTACCCTGACCGGATTCTATTCAAGTAACCGTCTTGCCATGACGCCTGCCGGCGGTTTTTGGGCGGGCGCTTTGAAGGGGCAGGGCATGACTCCCGAAGACTTTGACGTCTGCTTCTTCCCGAAGTGGAAATCACAACGTCACCAGTTTGGTGCCGAGGGTTATCTGATGATGGAAAAATGCCAAGCAAAGGATCTTGCTTGGGAGTTCATCAAGCACACCAGTTCCTATGAGTGGCAGGTGCCGTTTGTGTCAGGCAACATCACCACACCGGTGCGCCGTTCAATGCATAATGATCTGCGCTACAGCTACACAGGCCCCGACAATTGGCAGGTGTTTTATGATACGGTGGACAAACTCAAGGACACGGCTGCCATCCCCGCGCCGCCATGCTCAAACCCAATGACAAGGGCGTTCACAAAATACACAGGGTTGGCGTTGACTGGTGACCTTACGGCGAGAGATGCGCTAACCAAGATGCAGGGCGATCTGATGCGTATACAGGACAAATACAGTCCGATGTATAAATCATGATTCTCTGAAATGAATGGAAGACTGTTTGGCCACCTCTTCGAGAGGTGGCCAAGTTCTCTAGATTTGTGAATCTAAGTTTGTGAAAATGAAAAAGCATTATCCTCAAAGCAGAATCGTCAAACGATCGTATCCGTCACATGACCCGGAGCAGGCTGATGCACTTGCAAAAGATGAAACCTTACGAAGCTATAAGAGTTTGCGTGAACAGAAATCTGGCGACAGATATCGCCCTTCTTATCATTTCGTAAATCCTGAAAACACAATGAATGATCCAAATGGTCTATGCTACTGGAGGGGTCGCTGGCATCTTTTCTACCAAAGTCGTCCTATTGAAGATGAGCGTTTGCATTGGGGACATGCTTACAGTGATGATCTGATTCATTGGCATGATCTCCCAAATGCTATTTTTCCTGGTCCTGAGAATGATTGTTACTCTGGAACAATCATGATCGAGCACGACCGCGCTGTTGCCATGTATCATGGGACTAGAATTGGTAACATGGTCGCCATTGCTGAAGATGAGCGTCTGGTTAATTGGTCAAAGCTAGGAGACCACGCCGTTATTCCCTTTTCTGAGGGTCATGATAAAAAAGCCTACGGTATTTTTGATCCATGTATCTGGAGTGAGGATGGAATGTATTATTCCATCTCGGCCGGTATACGACTGGGCGCTGTTGAGGGGGCACACAGGGCGACAAATTTCCTGTTCCGTTCCGAGGACTTGATGAATTGGGAATATGTTCATGAATTCATTGAGGGGGATATTTTTACAATTGATGGGGATGATGGTGCTTGCCCTTATTTCCTACCTTTTGGCGATAAACATATCCTCATTTTCTTCAGTCACATGACAGGGGCGCAATATTTTATTGGTGACTTTGACAAAGAACGAATGAAATTCAAACCAACAGCTCATGGTAAATTCAATTTTGGAGCAACCTTCCCTTGTGGAGTTCATGCCCCCGCAGCCTTTCCATTGAGTGACGGTGACATTGCGCTAATATTCAATATGAATAATGGCCTCCCACAATACAGTTTCGATAACTTTCTAAGAAATTTTTATGGTCACAATCGAGTCGAACAGATTTCTAAAGACTGGGATGTGGAAAGCAAGAAACTTGCATGGGATCAGATAATGACTTTACCGCGGCGACTTTCGCTGTTGCCGGACGACAATGTTGCTCAGTCCCCGATATCCGCTGTCGAATCCTGCCGCGGTAAGGAACAAAAATATGAGGATATAGTCCTGACACCGAATAATTTTGTCGAATTGGAGGGTGTTGCTGGAGATACGGTTGAGTTGTTATTGAAGGTAAGCTTGGTTAATTGCCAGAGTTTTACGGTTCGTGTGCTGTCAAACCCGGATGGTAATGAGTTCACAGACATAAATATTTATCGCAATCGTGGAAAAATTTATCGAACTCCGGACAAGAAAAATGTCTTTGCACATAAGATTATGTCCACTGCGATATCAAAAACGGTACGGTGGAAAAGCGTAATTTCTGTCGATACCACCAGCAGCTCAATCGACCCTAATTTTGCACCGCGACCGCCGGAGGTGTCCGAGTATGAAATGGATGATAACGGAGTTTCAACAATCCGTATTTTTATCGACCGCAGTGTTGTTGAGGTGTTCGCCGATAAGCAGGCCGCATTATCGGTGAGGGCATTTCCCTCACTGAACTCCTCGACCCGCATTCAATTCCTTTCGCGCGGCAGCGAAAGCCGTATTTTGGAGTTGAGTTGCTGGCAGATGCACTCGATTTATGAAGCGGAGTCTGACCATAATAATTGAGCAATCTGAGCCGTGACCGTCTTGACAAGTTGGCATATTAATCCTGTCTTAGCCCCCTAAACGCTATCAGCTTAACCCTTAACTGTGAAGTCCAGGCTGTAGTATTTCCTGCCAGTCAGTAAAGACTAATAAAACACTACTTCGAACTAAGCCCAAGCACCCAGGACCCCGGTTCCCGGCCCTTGGACCTCGCATGTTTGCAGTTGCTCCTTGGTTACACCTACCTCGATGGAGGCTACGTTTTATGGTATAATAATACCCTATAGACGGGGTGTTATTCATGCTAACAAAAGACAATGTGACCATTGGTATCGAGTGGCGGTTTGGGCCTGGTTGGCCTGGCCAGCGTTGCGGTGCCAAAACAAGAAAAGGTGCCGAGTGCCAGCGTCCTGCAAACAAGAAGAATGGTCGTTGTAGACTGCACGGCGGGGCAAGTACTGGTCCGAGGACACCGGATGGTCGAGAGCGTATCTCGCAAGCCAACATGCGCCACGGTAAATATACAAAAGACAAGTTAGAGATACAGCAAATGAACGCTGCTGTTGGAAGAGCTATCAGGAAGGAGCTTCGTCAGATTGAACAGGGCTTGGTTAGAGAAGGTGTATTAGCCAGAGATTGGCGACAAGATTTCCCGTCATAGATACCACGGCAACCACCCTATATTTTATTAACAAATTATTGTAGCAGGGGTGAGGAGTCTTACTCCTCATTTTTGCTATGACGTCTATGACGTCTATGACAACCTTCCGCCTTATAAGGCTTAGAGCCGTCATGGCAGCAGGTGGCTGCCATGACGGCCATGACATTATTTATTATAAGAGCACGCTTCCTTCATCTTCCCACTGGAAATCTTTCCAACCATTGGCTGTTGTAAACTCCAGCTTCGCTTTTTCAATATCAGGCAGTTGGTATTTTGCGTCTCGGGTTTTGCCTCCCTCTCTTATCTTTCTTGAGGATGGCAAAAGTTCGCGAAGGCGTCGTCCAAATACGGCTAATTTAGAGGGGTGGGAAATTGAGTGCCGTTTACAGAAGTAGATATACGCATCAAAAAAGTTCGAGACACTCACAGAAGTTGGCCATGAGGTACGAATCCCATGCGCGTCATCTTCTATTTCGCCAGAGTAAAGACAGTTATACAGCCATTGGGCAACGCTATCTAGGCTATGTAGTTGCTGCATCACTAATGCTTCTGTCTTTGGAATGTTTCGCAGATTTACCCTGTTAAGATCTCGTTCAGATAGGAAATACATCAGAGCCTCTCTGCCACCATTTTCGATTTGATTAATTATTGAACCAAAGTATGAAGCGTCTTGCATGCGCGCCTCACTTGCTTCGATTACAACAAATCGTCTTTGGTCTGCACTGGCAGGAATAATCCATTCATTATTGGATGCTAAGATCAGGCGGACATAATTTGGCGAAGATTGCACATCAATGCCCTTCATCTCGATGGCAATATTGTCTTCTGTCACAAGCCCTTTTAAGACCCCTTCTGCACGTTTGTCTCCAGCCCAGAACGCTTCATCTGCGAAGACAAGAAGCTTATCTCGTAGGTGAGCGTTAAAGTTACCAACAAGATGACTGGATTGCGTTACCTGTATTGCGTGCGGCCCAAACAGGCTTGCAAACACATTTACAAATACACCTTTGCCTACTCCTTGCTTGCCTCTGATAGCTAGGGCCACACCAGGACGCTTCCCAGGGTTCTGAATAGCATCTGCCATCCAGTCTAAGACGTACTCATACAAGTCTTCATCGCCCAGGCAAATATTTTGCCTGATATGTTCAAGATAAAGACCGCAGTCCCCTTTAACTGCTTTTACTGGAAAGCCCTGATAGAGGTTGTAGTAGCCATTTGATTTTTTAGTTGGATCAAATGTTACCCCATCATAGGACAGCCTTTCAGGATGATTGAGCCATATCTCAGCAGTTTTGTGGAACTTATCGCCTATATTTACTTGTCGGTTTGCATATAGAGACCGAAAGTCGCCTGGCGTTGAAAAGTCACGAATGTTCCAGTCATGGATTGGGTCTTTTTTGATGTTGAGAATTCTGGCTTTACCACCAACCATCACGTGAGCGTGGCATTGATTTAGCTCAGTAATTAGCTTTGCAACATTTCCTGACCTGCTTGTATTTGCCGAGCTTGTAATACTTTGGCATATGCGACTAACCTCTGACGGCTCAAGAGGGCCTCGAGTTTCAAAGTTTGGGTGCTCTTCTGCGGTTGCGGAAAGGTTCTTTTTCTTTAACTGCTCGATTAAGGTTGTTTTATCTTTAATGAGACGAAACAGCTCACACCCGAACTTAAACAAATAGTCATTCCGTCCGGAAGCACTTATGACTTCTTGTGCTTGTGGCTCTGATGATAGAGAGGCTTCCGGTAAACCCGCTTTATTAACCAAACCCTCTAGCTCTAAGACAGACGTTAATCTACTCTCCGCTAGGTTCAAAAATTCATTAAGACCCAACTTCTTATCACCATCCCAACAAGTATAAGTTAATGAAGGGTGACCAAAGAATGGAAGGTTAATATAACTACCATAGCCTCCAGCCGGCCTCTTCACTTGCTTAGGGAATATCTCTGCCTTGGGGTATCCAAGATAAGCACTTACCCTCTTTAATAGACTAATTGCTATCTCTGGCTCTTCTGGCTCACGGAAGAAAACATAGATATGCGCGCCGTTAGATTTACTGTTGCAGACGATGAAGGGAAATTTACAGCTACTCAACTTCTCTGAGAGAGCTTCATGAATTATTGGATATTCATCAATATCTACAGCAGCAAATGATACTCGTTCGTTATCGTCTAATGGGTAAATACCGATAGGTTGCTTACCAGTTACATGGTCATAGAAATTTTGCTCAGTCGCGGGTCTTTTCTCGGCACGATATGCAGGTTTTTGTTTTCCTTCTCCACCAAGACCTGAAGGATTATATGTTCCATAAGCTTGGCTATAGCCTCTGAATAGCTTCATGAAACGGAGAGCATTAGACATCTCAGTCATTTTTCACCTCCATATTGGCAAACCATTCCTTTACTTGGTTTGCGTCAAAAAGAGGTTCTTGCCCCGATGCTTTTAACGGCTTCGGAAAGCGTCTTGTCTCAACCCATCTTTTTATTGTACTTCGGCTAACGCCAAGTTCATCGCACAGACGGCTGCGCGGAATCACGTTTAATTGCTGCATAATATACTCCTATGCGCTCTAAAATATTTGATTTTTTGCAGCGCAGCCTTTTTGAGCAGTGGCGGCCTACGTGGTCCACTGTGCAGCTTTTTGAATACGGCTTAACTGATGCCTAACAGTTGAATGCTCATACCCAACCATAAACAGAATACGTACAGTGGTGAGTTCTGTCAAACTAAAAAATTTATAAGTTATTGTATTTATGCAATTATATAGGATTATATGGGACTAAATGAGATGTTATGCAACTATATACAACTGTGTAGAACTCGTCTGTCACAAGTTTCCAAACAAAACTCCAACCCACCGCCTCTGCCAACAAATCAAGTAAACCGCCGATCAGAGGCTCAAGCCCGGCCATTCTAGGCCCCACCCTTTCAGTAAAGTCCAAAACTGATTAAGAAACGCCCTCAGTAACCCTGATCCGTGGTCTACGGTCCATGGTCCTCGGCTCAAGGTCCGAGGATCACGGGCCTATGTGCTTGGAACTTGGCCCTCGAACCACGGAGCTTGGTTCAGGCAAGGTTGCAGGTAAGGTTTTGATAGTTGACCATATGCGATGATATGCTAAGCTATTGTTATAGCTAGATTCAGTTACGGATTGGCGCTGTGGGTAGGCATCGAACTTCTTCCCGAGCGCGCCATTTCTCAAGTTTCAAGGTCCCCGGATCAAGGTTCAAGTGACTGTTTCCTTGGATCTTGGTTCTTGAACCTAGGTTCATAGCTTCTTCATCCATCCGTTCATGACCTGCAGGCTGTGACCCTCACCATATTGGTGCCCAACCCCCTCGGTCGTCCACCCACCTATGGCATCGATGATGTCAGCAGGACATTCGACAGCCCGGAGCCTGTCTCTTAGGCTATGTCGGAACGAATGCATGACGCACCCAATGGGAACACGTGGATTCAGCCATTTGTTCAATGCTGCACTAGCAGAGTTAGCATTGCACTTGGACTCGTTACTGTATTTTGGAAAGGCAAATTGATGGCCTTGCTTTACCAATCGCTGTGCTGCCCAAAGCGAAGTGCCAACCAGTGGAATTTGCCTCGAGCTAGACCCTGTCTTCAACCGCCGCCAAGGATGCACAACAAGTTTGATATGTGGCATCTCGCCATCCAAACAGATGTCCGATGTCAGCAACCCACAGGCTTCTGATAAGCGCATACCAGTATCACTGATAAGGGCAATCAACCATCTTGGTTCATCATCCAACTGCATACATTCATGCTGAATAGTGAGCAGCACTTCCGTTGGAATGGGTAAGCGTTGCGTCTTGGCTTCATCGTCTGGAATGAATGTGCCACTGAACACATTAGTTACAGCTAGCCCTTGTTCTCGAATGGCAAGATTGATCACTGCTCGTACTGATGAGAACACCCGCTTTACTGATGATGAAGACATCCCCCGATCGAATAGATAATCCCTAAACCGACCAGCGTCTGAAATTTCAAGTGTCGCCAAATCTTCGTGCCCAAGACAATCTGTCAGGTAGCGCATGCTTCGCTCTGAGGACTCGAAGAACAGCTTTGTCTTTCCACCACCCTTTAAACGATGATAGAGCGCCAGCGCCTCTGTTATAGAAAAGCTTTGGGCACTGGTAGTCGTCTTAGCATCTTTCACCACCCTCAGGCCAAGCTCTCTTGAATAGATCATTTCCATTCGTAAACTGTCCCAATAGCGTTCAAGCCTATCGGATAATGCTGCGGCAGACTTTGCTGCTTTTGATTCTGATTTTGTTCGCAGGGATACTTCAATCTTCCGCTTTTTAAAGCGGTGCTGAAGGTCAGATGGAATTGACCGCGAGAAGTAAAAAGTATCGTTTCTTTTGTAAAAATATACCGGCAACCTTACCCACACCATAGGACAACAAACTCCTGTTCTAGAACGTTAATCGTTTAGAAACAGTCACTTGTATCTCGGTCCACGGACCTTGAAACTTGAGAAATGGCGCGCTCGGGAAGATTCGAACTCCCGACCCCTAGATTCGTAGTCTAGTGCTCTATCCAGCTGAGCTACGAGCGCTTACCTTGCCGTGCCGAACACCACAAAGGATGCCGCAACATAGGTTAAGGTAACGGCGCTGGCAAGCACTTATTGGCAGGTTTCGGGTTTGACTATATGCGATCGATCATCAGCATGGGCAATTTGTTCCCGATGGCAGGTCTTTCATAAGCTTTTGGTGTGATATCGCTTGCCAAACCCGTTGCATAGATTACATTCGGCAAAATTGTGCTTTCTTTCAAGCCGCATTGCATTCCATATGTATGCTGGCATATACAGACGACACGTAACAGATTAGACGAGGATGAAATGGCCGAAGCACAGGTAAAATCATTTCCCGTATCATGGGAAGAATTGCATCGTACATCCAAGGCACTGGCATGGCGATTGCTCGAATTAGGTCCGTTTGAAGGCATTGTTGCGGTGACCCGTGGCGGGCTGGTTCCAGCGGCGATTGTCGCCCGTGAACTTGAAATCCGGCTGATCGAAACCGCCTGTCTGTCATCCTATCATGGTCAGGAACAAGGCGGCCTGACGGTTCTGAAAGAGGCCACGCTGGCGGATAAAGGCAAAGGCTGGCTGATCGTTGATGATCTGGTCGATACAGGCGAGACCGCCAAGTCATTACGCGCGATGATGCCTGATGCGCATTTTGCAACCGTTTATGCCAAACCAGCTGGCCGGCCACTAGTCGATACATTCGTGACCGAAGTATCACAGGACACCTGGATTTTCTTTCCCTGGGATATGGAACCACAACCCTCAACGCCGATTATTGGCCTGCGTGGTTGATCCGCATTCATATCTGATGATAATAGCTGGGGGCTAGCTGGCGAGATTGAGTTTCGGCCACCAGCTTGACTGGTCACGTTCATCCGACATTTCAAAAATTTCTACCGGAAGCTGGATGCGAAATTCAGTGCCATTTTCATTTGACCGGCTGAGCTTTACATGCCCGCCTGCGCGGCAACAAGATCCTGTGTTATGGCCAGCCCAAGCCCGGTACCACCACGTCCATGGCTTTTGAAGGCCTGAAACAAGCCGTCCCATCGCTGTTTCGGGATGCCATGTCCATTGTCGGAAATATCGATGATACCCAGATGTCCGGCGCGCCATATGTCGATATGTAGCTTGGTTGCCCCGCCATTGGCGGAATTACGTGCCAGATTCAGAAAAATGCGCTGCATCATTTTACGATCGGCATGGATTTTAGCAGGCCCCGAATAGGTTATCTGCATTTTGGTTGCATCGGCCAGTTCATTGGCAATATCATGCATGGAAAACGTTGATAATTGCGGGTCAGGCACGGCGACAAGATAGTCCATCATCGACTGGCAAAGATCAACAGCCTGTTCAAGCGAGCGCACCACATGCGGTGCGGTACGACTCACCTGTTTATCCTGCGAATGCAGAAGCGCGTCTGCTACCAAAGTCGCCGAGCTTAGCACATTGCGGATATCGTGATTGATCTTGGCAACAGCTTCGCCAATATCAGCCAGCCGATCACGCTGACGCATTTCAGAAATCGTGTTGCGTTGCATGTCGTCAAGTGCCTTGGCTGCGGCGCGGAATTCTTTATTGATGTGCAGGGCTTTTGACGTTGGCCGGGCGGTTGTCGGGTCATTGGCAAAGGCGGTCAAAGTTGATGTCAGGGTATTGAGCGGCGCCACATAAAATCGCCGAAGCACAAAATACAATATTATTCCAAGCGTAGAAAGGAGCGTAACAACTGTGGCGAATATCATAGGCATATAGCCGCGTACAATATTGCGGATTGGAGTCTGGTCAATGATGAAAGTGACTTTTGTGTCGGAAGCCTGATAGGTCATCTGAAGGAGGTCGGGTTTGGCCAATAATACGGCCCTAACCGAATTTAGTGATATTTGTGGTGATAAGGGCGCGGTGACATCATAGATTTCGACAGCACGATCAATAGGTTTGAAATTATGCGCTATGATGGTGTTGCCGTCTTTTACATCTATCTGATAAAGCGTGCCTGCCAGAACGCTGGGCATGTTCGCCAGATCAGCCTGCACGCGGCGTGCTTCTGTATATTCGATGACAAGCTTATAAAGCGTTTTATTTACTTCGCCCAATCGAATACTGGTGCTAGGCAGTGCTAGGGTGAGAAAAGCAAGGGAAGCAATCACAAGAATGGACAGCATAATTTTTTTTGCAGACATGGTATTTTCTGCAAAAAACTCGGGGGTTATGGCTTTTTTTGCCGCTTTAAACAATCACTGCTCCCTATCGTCGAAGGGTCAGAACATTATCGAAATAATGATAGAGGGCTTAATATTTCTGACCTAAGACTTAATTAATGGTCTGCAAATTAGAATTATCAAACGCTAAAATAAGGTAATTAACGAAAAGTTAATGCAATAAGTGCCATTTCTGCATGCATATTGTGGAAACACGAGGTCAGATGAGGCGGCTTTGGTTATGGGCAAGGCCGTCAAATTTCGTTGACAGGGCAGGCTTTGCCGCCTATACCCCATTCAGTTTCATTCAGTTCAAACATAAACAGAAGGAGCGTTGTTATGAAACGCACCTATCAACCTAGTGTTCTTGTCCGTAAGCGCCGTCATGGCTTTCGTGCCCGTATGGCAACTGTAGGCGGTCGCCGCGTTTTGCGCGCTCGTCGTGCCAAGGGTCGTGCACGCTTGTCTGCCTAGGCTTATTGTCAGGGGCATCAATTGTCTGACAAACACATTATTACGTCGCGGCCGGGCTTTATCCGGGCGCGGAATCATGGCGAAAAAGCGATTTCAAAAGGCGTGATTATCCAGGCGGTGCGCCGCGATGGCGCTGACTGGCGCTATGGTCTGACCGCCACCAAAAAAATCGGTAATGCAGTCACCCGTAACCGTGTAAAGCGGCGTCTGCGGGTGATCGCAAAACAGGTTCTGGCACCCATCGCCATGTCCGGCGTTGATTATGTGCTGATCGGGCGGGCAACAACTGCCACATCTTCATTTGATGAGCTAGTGACCGAAGTCAAAAAATCGCTAAGATATCTGCATCGCAAGCTTGGCGAGGCTGAAAAGTAGGGGTGACGGGTGCAACAGTATAACAGAGATACAGATGCAGATGTGGCCACGGCAGAACCGCCACATATGGCAGTGCGCTTGATGATCCGGCTGATTCTTATACCGGTAAATCTGTATCAGTTGCTGATTTCACCTCTACTTGGCTCAAATTGCCGCCATTTACCCACCTGTTCTGATTATATAAAAGACGCGTTGCACGCACATGGGCTCTTGCGTGGATCGTACTATGCGGTAAAACGTATCCTGCGATGTCATCCGGGGGTTGCGCCTTCGTTTGATCCTGTGCCGCCTGTGTCCCAGACAATGCGACCAACCAAGAATGTAAAAGGCTGATTTTATGAAACCCGATAATCGTAACCTGATTCTGGCCATTGCGCTTTCCATGGTTGTGCTTTTTGGCTGGCAGATGTTTGTCATCAAACCACAGCTTGAACAAGAAGCCGCCCAGCAGGAACTTCTGGCCGCACAGGCACAAGCCGAGGCCGCGCTTCAGGCGTCACAACAAGCCGATAGTGACACCCCGTCAGTAGCGCAATCAAGCGGTTCGAATGTAGCTGTCAATAACGGGGCTGTTTCAGGTGGTATCAGTGATGCCAAGCCGCAAGACACCGCCCCCCGCATTCTGATTGATGCGCCATTGATTACTGGATCAATTTCGGTGATGGGCGCGCGAATCGACGATGTTGTGCTGACAGATTATAAAGAAACGCAGGATCCAGAATCCAAAAATATCACTTTCCTGCATAAGGCTAGTTCATCACAGCCCTTTTTTGTTGAGTTTGGCTGGTCATCTTCGGATGCTAATCAACCGATGCCGCGGGCTGATACATTATGGCAGACCAATAAAGATGTTCTGTCGCCAGGTGCGCCGGTTACCCTGCGCTGGGATAATGGCCAGGGTCTGACCTTTATCAGGCAAATTTCGATCAATGACGATTATCTGATTTCTTATGATGATTCGGTGCAAAGCACGCTAGATGCAGCGATCACATTATTTCCTTATGGGTTGGTGCGTCGCCATGGGACGCCGCCAACAAGCGGTATCTATATTCTGCATGAAGGCCCACTGGGTGTATTTGATGAAACCCTGCAAGAAGAAGATTACAGCGATTTGCGCGACGCCGAACAAGGCAAGATTGCGGTCACCCCATCTAAAGCTGGTGGCTGGATCGGCCTGACCGATAAATACTGGTTGGCAGCTTTGTTGCCTGACCAAAATACACGCTATGATTTCTCATTCCAGTCTCTGGCCGGATCAGGCGAGCGTTATCAGGTTGATTATATTGACTCCAAGGGTCTTGTGCTGGCCCCAAATACCAGCGTTTCAGCCAAAGGCCGTGTTTTTGCCGGTGCCAAGATCGTGAAGCTGCTTGACCAATATCGCGAAGATCTTGGCATTCCCAATTTTGATCTGGCGATTGATTTTGGCTGGTTCTATTTCCTGACCAAGCCGTTTTTCTATGCGATTAACTGGCTGAATGAATTGTTGGGCAATTTCGGACTGGCGACGATTGCCTTTACCGTCGTGGTCAAAGTGGTGTTCTTCCCGCTTGCCAATAAATCCTATCAGTCGATGGGCAAGATGCGTTTATTGGCGCCTAAAATTCAGCAGCTTCGTGAACGCTTTGGCGAAGACAAGATGGCGCTGAACAAGGAAATGATGGCGCTGTATAAAGCGGAAAAAGTGAATCCCGCGGCAGGTTGTCTGCCTGTGTTGTTGCAGATACCGGTATTCTTTGCGTTATATAAAGTGTTGTTTGTGACAATCGAAATGCGGCATGCGCCGTTCTTTGGCTGGATCACCGATTTGTCGGCACCCGATCCAACATCGATTTTCAATGTTTTCGGCCTGTTGCCGTTTTCGGTCGATTTCCTGCCACCATTCCTGCAGCTTGGTGCCTGGCCAATCATGATGGGTGTTTCAATGTTCCTGCAAATGCGTTTGAATCCGGCACCGCCTGACCCGATCCAAGCCAAAGTGTTTCAGCTCATGCCGATTTTCTTTACCTTTCTGCTGGCGACATTCCCGGCAGGTCTGGTGATTTACTGGACATGGAATAACCTTCTATCAATGGGTCAACAATGGTACATCATGCGCCGCGTGGCCAAGAGCTAGACGCCGAACAACGTGAAGCTGGCCGCCTGCTTTTTGCCGGCCAGTGCGATTTTACGGCGGCGGCCAATAATATGCCGGCCTTGCCGCCAATGGGTCTGCCCGAAATATGCTTTGCCGGCCGGTCAAATGTCGGCAAATCATCATTGGTGAATGCGCTGACCGGACGTCGCATGTTAGCGCGCACATCGCAAACGCCTGGCCGGACGCGGCAGTTGATTTTCTTTGATCTGGGGCAACGGCTGGGGCTGGTTGATCTGCCCGGATATGGCTATGCCTCGGCGCCTAAGACCGATATCGAAGCCTGGACCAAGCTGACGCGCAAATTTCTGGCTGGACGGCAGTCATTGCAACGTGTGTTTCTGTTGATTGACGCACGTCGCGGTGTTGGTAAGGGCGATAGCGAAATCATGAAATTGCTGGATGAGTCGGCGGTATCATGGGCGGCGGTTCTGACGAAAGCCGATAAATTAAAGCCCGAAGCGCTGGAAAAAGTCTGCCGCGCCACCGAAGCAACCGTTGCGACCCATGTTGCGGCCTATCCCGAATTGTTTGTGACATCATCACAAGCGGGCGATGGAATTGAGCATCTTCGTGGGCATATAGCCGGATTTGCCCTGCAAAAATAGTTTAAAAATAGTTTAAAAATAGCGTATAGGCGGTTTTTCGGCGCAATGAGGCGGCCTGAGGCCTTGCGCATTTCCCAAGATTGCCGATAATCGATCCCGGGCAATAAAGACATCTAAAGAAATAGGTTCCGATGGTACCTGCCACCGTGGCCCCGGACGGTTTCTATTAAGGTGAAAGGCGGTATCATGACGCAGACAAACCATAGCCAACAGCAGGATATGCTTGCCAAGACCGGCATGCTGATCGAAGCGTTGCCATATATGCGTCGTTATTCAGGCAAAACCATTGTCATAAAATTTGGTGGCCATGCGATGGGTGAAGCTGAGTCGGTGAACGCCTTTGCTGCGGATATTGCTTTGCTTGATCAGGTCGGCGCCTGTCCGGTTGTGGTTCATGGTGGCGGCCCACAGATTGGGCAGATGCTCAAAAAACTGGAAATCGAGTCGAATTTTATTGATGGCTTGCGGGTGACTGACGAAGCCACCATTTCGGTTGTCGAAATGGTGCTGGCAGGTGGCATAAACAAGGCCTTGGCGGCGGCGATTACGGCGGCTGGTGGAAAGGCAGTTGGCGTTTCGGGCAAGGATGGCAACCTGATTACGGCGCGCAAATTGATGGCGGTGCCAAAACAGTCAGATAGCGTAATAGAACATATAGATCTTGGTTTTGTAGGCGAGCCTGACCATATTGATACGCAGGTTCTGGACGCACTGAAAGCCCGCGATCTGATCCCCGTTGTCGCACCAATTGGCCTGGGTGCTGATGGGCAGACCTATAATATCAATGCCGATACGGCGGCAGGGGCGATTGCCGCGGCATTGGGTGCCACGCGCATGATCATGCTGACTGATGTTGCTGGTGTGCTTGATGGCAATGGTAAGCTGATCCCCGAATTGACGATTAGCCAAGCTGAAGCCTTGATTCATGATGGGACGGTCAATGGCGGCATGATCCCGAAGGTTGAAACCTGTATCGAAGCAATCAATGGCGGCGCTGAAGCGGCGGTGATTACCGATGGCCGGGCACAGCATGCCTTGCTTGTCGAACTATTTACCGAACATGGTAATGGAACGTTAATTTTACCTGATTAGGAAGCAATCATGCAAATAAGTGAAAAATCCCCCGTGCATTTTCCAGTGTCGGATATCAATGACTGGATATTTGATCTGGATAATACGATCTATCCCGCGCGTTCGAACCTGTTCGTGCGGGTCGCGGTCAGGATCACTGAATTTGTTGCCAGCCATTTCGAGGTTGAAACAGACGAAGCCAAAGTTATCCAGAAAGATTTGTTTCATCGCTATGGCACGACGATGCGCGGGCTGATGGTTGAAGAAAATATGACGCCAGATGCGTTTTTGCATTATGTGCATGATATCGATGTCAGCGATTTGCCCTATGAAGCCGAGCTTGACCAGATGATCGGGGCTTTGCCTGGCCGCAAGCATATTTTTACCAATGGCACCGTGCCACATGCCGAAAATATCCTGAATGCCTATGGTATCCGGCATCATTTTGACGAAATTTTTGACATTGTCGGGGCTGACTATGTGCCAAAGCCGGAAATGGCTGCTTTTGACCAGTTCATTACCAAGACCAAGATTGACCCGAATGGGGCGGTCATGCTTGAAGATATGGCGCGGAATCTGGAACCGGCAGCGGCGCTGGGGATGCGCACAGTCTGGTTGGCAAGTGACCATGATTTTGCCATCAAGGGGTCGGATCAAGACTTTGTGCATTTTATCGCCGATGATCTGAAAAGCTTTTTATCGAGCCTGTCGATGACAGCTTAACGGAAAGCTTTTTGATACTGGTGTTCATCATCACTATCACTACCTATATTACATAAACAAACGAAGGTCGTTTACGACGCGAGGAGAACAGAATGGATACAGCGCAACTTGAGCAGGAAATTGACGCAGCGTGGGATGCACGGGACAGTGTAAATGCTGATACGAAAGGCGCTGTCCGTGACGCCGTTACCGATGTTCTCGAAATGCTGGATAATGGCACGGTGCGCGTTGCCGAACCGATGGGCGATCATCAGTGGCAGGTGAATCAATGGCTGAAAAAGGCTGTTTTGCTGTCTTTCCGCCTGAATGATATGACCGTGATCAAGGGCGGCGTTGTGCATCCGCAGGCTGGCGAAGCGACATTCTGGGACAAAGTGCCGCCAAAGTTCAGTGGCTGGGATGAAAAGCGTTTTCGTGACGCCGGTTTTCGCGCGGTACCAGGATGTGTCGTGCGGCATTCTGCCTATGTGGCACCTGGCGTTGTGATTATGCCTGGCTTTATCAATCTTGGCGCCTATGTCGATAGCGGCACAATGGTTGATACCTGGGCAACGGTTGGCTCATGTGCGCAAATTGGCAAGAATGTGCATCTTTCCGGTGGTGCCGGTATCGGCGGCGTGCTTGAGCCATTACAGGCGGGCCCTGTGGTGATCGAAGATGACTGTTTCATCGGTGCGCGTTCGGAAGTTGTCGAAGGTGTGGTTGTTGAAAAAGGCGCGGTTCTGTCGATGGGCGTGTTTATCGGTGCCTCGACAAAAATTATCAATCGCCATACAGGCGAAGTGCATATGGGCCGTGTGCCCGCCTATTCGGTTGTGGTGCCGGGAAGTCTGCCAGGCAAGCCCTTGCCAGATGGGAGCCCGGGCCCGTCTTTGTCATGTGCGGTGATTATCAAGCAAGTTGACGAAAAAACACGATCAAAGACATCAGTAAACGACCTGCTTCGAGACTAGCATATGGATGATGTTTCATATTCGGTTGACCTGACCCAACGTCTGATCCGCTGTCCGTCGGTAACACCGGCAGATGCGGGCGCGCTTGATGTGCTGGTGACTGAGCTGACAGCATTGGGATTTGAATGTACGCGGCTGGCCTTTGGTGATGGCGATGCGCGGATCGATAATCTGTTTGCATGGTTGGGCAACAAAGCGGCATCGGGGACAGAGACAAAACATTTCTGTTTCGCCGGTCATACCGATGTCGTGCCAGTTGGTGATGCCGATGCGTGGCAGTTTGATCCGTTTTCGGGGACGCTTGACCAAGGCAATATCTATGGGCGTGGGGCGTCGGACATGAAAGGTGGCATTGCGGCGTTTGTTGGCGCCGTAGCCCGTTTGCTGGCACGCGATAGCTTTGATCCAGCCAAAGGCCATGCCATTAGCCTGATGATTACCGGTGATGAAGAAGGTGATGCCGTCAATGGTACGGTTAAGATGGTCGAATGGGTTCAGGAACACGGGTTTGTTCCCGATTTTTGCGTTGTTGGTGAGCCGACTAATCCGGATGCCGTCGGGGATGTGATCAAGAATGGTCGCCGGGGTAGCTTGTCATGTCAGCTAACCGTCGAAGGGGCGCAAGGTCATGTTGCCTATCCGCATCTGGCGGATAATCCATTTGCACGATTACTCGATATGCTGGCACCGGTGAATAGCTGTGAGCTGGATGGCGGTAATGCGTTTTTTGATCCCTCAACAGCGAATATAACGTCGATTGACACGAATAATCCGGCTGGCAATGTGATACCGGCGCGGGCGCAAGCGCGTTTCAATATCCGTTTTAACACTGAACATACAGCAGATAGTTTAATTGGCTGGCTGGAAGAACATTTTACGCGTGTTGGCGGGATATGGCATGCTGACTGGCGGGCGTCGGCGCATCCGTTTTTGACCGAACCAGGCATGCTGACCGATATCATGATCGCGGCAATCAGCAAAGTAACAGGACGTGACCCGCAGCTATCCACCAGTGGCGGAACGTCGGATGCGCGGTTTATTACAACACTATGCCCTGTGGCCGAATTCGGGCTGGTTGGGCGGACTATGCATAAAGTTGACGAGCATACGGCAATCGCAGATATAGATGTTTTATCGGCCATATATGAAAATATGCTGGCCAGTTATTTTGAGGCAGCATAGACATGCAGCAAGAAAATTTAAGTTTGGCACCCCGGGTTTTGCTTTTCTATGTCGGGCATAGCCTGCGGGTCATGACCGGCAAAGCATCAATGTCTGATGTTTATCAGACCGATGCCAAGGGTCTGTGGCATGCCATATGGGCATCGATGATCTTCACCGCGTTGGTGACGATCTATCCGACTTTGAAAAATGCCCCATCCATTTTCGTGACAACGATGATTGTGCAGCTTGTTGGGCTGGTTCTGCTGGCTCTGATTTTTCTGTTTGCTCTGAAACAGCTAGGTCTGGTCGAGCGTAGCTTTGCCTTTTTACTTCCGTTTTTCTGGATTGAAAATGTGCAACAGCTTCTGGTTGGATTGACTCAGCTTGCCACGGTTTCGAGTGGTAATCACGCCTATCTGGTACTGGTATTGCCGATAGCTGTTTGGACATGCTACTGGCTCTGGCGGGTTGGCAAGGATCAGCTTGGCAAAGGCGGCTGGATCGCCGCCGGTATGGTTGGCTTGTCTTTTGCGACGGATGTGACGTTGTTATGGGCAGTTCAAACGCGCTTGCCAATCCCATCCGGATAAAATACATCGGTCAGATATAACCCATGTGGAGGCGCGGTAGGTCCGGCAGCGCTTCGGTCAGCCGCTGCCAGCGCGGCTTTGACATCGTCAGGCTGCCATTTTCCAGTGCCGACCAACGCCAGCGTGCCAGCAATATTGCGAACCTGATGATGCAGGAACGATCTGGCTTCGACATGCAGATGTATTTCTGCACTCACCTGTTCAACCTGAAGAATATCAAGCGTACGAATGGACGATTCAGCCTGACATTGGGCGGCGCGAAAGCTGTTGAAATCATGCCGCCCGATCAGCATATCGGCACCAGCCTGCATGGCATCGGCATCAAGTGGCTGTTTGTGATGCCAGACCCGGCCAGCATCAAGTGCGGGGGGCTGGCGGCGGGGCAGGATACGATATAGATAACGCCGACCGATTGCGGAAAAGCGCGCATGCGCATCATCGGGCACCTCATAGGCGTCAAGCACGCTGATGGCTGTGTGTGACAGATGCGCATTCAGCGCTTCCATAACACGATTGGGAGCAAATTTTTCCGGCACATCGAGATGCGCCACCTGGCCCAGCGCATGGACGCCTGAATCGGTGCGGCCTGCCCCCTGAACGTTGATTTTTTCGCCGGTAAAAGCAAAGGCGGCCTCTTCAAGTTCCTGTTGAACAGTGATGCCATTATCCTGACGTTGCCAGCCAACAAAGGGCGCGCCATCATATTCAATGGTTATGAAGATGCGACGTGTCATGTGGGGTGGCTACCTGACAGCATGTCGCCGATGGCCAGCTTAACGCCATTGAGAAAGTTGCGTGATGGCATAGGTTTTTTGCCAGCAGGCTGAACAAGGGTAACGCAGAGGATGCCATCACCTGTCATCATCAGCATATTGCCTTTATCATCCTGTCCGGCAAATGAACCGGGTTGGCCAGCGGTATCATGCGGCAGAGGCGCAGGCTGCGCCTCAAGAATGCGAATGCGGCCTTTGGGCCCGTTACACCATGCCCCCGGATAGGGCGCATAGGCACGGATATGACAGGCTAGTTCGGCGGCGCTTGTCTGCCAGTCAATATGGGCATCAGCGCCGGAAATCTTGGCCGCATAGGTCACACCGTCGCTGGCTTGCGGCGTGCGGTGCAACAGCGCGTCATCAAGCGATGCCACTGTATCATTGAGAAGCGTTGCGTTCAGGCTGGCCAGCGCATCATGCAGATCGCCTGCATTCATGTCGTCTGTGATGGCTATGGCGCGGGTGGCCAGAACCGGACCTGTATCAAGCCCAGCTTCCATCAACATTATACTAATGCCGGTTTCACTGTCGCCAGCTTCGATGGCGCGCTGGATTGGGGCGGCACCACGCCAGCGTGGCAATAAGGAGGCATGCCCGTTCAGACAGCCATAGCGCGGAATATCAAGAACGGCTTGCGGCAAAAGCAAGCCATAGGCAACGACGATGAACAGATCGGCATCATAGGCGGCAAGCTCGTCTTGCACATCTTTATCATTCAGCGTGGTTGGCCAAGATACCGGCAAGCCCATATCAAGCGCATGGCGGGCAAGCGGCACCGGCTGTTCCTGCATACCGCGACCGGATCGGCGTGGCGGCTGTGTATAGACCGCGCATATTTCATGATTTTGTGCCAGCAGATCAAGGGCGGGGATGGCGAAATCCGGACTTCCCATATAGACAATGCGCAATTTACCCATTGGATTTGCCTCTTAAGATTTGGACGATGATTGCCGCATTTCCTTCATCACCCGGCGAATGATCATGTCGCGTTTCAGCCGCGATATATGGTCAATAAACAGAACCCCGTTCAGATGATCGATTTCATGCTGGACACAGGCAGCCAACAGACCTTCGGCGGTCAGCATCTGGGTGTCGCCGTCAATGTCGGTATAACGCACGGTTACGGTTGCTGGCCGGGTAACTTCGGCGGTCTGGTCAGGGATCGACAGGCAGCCTTCTTCGAGAATGGATTTGTCTTCGGATGTTTCGATAATCTCGGGATTGATCATCTTGTAAAGTTCGGGCGTTTCATCCTTGCCGCAATCCATGACGATAAGGCGCTCGGAAATATTGATCTGTGGCGCGGCAAGGCCAATGCCCGGTGCGTCATACATGGTGACGGCCATGTCATCAAGCAGGTTGCGGATGCCATCGGTGACTTCAGGCACAGCAACAGCCTTTTCGCGCAACACGGGGTCGGGCAATTTAATAATGTCTAGAATATTGGCTACATGCGCACCCATGATAGTGTCGTGTCCTTCAAAATTGATCAGGCAGAATTGATCAGGCCTAATTAAATAGGCAATAATATATCCCCTGCATTAGAAGAAGGGGCGTTGCGCGTCAAGTTTGACGACGCAGATTTTGCCTTAAATGTAGCTAGATTGGCCTATGGTTCAATAGAGTTATGGCGCTTTTTCCTGTTACAGTCTATCAAGAGACAGGTGGAATATCCCGACGTGAAATATCTCGTTTGGGCAAATGACTAAAGAAGAGGTCAGTAGATGTCAGCGCTTGAAATGATCCTGCTTGGGGTTATCGCGATCATAGCTGTGATGGTATTTGTCAGCATGTCACGGCACAAAGCATCACCGCAATCAGATGACGGGCTGGCCGAATTGCGCGGCCAGCTATCGCAGCTGTCCAACCAGTCGGCTGAATTGCAACGCGTCATTGCCTCGCAAATGTCCGAAACCGAAGGCCGAATTGGCACAAGGCTGGAACAATCTATGCGCGATCAGAATGAACGGACAAATAAGCAGCTGAATGGTATGGCGGAAAAGCTCGTCGTTATAAGCGAAGCCAATGCCCATATTTCAGCGCTGAGTGGGCAGGTTACGCAGTTGCAGAACATTCTGTCAAATAAGCAGGCGCGTGGCAGTTTCGGTGAAGTCCAGCTGGAAAATCTGGTGCGTGATGCCTTGCCGGATAGTGCCTATGACTTTCAGGCGACATTGGGTAACGGCAAGCGTGTTGATTGCCTGCTGGCCTTGCCGAACCCACCAGGTGCGATCTGTATCGATTCCAAATTTCCGCTAGAAAGCTATAGGCGGCTTGTCGATGCCGCTGATGAGCCAAGCCGTGATATGGCGCGCCGTGGGCTGGAAGCCGATGTCAAAAAACATATCAATGACATTGCCGATAAATATATCGTGCCGGGGGAAACAGCCGAAAGCGCGATCCTGTTTCTGCCATCCGAGTCGGTCTATGCCGAGATCAATATTCAACTGCCGCGTCTGGTTGACGAAAGCCGCCGCAAACATGTCTATATGGCAGGACCGGATAATCTGATGCTGATCCTGCATACGGTGCGGGCGATTTTGCGGGATGCGCGGATGCATGAAGCGGCAGGCCTGATCCAGACGCAGGTCGATACAATGATGCAGGATGTCAGGCGGCTGGATGACCGGGTGGCCAAGCTGGCATCGCATTTTTCGCAAGCCGAAAAGGATATTGCCGACATTCAGACATCGACACGCAAGATTACTTCGCGCGGTGATAAAATTGCCGAGATCGAAGTGATCGATGCAAAAGCCGTTGACGATATGCCGCCGGAGAAATCATCCGGCGATCTGCTTGGCTAGTTCACTTTTGCTAGTTCATTTTGGCGCGGGCCTTGAGGGCTTGTGCCAAGGTGCCATCATCCAGATAATCAAGTTCACCGCCAACTGGCACGCCATGCGCAAGCCGTGTCACATCAAGATTGGATGGTGCCAGTTTTTCGGCAATATAATGCGCGGTTGTCTGGCCATCGACAGTGGCCGATAGCGCCAGAATTATCTCAACAACTTCGCCAGCCTGTGCCCGGCGGAGCAATCGATCAATAGCCAGATCATCAGGGCCGCGCCCGTCAAGTGCGCTCAATGTGCCACCAAGAACATGATAGCGGCCGCGAAATACCGCCGCACGTTCCATTGCCCAGAGGTCGCCAACATCCTCAACAACACAGATACGGCTTTTATCGCGCCGGTCATCCCTGCAAATATGGCACAGATCGGCTGTATCAAGATTACCGCAATCGACACAGGGGCGCACGGTGCGGGCGATATCATGTAACTCCTGGGCAAGTGGTAACATCAACCGGTCACGGTTTTTCAACAGGAACAGCACCGCACGCCGCGCCGAACGGGGGCCAAGACCAGGAAGCCGGCCAAGACGCCGGATCAGATTTTCCAGTGATGAATCCATGTCAGATCATTATACCTAGTCAGTGGACATATAGTGCGAGGTCATCAATCAAAAGAGCAGGCAATCAAAAGGGCAGATTCATGCCCGGTGGCAGGTCTAATCCGCCGGTTATGTCGGCCATCTGCGCTTTCATCGCTTTATTTGCTTCGTCACATGCCCGATTGCTGGCCAGCAGAATGAGGTCTTCGAGCATGTCGCTGTCATTAGTGGCAAGGGCGTCCGGTGCGATCTTTACGGCTTGAAGGTGGCCTTTGCCATTGACCGTGACGGTGACAGCATCGCTGGCAACGCTGGCCGAAAAACGGGCATTGGCCATATCATCCTGTAAAGACTGCATGCGGCTCTGGACTTCCTGTGCCTTTTTCATCATGCCCATCATATTGCGCATCAGTCAGGATCCTCTTCATTATAGGTGTCGGTGTCGGTGTCTTTGTCCGGATCGGTGACGGGTGCATCAATGGCACTGATATCTTCGATCGTTGCGCCAGGAAATACAGATATAATTTTGGCAACAAGCGGCGTTTTGGCGATCGTATCAAGACGTACTGCCGCGGCATCAGCCTTGGCTTCGGCAAGGGTTTTGCCAGCAGTCTCGTCAGATAAAGACACCAGCCAGCGCGCGCCAGTCCAATGCCGTAAATGCTGGGCAAGGTCGCCAAGAAATTTTTCTGGCGGTTTGCCTGACAAGGCGATTTCCAATAATCCGGGTTGCAATGCGACAAGCCGCACATGATTGCGGATCAATGCCGCCAAAAGCATCTCGCCTTTATCTTCGGCCAAAGTGGCAATATCGGCAAGCGTGTTCAATGGCGGTGTGTCGTTTGCTGCCAGACGATCTGGCGCGGCATCAGCATCGGCATCGGTATTCTGGGCTGGCACCGTTTGCTGGTCAGGCTGGTGCTGGATGGCAACATTGGTTGATGGGGCGCCTGACATTGTGCTTGTTGGTGTGCCAGTTGGGGTGCCAGTTGGGCTGGTGGACATAGTGGTTGTTGGCGTCGCTGTTGATGCGGGTGCTGGTATGTCCGTAGATGTGGGCGAGGCACTGGCAGAGGGGCTTGATGATGCGGTGGATATTGTCGCCGCATTGCCAGCAGTGGCCTCGGGTAACGCGCGCAGAATTTCATCAGGGCTTGGCATCTGCGCAGCATGCGCCAGACGTATCAATAGCATTTCACAAGCATTGGCAGGGTTTGGCGCGGCATTCAGTTCACCATGGCCTTTGAGTAAAATTTGCCATGCACGTCCTAGCTTGGCGATACCAAGTGTGGCGAGTTCTTCGATAGACGCGCGTTCACCCTCGATCAATGTGGCGCTGGAACCGCCGGTTGCGCATAGGCTGGCACTATGGACGATATCAAGCAAATCAGCGATCAGCATTTCAGGCTCGGCGCCACGTTGATAGATATCGTTAAAGGATGCTAGCGCGCTGGCGACGTCATTTGCCAAAACCGATTTTAACAAGGCTAAAGCCTCGGCACGTCCGGGTCGGCCCAGCATGTCAGAAACCGATTCGGCAGATAATGTATCGGCTGTCATGGCGGCGGCCTGATCCAGCAAGGACAGGGCGTCACGAACCGATCCCTCGGCGGCGCTAGCAATGGCGGCTAGCGCACCAGCTTCGGCTTTAATGTCTTCCTTGCCGCAGATCATCTCTAGGTGCGAGGCCAGCAAAGTCGCAGGCACACGGCGCAGATCATAACGCTGACAGCGTGACAAGATGGTCACTGGCACTTTGCGGATTTCGGTAGTGGCAAAAATGAATTTTACCGCATCGGGCGGCTCTTCGAGTGTTTTGAGAAGCGCGTTAAAGGCGCTTTTGGACATCATATGAACTTCGTCGATGATATAGATTTTGAAACGTGCCGATACGGGCCGGTAATTAACCGCTTCGATAATTTCACGAGCATCATCAACGCCCGTATGGCTGGCGGCATCAATTTCCAGAACATCAACATGGCGACCAGCAGCAATCGCCGTGCAAGGCTCGCATGTGCCGCATGGCTCTAGCGTCGCAGCGCCATTTCCATCAGGCCCTATACAGTTCAGGCCTTTGGCAAGCAGACGTGCGGCCGAGGTTTTGCCAACGCCGCGCACGCCAGTCAGGACAAAGGCATGTGCCAGACGACCAAGCGATAAAGCATTGCCGAGAGTGCGTACCAGCGCATCCTGTCCGATCAACGCCGAAAACGTCTCGGGACGGTATTTGCGTGCCAGAACACGGTAGGCTGTAGTGGCCGTTTCGTTCATGTTGCTGACATTACCTCTTGCTCAGTACCAAAGTTACGCTTTTGAGGATACATGTTACCCCGAAGAATGCGAATGCCCAAGAGGATGGCTGAATCATTTTTAACAAAACATAAATATCTGGGGATAAATATCTGGCGAAAGCGGAAGACTGGACGACCCGTAAACGTCCCACTGCGGCTGCTTCCTTTCGGACCTGACCGGATTGGCGGGGGTAACGTCCACCCAGCCTTCCTGCTGACATATATGCGGCAATCCTATGCAATCGACAAGTTTTTTATATAAGTGGTGGTGCTTAAAGCGGCGGCGTGTCCATGTCTCGACCACGCAGACGGCTGGCTGGATAGGTGCCAAGCACATGCACCGCATCTTTCTGGCAATAGAAATGCAATTCTTCCATCGCATTCTGCATGGCCGGATCGTCAATATGACCATCAACATCCATGTAGAATTGTGCCGATTCGTGAAATCCGGGACGGATATAGGATTCAAGCTTGGTCAGATTAATGCCGTTGGTGGCAAATCCACCAAGTGCCTTATAAAGTGCTGCCGGAACCGAGCGTAGGCTAAATACCATGGTTGTGACCATGGCTGTATCAGAGGCCATATCGGCACGTATAGGTGTCACAGCTTCACGCGCCATAATCAAGAAGCGGGTGGTGTTATGTTCGGCATCTTCGGCTGATTCAATCAGCACATCCAGATCATATATCTCGCCAGCAAGCCGAGAGGCAATGGCGCCAATATGCTTGTCGCCACGCGCCGCAACGTCCTTGGCAGCGCCTGCCGTGTCACTATGCATGATCGGTGTCAGACCCAGCTTGTGCAGACGTTCGCGGCATTGCGCCAGTCCCTGTGCATGACTATGCACTTCGACAAGGTCTTCAATCGTGGCACCGCGAGGGGCAAGAAGGTGGTGGTTGACCCGCTGAAAATGCTCGCCCGTGATGAACAGTCCTGATCCGGGTAGCAGATGATGAATATCAGCCACACGCCCTGCGATCGAATTTTCAACTGGCACCATCGCCCAGTCAGCGTCGCCATGCTGGACAGCAGTCAGCATATCTTCAAAAGAAGGATAGGGTACCGCCTCGACATCAGGCATGACAGCGCGACAAGACATATGCGAATAGGCACCGGGAACGCCTTGGAAGGCGACTTTTTTGCCAGCTATTTGCGTTGGGCTATCACTCACAATGTACCTCATAGTTGATGTTTGAAAAGGCGAAGTGCCTATTTTGACATACGCTGGCGCGCACGTTCCAAATCGTCTGCAGTATCGATTCCACCCGGCGCAATGTCAATGTAACCAGTGGCTATGTGCATGCCTGCTTCCAAGGCGCGCAGCTGCTCGAGTTTTTCGGCTTGTTCAAGCGGCGATGGTGGCAAGGATACAAAGCGGGCTAGAGCTGCACGCGTCCAGCCATAAACACCAATATGATGATATAGCGTCTCTGCCCCGGTCGGGATCGCGGCGCGGCTGAAATAGAGCGCATTGCCAAACCCGCTATCCTGCCAGCTGACCACAGCTTTTACGACCTGCGGACGGTTGGCTTCTTCGGTACTGGCTTTGGTCACCAAAGTGGCCAGATCAGCGCCTGTTGTTTCGAGACAATCAGCCAGGAGCGCGGGAATTTCAGGCGACAATTCGGGCAAGTCACCTTGCAGATTCAAAATATGGTCGATATGCCGATCCGGATCGATGAGTTCAACCGCTTCATAGACCCGATCCGAGCCAGATGGATGATCTGTGCGTGTCATGACAGCCTGACCACCAGCCGATGTGATGATATCGACGATACCGCGATCATCTGTCGCAACATAGACAGGGGCGATATCAGCGTCTAAAGCACGTTCCCAGACATGCTGAATCATAGGTTTTCCGGCGATTTCAGCGAGTGGTTTGCCTGGCAAGCGGCTCGCTACCATGCGCGCTGGAATAATGATGATTTTTGCGTTCTTTTTTGCCATGATTGTGGCAATTCATCACATATTTGTGGTTTTCGCAAAGTAAATAATCCAAATCAGTGATGTTGGGGTTGAGAGACGGCGATAATTTCGGTATTTATCCTGCGGGTGATTGGTGCCTTGCGTGTTTATGTGACCTAGTGCCGATTGACTGCAATGTGATTTATGAGGAGCCCGGCTTCGGGAAGTTCAATGGACGAATTGGGATTTAACAAACTCTTTGCTGGTTTTATTATGGCAGGCTTGTTGATGCTGGCAGGTGCCAAGCTGGCAGACGTTATGGTGCCGCATAGTGATCTTGCTGAAAATGCCTATCAGATCGAGGTGCCAGAAGCATCGGCTGTTGCAGATGCCGCGCCTGTTGATAAGGGGCCTGAGCCGATTATGGCGATGCTGGCGGATGCTGATATTGCCGCGGGTGAAAAGCTGTCCAAGAAATGCACAGCGTGCCATGTGTTTAACGCTGGTGGCGCGGCCAAGGTTGGCCCGGCATTGTGGAATATTGTTAATGCCGCAAAAGGCGCTGCTGATGGTTTCAGCTATTCAGCGGCGATGGCAGGTTTTGGTGGCGCGTGGGATTATGCCGCGCTCAACGCCTTTCTGGCGAAACCAAAAGCCTATATGCCTGGCACCAAGATGAATTTTGTCGGCCTGAAGAAGCCTAGTGATCGTGCGAATATGATCGCCTGGCTTCGTCAGCAAGCAGACGCTCCGGTCGCCCTGCCAAGCGCCGAAGATATCGCGGCAGAAACAGCGGCGAATGGTACCGACAGCTAATATATTTTCAGCAACTAGCGCAGGCCAGCTCGACACAGACGAGCTGGCTTTGTTTTTGGCGCATCTGACAACATTGTCACGCCCCATCATAACGTCATATTTCCGGGCGCTTCCCGAGGTCATGACAAAAGCCGATAGCAGTCCTGTTACCATCGCCGATAGATCGGTCGAACAGGCCTTGCGTGGGGCGATTACCGCGCAGTTTCCCGATGATAGTATTGTTGGCGAAGAATTTGGCCTCAGCGAAGCTGTGTCGGGGGATAAAGGTGCCGGAAGCAGTCCCTATAAATGGGTGATTGATCCGATTGATGGCACCAAGGCCTTTGTCAGCGGCAAGCCCACCTTTGGCACATTGGTCGGGGTTACGCATAATGACCGGCCTATCGCGGGTCTGATCGATATGCCGGTGCTTGACGAAACCTATATCGGTACGGCGGATGGCAGCACGTTGAATGGGGACAAGCTGAGTGCCAGTGAGGTAACGACGATTGCTGTGGCCAACATTGCAACCACATCGCCCGAAGCCTTTTCGCCGCATGGCCTAGCCGCGTTCAATAAAATCAGTGCGCAGGCAAACATCACCAATTATGGCGGCGATTGTCATAATTTCGGGCTTCTGGCGGCGGGCTATATCGATGCGGTGATTGAGGATAGTCTGGCGCCGCATGATATCATGGGCGTGGTTCAGGTGATGCGCGGGGCGGGTGCGATTGTGACTGACTTTGATGGTAATGATATCGACCTTGCCAGCACCAGCAGTCTTGTCTGTGCTGGAACAGCCGCACTTCATCAGGCTATCATTGCCCTGATCCAAAACTAGGCGCACCATAGCGATATGGTTAATTGCTACATTTTGATAGGACGATAGGCATGATTTCGATTGGGTTTTACGGGAATAATGATGATCGCGCGATGTGGCGCCAGCGGCTGACGCCATTACTATCTGATTTTGATGTTGTTGATCTGGAATCGGATGCTGGCATGCACGCAGATATTGCTCTGGTCTGGGCACCACCAAGAGGGTTGTTGGCAAAGATGCCGAATCTGCGCGGCATTATCATGCAAGGTCAGGGTGTTGATCATATGATGGGTGACGACACCACCCCGCGTTCGGTGCCCTTGGTGCGACTGGTTGATCCGGATATGTCAGATGCGCTAAGCCATTGGGCGATCCTGAATGCGCTGGATATGTGGCGTGATGGAGCGCAGTATCGCGCCCAGCAAGCTGAAAGATTATGGAAGCCGCTTGAACAACGTCCAGCCACAGGCGCGGTGATCGGCATTATGGGCGTGGGTGCGATTGGCAGTGTTATTGCCTCACGCTTTGCCAGTCTGGGGTTCAAGGTCAAAGGCTGGACACGAACCAAACGGACGCTTGATGATGTCGAGATGTTTGCCGGTATGGATGCATTGCCGTCATTTCTGGCAGATACGGATATTGTCGTGTCGGTATTACCCCTGACCCCAACAACAAGCGGCATCATGAATACTGACTTTTTTTCTAGGCTGGCCGATGGCGCCTTTGTGATCAATGGGGGGCGGGGTGGTCAGCTGGTTGAAGATGATTTGCTGGCAGCACTTGATAGCGGTAAAATCGGCGGCGCGGCACTGGATGTTTTTGGCACCGAACCTCTACCCGCAACGCATCCTTTCTGGACACATCCGAAAATCGTGGTCTGGCCGCATGTGGCGGCACAAACCAATCCACAAACCGCCGCCAGACAGGTGGCGACAGCGATCACGGATATCATGGCAGGCAAGGTGCCAGCAAATAAGGTTGACTGGGATCGGGGCTATTAGGCGCTTGTAATCCAGCTAGGTTATGATCTAGCTATGGGCAAGCCCATCAATATAGTCGAATAAAGCGCGCAAGCTCATGACTTCACCGCCTTTTGGCCGACCTGGACGTGCAGACAGATTCCATGCCATCACGTCAATATGTGCCCAGTTGCTGTCAGTACCAGCAAAGCGGCGCAGAAACAGCGCAGCCGTGATCGCCCCGCCATAGCCGCTGGCACCGGTGCTGGACATGGCCGCATAGCCCGCATCAAGATGACGGTCGTAATCATCGAATAAAGGCAATTGCCAAAGCGGATCATGTGCCTTGTTGCTGGCATCAATGATCGCACGGGCGACATTATCATCATTCGCAAACAAGGCGGGCAATTCGGTGCCAAGGGCAACACGCGCCGCGCCTGTCAGGGTTGCAAAATCAATCATGAGATCAGGCTCGTCTTCAAGCGCATAGGTGATGGCATCAGCCAGCACCAGACGGCCTTCGGCATCGGTATTGCCGATTTCGACCTTTAGCTTGGCACGTGTGTCGATAATATCAAGTGGCCGCATGGATCGTTCCGATACGGCATTTTCGGCTGTTGGAACAAGCACACGAAGCTTTATCGGCACATTGGCGTGCATCAGCGCGTTGGCAAGACCAAGGGCGATGGCACTACCGCCCATATCCTTTTTCATCATCTCCATCGCTTTGGATGGTTTCAGATCAAGGCCGCCAGAATCAAAGGTAATGCCTTTGCCAATCAGGGTGATTTTCGGGCCGCTTTTACCCCAGCGCATATCGATCAGGCGTGGTGGGCATTCAGCCGCCCGGCCAACACAATCAATGGCTGGAAAATCCGATGCCAGCTTGGCGCCTGCAATGACGGTGATTTTGGCTTTATGGGTTTTGGCCAATGCCCGCGCGGTGTCTTCAAGCCCTGCTGGGTTCATCTTGTTGGGGGGCATATTAATCATGTCGCGCCCAAGATAGGTGCCGCTGGCCAGCCCCATAATGCGGGTTGAGTCAGACTCTGCTGGCACCATGATCGAGGCGCGCGCGGGTGCGGGTTTGTCGCGATAGGTCGTGTAACGGTAATGCGCCAATGCCCAGCCAAGCAGGAAGCTGTCATCAAAGCTGGTGCCAAGCGCGTGATGATCGATTTGCCATGTCTGTACCGGTAAAGCATTTGCAATTGTGGCGGCATCCCAGATTGGCTGGTCGCTGATGATAGCGACCGCCCCGGCGAGGGTGCCATCCTGGCCTGGCAAGGTGATGACACGACCAGGCTTTGGTGTGAATCCCTGACCGTCAATCCAGCGTTGATGATGATCGGCTGCGGCTTGGTACCACGCCTGCCAGCTTTTGGTGGTGACCACATATAGCGGCAGAACAGTGTCAGGTTCAGATGATGGCTCCATTAGGCCAAAATCAGTTGCGTTAGAAAATATGTCAGCCATGCACCGGTTCCGCTGTTTAATTATGTCCTGCCATTTTGCGGACGCGCCCAAGATATAGCCAAAGGGTGAAGCCGCGCAAGGCAAGATAAATGGTAAAGGCACTCATCAGGCCCGCAATGCCATAGCCGCGTAACCCCCAGATTAGAACCACAAACAGAATTGCCGATATGATCATCGCATTACGCATTTCGCTGGCGCGCGTTGCGCCGATGAAAATACCATCAAGTTGAAAGGCAAGACATGAGGCAGGGGCGATCATAACTATCCATATCCAATGGGCCGCGGTCAGTGCAAAAAGATCACTTTGCTGGGTCAGCAAACCAATTATGATATCGCGACCAAGCCAGATAATCAGCGCAATCAGGATCGCGGTCAGGACGGCCAGACTGTTTGTGCGCCAAATAGCCCGATCGAGCATACCCCGATCATTACGGCCAATCGCCGCCCCCACCAGCGCTTCGGCAGCATGGGCAAATCCATCAAGACCAAATGCAATCATGGTAAAAATCACCATCATCAGATGACAGGCCGCCAGTTCGAGATCACCAAGCTGTGCCGCCTGATTCAAAAGTATGGCTTCGCATGCCAGCAATAGCATAGTCCGGATAAAAATATCCCGACCAAGGCGGAAAAAATCGCCAAATGCGTCCCATTGCAACCAGCGTGAGGTGCCGGTGAACAGGCCAGAGAATAGATGCTTGATAAACCCATCGAGGATGCGTCCCCATTGCCATTTCATCAAGCCAAAGGTCACGATAAAACCTGTCCATTGGGCGATTGCCGAGGCTAGCGCAACGCCCTCGACATCCATGCCCAAGCCAAGCACAAAGCCGATATTGAGAATCAAGTTCAGCACATTGACAATCAGCAGATGCGTCATGCACAGCAGCATATTCTGGCGGCCAAACAGGCATCCAATCAGAACCGTATTCGCTAGCGCAGCCGGAACGGCAAAAAGCCGGACATTGAGATAGGATACCATCAGGGCTTCAACATCGGCACTGCCAGCAAAGCTGATCACGGCGATCCATTTGATCACCGGCATGGCTAGAATCAATATGACGCCAAACGATAAAGCCAGAAATAAACCGCGTTCCAGCAAATTTACAATTTCGTCTGGCAGATTGCGGCCATGCGCCTGGGCAACAAGTCCGGTTGTGCCCATGCGCAAGAAACCAAAGCCAAAATAGATGAAATTGAAAATCAAGGCGCCAAGCCCGACACCCCCTATATAGGCGACATTATCAAGCCGCCCCATCATTGCCGCATCAACCGCCCCGACCAGCGGCACCGTTATATTGGCAAGGAAAATTGGCCATGACAGTGACCATATATGTCGCCAGCGCGTCTGTGCGATAGGGTCATTTATGTTTGTGGACATGGAGGCGGCTTTCTGGAAATCTGTCAATGATGAATAAACTGGTTAAGTCAGTCTAAAATATTTCACGGCAATCTAAAATATTTACGGCGATATAGGTTGAAGGTGAAAGCAATGTCCCAAAGCGCATTGGCTTATTACGATCAGGGCTGTTCATTTAGTGGTAAATTGCCTAAACCTATGAACGCGTCTTAACTGGTAGCGTGGATGCGCAAAGGAAACGGGTTTGTCCCTTATCTCACACCGTTCGATTTTATATCTGCTTCTTGGGCTTTTGACCACCTTTGTTCTGGTCGGGCATCAGGTGGTGCCGCCAATGGATCGTGACGAAGCGCGTTTTGCCCAGGCTAGCAAACAGATGGTTGAAAGTGGCGATTTCGTCACCGTGCGGTTTCAGGATGAGTTGCGCGCCAAAAAACCAGTTGGTATTTATTGGCTTCAATCAGTCAGCGCGCAGTTATTTGGTGATGAGGATATAGCGGTGTATCGCGTGCCCAGCCTGCTGGGGCTTTTGCTGGCGCTGGTTGGCACCTATCGAGCTGGACTTTTGCTATATCAACCGCGATTGGCCTTGATAGGGACAGCCTTTCTTGGCACCAGTCTGGTGGTGTTTGCCGAAGCGCATCTGGCCAAGACCGATGCCATGCTGATGGGGTTATGTGTGTGGCAGCAATTGTCACTATTGATGATCTATCGCGCCTATCTTGCTGGCACAACACCGCCTCGATCAGCGTTTCTGGCGTTCTGGGTGATTATGGGGCTGGCGGTTCTGGTCAAGGGGCCGATTGCGCCATTGCTGGCCTTATTAACTGCATTGTCATTAGTTATCTGGCATCGTGATCTGGGGTTGTTGCGCCGGATGCGCGTGCTGTCGGGCTTGGCAATCGTGGCAGCGCTTGTTCTGCCTTGGGCAACTTTGGTGAGTCTGGCAACCGATGGGGCGTTTCTGGATATTGCCATAAAGGGTGATTTTCTGGCCAAGGTTCAGTCAGGTCAAGAATCGCATGGTGCCCCACCGGGAACATATCTGGTTTTGCTTGCTGTTCTATTATGGCCAGCCTGTTTGCTATTGCCGCGTGCGCTTCTTAGTTTAAAGCAGATTCTGGCCAATAGCGACGCCCGTTTCCTCGTGGCATGGCTGGTGCCGTTCTGGTTTGTCATCGAGCTGACGCCAACTAAATTACCGCATTATCCATTACCCGTCTTACCAGCCCTTGCGTTGCTATGTGTTGTTGGTATCCGAACAGCTTTGCCACAAGCCAAACTGGCGCGCTATACGATCACGGCGTTCGAATTTCTAAGTCTTCTTGTGGCGGTGATTTTTGCGATGTTGTTGATCTGGGGGGCGATGAATTATGGGGGCGAAAATAGCGTTACCGCCTTTGCTTTTGCCGGACTTGGGATGATTGCGGCGGCAGGTGCAAGCTGGTTTGGCCTGCAATGGATTTTGACGCAGAATATCCGCCCGCTTGGCATGATGTTGGCGGCGGCTATGGCGTTTAACATTTTTGCGATTGCCGGACTGCTACCTGCCTTGCACCGTATTCATCTATCAACAGCCATCAATAAGGTAATTGCCCAGATGCCCGCCCCGCCACCAGCGATTGCGGCGGCAGGCTATCACGAGCCATCACTGGTGTTTCTGCTGGGTAAGGATCTACTGCTTTTGAATGGGCGCGAAGCCGCATTTTTTCTTGGGGAAGCGTCAGGTGGTGTTGCGCTTGTCGAAAGCCGCGAACATGACGCGTTTCTGGAAACAGCCAAAGCGCTGGGGCTGAAGCTGGACACGCCGATACAAGTCAGCGGTATCAATATATCAAAGGGGCAATCTACAATAATGCTCATCTATCGTGTGCAGATGTTTGACGGCACTAGCCGCACAGGTTAAGAAGCGGTAATAATTTCGTAGCTCTACCAGATGGTTGGTTAATTCATGGCGCAAAATACGGCAAACATATCGCGGAAAGCGGATATCGATATATCGGTATTGGTCCCTGTTATGAATGAGGCGGGTAATATCCGTCCGCTTATCGATGAAATCGTGACCGTGATGAATGGACGAACATTCGAAATAATCTATATTGATGATGCGAGTACCGACGCCACCGCGGATGAACTATCCGACAGCCAGCGCGCGATTCCGCAATTACGTGTTTTACGACATGCCAAGCGGGCAGGTCAAAGCGCGGCCTTGCGCTCGGGGTTGCTGGCGGCGAACGGATATCTGATTGCGGTTCTGGATGGTGATGGACAGAATGTGCCAAGTGACTTTCCGGCATTAGAAGCCGCCTTGCTGGCTGAT
Organism: Candidatus Puniceispirillum marinum IMCC1322; assembly: GCF_000024465.1. Taxonomy (NCBI): domain Bacteria; kingdom Pseudomonadati; phylum Pseudomonadota; class Alphaproteobacteria; order Puniceispirillales (SeqCode); family Puniceispirillaceae (SeqCode); genus Puniceispirillum (SeqCode); species Puniceispirillum marinum (SeqCode). The sequence goes on along the minus strand of NC_014010.1, from coordinate 1,635,077 downwards.
TATCCGGAACGCGGGATGGCCGCAGGCATCCGGCAAAAGCGCAAGGATACAGCGTTAAAGTTACAGGCGTCACGGATTGCAAAATGGATCCGCAAAGCCCTGCTTGGTGATACGCATCCCGATTCAGGCTGCGGGATCAAGATTCTGCATCGGGATCTGTTCATCGAGCTTCCGTTTTTCAATCACATGCATCGCTTTATGCCAAGCCTTGTCCGCCGTCATGGAGGTGGGGTAACCGGCGTTGCTGTGGCGCATCGGGCACGAACGCAAGGACAGTCAAAATATAAGGTTCTGGATCGGCTAGTGGTTGGCATTTCAGATATTATGGGTGTTATATGGTTGTTAAAACGGGCACCACGGCATGATGCGGTGATCGAGATTGCCGCCCCAAAACGTTCCCAAAAACGCCCCAACCCCCCCAAAAAACCCCTACGTACCAAAAAAGGGTCATAGAATGATCGAACTTATGTCTGGCCAGATTGAAGTGGCCGTTGGTGCTATCGCAACGGTGCTATTGACTGTGTTTCCGTTTTTGCCAGCCAGTCTTGCCACGCATCCCGAACAGATCATGGTGATTGTCGGTTTTGCCGGACAGGGCCTGTTTGCGATGCGGTTTATTTTACAATGGTTGAGCTCTGAAGGTCAGGGACGGTCAGTCATTCCGCTGGCATTCTGGTATTTCTCGATAGGTGGCGGCAGTGTTCTGCTGTTATATGCTATCTGGCGGCAAGATCCGGTGATTATCAGTGGACAGGGTCTTGGCCTGTTCATTTATTTCCGCAATCTTTATTTTATCCATCGTAGCAAGAATGACGGTGAATAGGTGCTGATGAAGGGACTCTAGATCGTCGTTTCAGCCATATCCATGATGATACGCCATTGTGGTTCGGTGACGGGTGTTACCGATAGGCGTGCTTGCCGGACCAGCGCCATATCTTGAAGTCGTTCATCGGCTTTGATGCTGGCAAGTGTTACCGGTTTGCTGACGTTTTTGACCGCCTTGACCGTGACCATGCCAAAACGACCTGACGCATCGGTAGGATCAGGATGATAAAGCGCACAGATTTCAACAATGCCCACAATCTGTTTTTCATTTACCGAATGATAAAAAAAGGCCAGATCACCAATCTGCATCGCTTTCATATTGTTTGAAGCCTGATAATTGCGGACACCATCCCAGCCTTCGCCAGCGTCGCCGCGATCTAGCTGGTCTTGCCATGACCATGATGATGGTTCGGATTTCAAGAGCCAATATTGCATGGCTATCGTCTCCTTTCAGGTCTTTAAGCCTATCTTATGTGGCCTATCTCATTCGGTGCCGGGGCGGCGCGCCAGCAATGCCTTGACGGCGTCATCTAAATTCTGTCCATGGTTCAGCACCATGTCAATCGCATTGGTGATTGGCAGATCAACCTTTTTGTGACGCCCCATTAACGCCAATGCGGCGACGGTGCGGCTACCTTCGGCAAGCTTGTCCGGCACAGCATCACCAGCGCCAAGGGCAAGGCCAAAAGCCATGTTACGCGAATGTGGCCCCGCACAGCTTAGCGCCAGATCGCCAACGCCACCAAGTCCAAAAATGGTCTCGGCATCGCCGCCAATGGCATGATTCAGGCGGGCGATTTCGGCCAGTCCACGGGTGATGATTGCCGCCTTGGCATTGTCGCCAAGCCCCAGCCCCACGGCGCATCCGGCGGCAATGGCAACAACATTTTTCATCGCCCCCGCCAGCGCCAGCCCATCGGGATCATTATGGGTATAAACGCGGATATTGCTATGCTGAAAGGCGGTTTGAATCATCTCTAGAACCGCGGGTGATGTTGAGGCGGCAACAAGGGCGGCAGGAAGGCCAGCTAAAACCTCATCAGCAAAACTGGGTCCAGAAAAGACCGCGATCGGATGATCAGGTAACGCCTGTTGTGCGGCATGGGTCAGGAGTTGGGCGTCTTGGCCATTATGGCTTGAGATACCCTTGGCACATAAAATGACCGGTACACCAGCTGTTCCATGCGTGGCAATGGTATCAAAGGCGGCTGGATTGGCGGCAACCGGAACAACAACAAAAATCATACTGGCCGTTTGCAGGCATGCAGGTGCAAGGCTGGCTGCCATTGGTGGCATCTGTGCGGCATCAGGCAATTGCATACATTGGCCAGCGGCAAGCGCATCGACGGTTGCCTGACGGCGCACCAAAAGCTCAACATGCTGGCCTGTGCGGATTAAGGCACTGGCAATGGCGCATCCCCAGCTACCGCCCCCTATGATTACCGGCGTCATGGTCATTGACGCACCCCACGACCAGGTGGTGGGGTAGCGGCGGGATCAAGTGGCCAGCGGGGGCGCGGTTCAAAATCCAGCTGGTCTGGCTGGTCGTGACGTTCAAGCGCTGCCCAAGCGATCATCGCGGCATTGTCTGTGCATAATTTTGCCGGTGGCACAATAATCTGAAATCCAGCCGCATCAGCTTCGGTCTGAAGCCGGGCAAAAATAGCCTTATTGGCAGCAACGCCGCCAGCAATGACAAGGGTGTTGGTGGTGCTGGTGTGGCTGGTGCTGGTTTGGGTGGCGAAAATCTGCATCGCGCGTTTAGTGCGGTCGGCAAGGCAATCGGCAATGGCGGCCTGCAAACTGGCCGCTAGATCATGAATTGGCGCTGTCTGGACACCGCCTAAATGCGCCAGTTTTGTAGCCAAAGCGGTTTTCAGTCCGGAAAAGGAAAAATGACAATTATCTGCGCCGCGTAATGGGCGTGGCAGACGAATCGATTTGGCGTCACCTGAGGCGGCGGCAGTTTCAATGGCAGGGCCGCCCGGATAGCCAAGCCCCATGATTTTAGCGCATTTGTCAAAAGCCTCGCCAGCGGCATCATCCATCGTTGTGCCCATGCGATGATATGTGCCAGGCGCGGTGACCGCCAGAAGCTGGGTATGTCCGCCAGACACCAGCAATAAAAGATAGGGAAAACCGATATCACTGCATAAGCGGCCGCTAAGCGCGTGGCCTTCAAGATGATTGACAGCATAATAGGGGATGGATCTGGCGGCGGCGATTGCCTTGGCCGCAACAGTGCCAACAATAACCCCGCCAATAAGACCAGGCCCAGCAGTGGCGGCAATACCGTCAATATCGTCAAATGTCATATCAGCATCGGCAAGTGCCGCGGCAATAACATCATCAATCATATCCAGATGTGCTCGTGCGGCAACCTCGGGAACAACCCCACCATGTTTGGCGTGGGTTTCGATTTGTGACGCAATTTTATTGGCATGGATCGATTTATCGGCACTGACGATGGCGGCGGCGGTTTCGTCACAACTGCTTTCGATGCCAAGGATGGTAAAATCTTTTGCCATTAGGGGGGTCTTTCCAGATTTTCAGGTCACAATATCGAAATTTGCGGCATGGTATCATGGCGCAAGCAGATGACACTAGATTTTTTGGCGTTTTTTTGGGCTATGCAAGCGGGCGTTGGCGCATTAGATATGGCGGTGATGAAACCTGACGCTAGTTATTTTTTTGCCACCCCTCTTGTGCTTGCCAGTCGTGCGTCAACGCTTGCGATGGCGCAGGCCGAACTTGTGCGGGTGGCCTTGAAACCGGTTGCAAGCCGGATTGAACCGTTTACCACCAAGGGTGATCTTATTCTTGATCGGCCGCTTGTCGAGGTAGGCGGTAAAGGTGTTTTCATTAAAGAGCTGGAACGCAGTCTGCTAGCCGGAGAAAGTGATGCGGCTGTGCATTCCATGAAAGATATGGAAAGTGATTTTGCCGCTGGTACAATGATTGGTGCGGTTTTGCCACGTGAAGACCGCCGTGATGCGCTGGTTGGAAGCTATGCGGATCTTGATGCGCTGCCTGATGGTGCTATCGTGGGCACATCTTCAGTGCGACGCCGAGCGTTATTGCTTCATCATCGCCCCGATCTGCGTATCAAGCTTTTGCGTGGCAATATCAATAAACGGATTGCCAAGCTCAATCAGGGTGATTATGACGCGATCATTCTGGCGGTTGCGGGGCTGAAACGTCTGAAACTGTCGCTTGATTATACCCCGCTTGACGAAAAGCTGATGCCGACGGCGGCGGCGCAAGGCGCATTGGCCGTTCAGCTATGTGACCCAAGCCTGGCGCAAGGTGAAAAGGCGATACGCCAGCAAGCGGTGTTTGATGCGATATCCCCACTGGCATGTGTCAATAGTACGATCGAGGTTACTGCCGAACGTGCGATGCTGGCGCATCTTGACGGATCCTGTCACACACCCATTGCCGCCAGCGCCCGCTTTGTTGATGATAAGACACTTCGTCTGGATGGTATGGTGCTTAGCAGCGATGGTAGCGCCGCCTTTCGTCGAACAATGACAGCTAGCAAGGATGAGGCGGTAGCGCTTGGTATCAAAGTTGGTGTGGCGTTGCTTGATGATGCGGGTGGACGTGGTTTTCTGGCCTAGGCCAGAACAGCAATTTTGAAAGCGCCGGATAATAAAGCTCAGCATCACTATGCAAAATGCGCTATGTTTAAAATTATAGCCCTGTCGATTGTTCAAGCTGGATCAAGCAAAGTGATACGATGGCATATCAAAAGCACCATCTGACATTATCCACTCGCCCTCATACCGATGCGATGCGTGATGTGGCGTCACTGCAAAGACGCGCGGTGGCGGCTATGGCTATGCCGGTGATGCGATTGGTGCCACATGCCCACTATGAGCTCCCAGATTCGAAAACGATTTCAGCGGTGATTTTTACTAGCCGAAATGCTGTTGCCTGTTTTGCCAAAACACCAAGACTGGAAACACCAAGACTGGCAGCTTGGTTAGATAAGCCGGTCTTTGTTGTCGGCACGGCAACAGGCATTGCAGCACGGTTGGTGGGGTTCAAGGATGTAACGGTTGGCCATGGCGGGGGTTCGGGGCTGGTGCCGAAAATCCTGACGGCAAAGCTGGCTAGTGGTCGGGCTGTTCTATGGCCATCAGCACAGCAAAAAAGTTTTGACATGCAGACCGCCCTTGCGGCGCATGATATCAGCGTCATTGATATGCCGGTTTATGACATGGTTCCTGTTGAAATTGTCAATCCGGCAGTTGCACAGCATCTCGAAGATGGAGGAATGGTTTCGGTCATCCTTATGTCAGTGCGCACGGCAGCCTTGTTTGTCGAATTGCTTAAAGCGGGAAATTTGTGGCAACATAGAAGCAGAGTAAGCATCATCGCAGGCAGTGCGGCGATTGCTGATGCGGCAGGGGCGGGCTGGCAACATATATGGGTCAGCAAAAGACCGTCTCGCAGCCGTATTCTGGCGATCGCGACATTAGTGGATCGGCAGGCCAACCAGAGGCGGCAGGTAATAGATAAGGGCAGTGCAGGATGACTTCGAAGGTAAAAAAACCGTCTGCTGATACGATTGAAGGCGATGCGGTCGAAAAACCGGCAACGGCCACATCATCTGATCGTGAACCGACCATACCAGCAAAAAATGCTACGGGGATGTCTGCTGGCATTGTCTCGGCAGTGGCGCTGGCTGTTATCAGCATCGCGGTGGCGTCATACAGCCTTTATCAAAGTCAAAATCAGACCGCCTTGGGACAACAGGATGTTGTTCGCGAACAGGTGGATGCCTTGACGTTGCGGCTGACCGCGCTGGAAGGGCTGGTTGATGATAATAAACAGGCCGATAGCGCGATCCGCCTTGATCTGGAAGCAAAGATTGCCCAACAGGCCGCGGCTTTGCCAACAGGCGCGGTTGCAAGTGACGAAGCGGCAAAACGTCTAGCAATGCTGGCGACGCGTCTTAGCAAGGTCGAAGATAATCTGGCGGCAATGGCTGCGCTGGCAAATGACAGGGCAGTATCATCATCGATTACCGATGCCCTAGGCCCGAAAACAGACCAGACAACAGACGCGGACACTGTGGTGCCAACAGGTGAAGCGGAAACAGCCAAGCTGTTGTCGCGTGATGTGTCGCAACCCATGCAACCAGCGCAACCAGCCGCTATATTGTCACAAGCGGCGCTGGTGGCAGTTAGTGGCTTACTGGCTGACAATATGGCTGGTCGTCCAGTAAGCCAGTGGGATAATATTTTACAGGCGCTTGTGATAACAGGTGGTCTCGATTTTGACGTGGATAGCCTTTCTGCCATATTGGTGCAAAACCCACCAAGCCGTGCTGACTTGCTGCGTGATGCGGATCAGGTGATTGCCGCCATGGCTGATACATTACATAGCAAAGACGAGGATGACTCCTTGCTGGGACAAGCAGGTGCCAAGCTTGGCAAGCTGGTTAATCTGCGCGCGACAGACCTTGCGGTTGATAGCCCCGAAGGTCAGCTTGCGGCGTTTGAGGCGGCTGTAACAATACAGAATTTTGATGCCGCATTGAAGGTGGTGCAAGCATGGCAAGGGGGTGATGTGCCCGCTTTGACCGAATGGCAGACAGCGGCCATGGCGCGCTATGCGCTTGATGCGGCGATATCACAGCTTGTGGCCGCGGTGCTGGCAGATATGGCCGAGGCTGGGTAATGCTCATACGGCTTGCGGTTTTATTTCTGTTCATTCTGGCCGCGGCGGCATCGGCGAGTTGGCTGGCCGCGCAACCAGGCCATGTGCAGGTCGAGTGGCTGGGATGGCGGCTCGAGATGCGCACCAGCCTTGCGGTGGCGCTGGTCATTATATTTGCGCTGGGCATGGTGTTTTTTGATCGGCTTTACCGGCTGATAAAATCATTGCCAGGCTGGCTTGGCAGTTCGGTGCAGAAGCGCCGCGATGTGGCCGGTCATAAGGCGCTGACATTGGGTTTGATGGCGGTTTCGGCAGGTGAACCCGCCGAAGCCAAGCGCCAGGCCGCACGCGCGCGCCGTTTGCTGGATGCGCCGCAACTAACCAACCTACTGGCCGCACAGGCTTCGGCTCTGGCCGGTGATCATCAAGCTGCGCGACGATATTTCACCAGCCTGATTGCCGAAGATGACAGCGCGTTTCTGGGGCATATAGGCATGATGCGATTAGCGCTTGATGATGATGCGCCTGATGCCGCGCTTGCATCGGCCCGCAAGGCGTTGGCATTGCGGCCTAAATCGACATTGGCAGCCGCGCATATCGTCCAACTTGAAGCGGCTAGACATAATTGGCAAGCCGCCTTGCCAGCGCTTGATGTGCTTGCTAGCCAGCGGCGATCTGGACAATCGGGATCAGATGAAGACGGCAACAATATTCAGTCACAACGTACGGCATTGCTATATATGGATGCGTGTGAACATGCGCAGAATGCCGATCGTCAGGGCGCGCAAAAGGTGCTGATACGAATTATCAAGGACGTGCCGGGATTTTTGCCAGCGGTGCTTATGCTCAGCGATATATATCTTGAAACAGGGGCTAACCGGAAAGCGGTTAAAGTACTGGAAAAGGCTTTTGGCATCATCCCGCATATCGAGGTCGCCAACCGGCTGAAGCCAGCATGGCAGGTAAATGATGGTGGGTTTATTGCCAAGCTGATGACGCTGATACCAGCTGATGAGGATATAGCTGATGCGGCGCGGTGCATTATTGCCAATCAGGCGCTTGATGTGGGACTGGATGGCGAAGCCGCAGGGCAGATCACAGCGATACCCGAAAGCCGTCGTGATGCCGATGCGTGGCAGGTGGCAGCACGTATTGCACAAGCGCATGGTCATCAGGACGATGCCAATGCTGCCCTTGTTGCGGCCAGTAAAGCCCCGCGCCCGCAAGGCTGGCAATGTGGTGCCTGTAGGAGCCTGCATGATGACTGGCAAAGCCATTGCCCGGATTGCGACAGCTTTGCCCAGCTTGTCTGGCAACGGCCAGACCGGGTGACGCCGTTGTTTGATGAGCCTGTCTGACGTGTCTTATTAGCCAGATTGACAGATCTAAACAGCTGGATTGTCAAAATTGGTAAAGCAAATTATACCAAATATGGCACCTAGAGCTATAGATTAGCCCGATTAGTTAAGTGGTATAACAGTTGATTCGTAATCATCAATCGCCAGTTCGATTCTGGCATCGGGCACCATGACCTCACCTATATGACTGATATGTAATAATTTATTGGGCTAGCAGGTCAGGTGACGTACAGAATGACGTACAATCAATCCTCATATATCCGTGTCCGTTTTGGTATTTATCACTTCGTCAGGCGTGTTCCTGCTGATGTGCGGTAGCATTACCGAAGTGACAGAGTCAGTATCAGCCTTCGTACCAAATCAGCTAAAATAGCCACTCGTTCATCTGAAGCATGCCTCATTATGAATGGGTAATTTTCACAAGTAATTCTTTTCAGAGATTTGTAGAGGTTGATTAGGCTGATTATATCCAGAAACGTGGGTAGCTATGGGGTGCTTTTGTGAGTTAGTATTAGTACAGTATGTAAATTTATTGGGGCTTCTTTGATGGCTAAAATTCATCTTCAATTTACTTTGTTCTCCGCTTTTTATTCACCATTAATTTCAACTATGACAGGCAGTTTTCTGGCTGAAGAAGGGTTTGAATATGATTGGAGTGTCGCTGAGCCTGGGGTGTCGGCTTTAAATGCGCTGGAAGATGGCACTGCACAAGTTGTGCAATCTACCATCAGTCAGGGCTTCACATCTCTGGAAAATGGCCATCAGCCTGAGGCGCGGCATTTTGCATTGATCAACAACATGGATGGATTTTTTATCAGCGGCCGGGATAATGACAATGATTTTGAATGGTCGTCTCTTGAAGGTGCTGACGTGCTTGTGCATCATGGCGGTCAACCAATGACAATGTTCAAGTATGCTTGCCACAAAGCAGGTATAGATATTGCTAAAATCAATATTATTGATTCCGGCAACGCCAAGGAAATGGATGCTGCGTATAGGCAGGGGCAAGGTCAGTATATACATCAGCAAGGACCTGCTCCTCAGCAACTTGAAGCAGATGGCGTTGGCTATGTTGTTGCGGCTCTAGGGCCGATGGTTGGCCCTTGTGCATTTTCTAGTTTGGCGGCTATGCCGGAATGGTTGAAAACTGAAGACGGTCAAGCTTTTTGTCGAGCTTATGCGAGAACCAGACAATATGTGGCAACCAGACCTGCGGCAGAAATTGCAATAGCAGAAAAATCCCTATTTCCACAAATTGATGAAGCGGTCTTAACGCAATGCATCCATGCCTATCAGAATATGGGATGCTGGCCTGTAGAAATGAGCATTACTGATGCAGGATATAACGCCATGCTGGATATATTCGCATTTGATGGAAAAATTAGCCAACGACATCCATATGACTCTATATGTATGAGCTACTAAACTGGCGGTAATGCTTATCTAGCTGTGCATGTAAGTGCCTGAAAGCCGAATATAACTCTGGCATCGGGCGCCATGACCTCACCTATATCACTGATATGTAAGCCTTAAAGGCTTACATATCAGTCTAAGATTTAACTTAAACTTGTTGCGCCGGTTTCCATGCGGATTACTTTTCCATCCTTCAGCATGGCAACTAACATGACAGCTTCTCTAGAATCATCTGGGTAAGACATAAAACTATGTGAAACTATGATATCATCATTTTCATAGACCAAGCGTGAAGATTCCTGGACAAATTTTTCGTTAGCCATCATTTCTTTGACCATTGAGCACCATTCGTCCTTAGGGAAAGAATTGCCTGATTTGTGAAAGACAACGGTAAAATCGTCATGAAGCAAATGCGTATATGCGTCTACGTCTCTATTGTCCATCGTCTGGTTGAGTTTGTCATATAGGCCCATCGGTATTCTCCCTTTACTGAAATATTATTACATAATGTACCGTTTGGTATTAAAGGTTTATATGCTTTTCCGGGTCAAGGGGTTTTTCAATTGATTTATGCGCATGCCTAATTATTGAGCATTGGTCATATGCGCATGCCGAAACCATCTAAATTTTTCACTGAAATTAAACCTGCAATAAATGCTTTTGCCATTTTTATCTCTTTATTTGTTTTGGTTACGTGGTGATTGGTAAGGCCAGTTGAATTGATTCAGAAATTTAGACATTTCCACGCTTGGCTTTCCCAAATGTTCTTGTTATGTTCTTTTTCTGTTTGTTGTTTTAGTTTGTTCAGTACATGTATCTATTATCGTTCTCAATCTCCGTTCCGTTTGTTTCTGCTGGGTTTCCAAGTCCTGCCGAGGATTATATCGATAGCACTCTGGATCTGAACGCGCATCTGATTGAAAATCCGGCGGCGACATTTTTTCTGCGCGTTGCAGGCGATTCGATGACAGGGGCAGGCATTCATTCAGGCGATCTGTTGATGGTGGATCGCAGCTTAACCCCAAAGATAAATGACATTGTGATTGCGACGATTCACAATGAATTCACCGTGAAGCGTTTGGGTCAGCATAAGGAAGGCTGGTTTTTACAGTCTGAAAACCCTGACTATCCTTGTCTGGAGATCCCCGAAGACAGTCATATATGGGGTGTTGTCACATATAGTATCCGGTCTTTGAAATAATGTTCGCGCTTATCGACTGTAATAATTTCTATTGTTCCTGCGAACGCGTTTTTCAGCCAGCGCTGGAAGGCAAGCCCCTCATTGTCCTGTCTAATAATGATGGCTGCGTTATCGCGCGTTCGAACGAAGCCAAAGCGATCGGCGTGCTGATGGGCGATGTATATTTCAAACACAAGGACAGGTTTCGCCAGCAAGGGATATTGATCCGGTCAAGCAACTATACGCTTTATGGTGATATGAGCCATCGCGTCATGAGCATATTATCGACATTCGCGCCACAAGCCGAAATATATTCGATTGATGAATGTTTTCTCGATCTGTCAGGTTTCGCGCCGCACGGGCTTGTCGATTATGCCCATGATATTTGCCGCACTGTTAAACAATGGACTGGCATTCCGGTATCAGTGGGCATTGGCCAGACCAAGACACTTGCCAAGCTGGCTAACCGGATCGCCAAAAGGAACAAGTTGGCACGCGGCGTATATTGCATAGATACAGCCGCCCAATTAGAGGGTGCCTTGCAGAATACGGCGATAACCGACATATGGGGCATAGGCCGGCGTTTAGGCAAAAGGCTAAATGCACAAGGTATTCAGACAGCCGCAGGTTTTGCCCGCCTTCAAGATGGCTGGATCCGCAAAAATATGGGGGTGACAGGTCTGCGGACGGCGCTAGAATTGCGTGGCACGATATGCCTGTCGCTGGATACGCAACAGCAAGATAAGCAAAGTATTTGCGTGTCACGAAGCTTTGGCAAAAGCATCGACGACTATGACGCGCTGCATGATATTGTATCAACCTTTGCCACTATGGCGGCAGCCAAATTGCGCAAGGGCAAGATGGTGGCTGGCGGGCTTAGTGTTTTTATCCGGACGAATGCGTTCCAGCAGAACCAGCCGCAATATTCGAATGCACAGACGATGGGCATGATCCCCGCCACAAATAGCACGCAGGAAATTCACAAAGCAGCCCAGCAGATATTGAAAAACATATATCGTGCGGGCCACCACTATAAAAAGGCAGGTATTCTGCTGCTGGATCTTTGCCGGGCAGAGGCGCGCCCGGACATGCTGTTCCATACGGAAAACCCGCGTAACAGCAAATTGATCGAAAGCTGTGATGTCATTAATCAGAAATTTGGCGTCGGCAGTATTCAATATGGTCAGCTTAAGCGGCCTAGAGGCTGGTATGCGCCACAGAAATACCGATCCCCCCATTACACAACAAGTTGGGCTGATATCCCATTGGCCTCTGCACAAGATAATTTTTTCCAGCCTGATAACAGACGCCAGCATACAGGCAATCGACAGGATGACCGTCGTGATGAAGGTGATGCAGATACAAAGGGCTGAAATTTGACTTTAAACTATCAATGGCTTATTTTGGACTAGAGTCGTAAATAGGATAAATTGTGCCCGTTAAAAATTCATCTTCTAATATCCTGTCAGATGGCAATATTGATAGCACTCTTGGCGGCAGAATTTTCAAATGCCGTGAGCAAGTTGGATTAAGCCTAAACATGCTCGCTCATCTTGTTGGTGTTAACCCATCAACGCTTGCATCATGGGAAAATGATAGCAGCGAACCCCGTGTTAATAAGCTTGTATCAATGGCTGGTATATTGGGCGTCAGTCCGACCTATTTCATTGCCGAAGAAGGCCATAGCGGCAGCGCAACAAAGCCAGCAAGAGGCCGCACCGGAAAGTTAATTTCAAATCTAAAATCTGAAATAAACGAAATAAATGAAGAGCAGAAAATTCTGTCCAAACGGTTGAAAAAAATTAACCTGCTTATTCAAAAACTCTAGATCAAAACGTAAATCACCTAGCCTATTTAGGCCTATGGCATTTCTGGTTGCAAGCAACCTAGCGCGTGGATGCTATATGCACGGGGTTTGTTGGCTTGATCAGCATCAGGCTGGCAAATAGCAACGCGCTGGCGATGGCAAACATAATCATAACAGATATGAAAACATGTTCGCTAAAGGCAAGTAAAAAGCCGCCAATACTTGGGCCAATTGCCAAACCGACAACACGCGGCATACCGATCCAGCCTTTAGCCCGACCATATACATCAGCGCCAAAATAAAGATTGGTCACAAAGCCAAAAGACACCGTCAAAATACCATGTCCCATACCAAATAATGCCATAGCCACTATCGCTAAAGGCAAAGTGCCAGCCAATAGGGATATCAGCGACAGTGGTATCAAAAGACCAGCCACGAGACCGGTAATGCGGGCATCGATATGATGGCCAAATTTCATTTCAACAAGTCTGCCTACAACCTGAAACGGGCCATAAATACTAGCTAGAATGACAGCAAGAAAAGCATTTTCAAATTGTAGCTGGAACCAGTTAACCCATAATAACGTTGTGGCCGAAAATAAAAAATATTCAAAGCCGCCGGCACTGGCGAGGATAATGATGGCCCGCTTTTCGGCTGTGGAAAGCAAGCCCCATCGGAATGGTTTGCTTTCGGCTTTGGTCTGTTTGGCCGGATGATAGCGTTCGTGCTTATATCTTGATATTAGCCAGCTGAAACCCAGAAGAATGGCAGCCAATACCAGACAGGCATAAAGCAATCCTATAACACTGATAAGCGGATAGATCGATATCCATGTGAGAGTACTGGCAACGCCGCCATAAAAAGAGATTATGGAAATATTCTTTCGTGAATTGATCTCGTCAAACTGCACGGCGGCACTAAAGGCAACCTCATAGGTGGACATGGCAAGGCCGATACCGATTAAGACAAAGCAGAGGCCAAGCCAGTAAAAGCTGGTCAGGAATGCAAATTCCAATGCGCCAAGACCAAAGAAGCCACTTGCGCCTAGTAAAAATCCCAGCTTGAGAACATTCAATGCACCAAACCGGTCAGCCCAGCTACCAACCAGGGGTGTTAATAAGGCCTGCGTGACTATCGCCAGACTTAAAATAGTCATGACTATGGCTTCGGATGTATCTAATAAGGTTGCAATATGCGTTTTAAGCGGCGCAAACGCATAAAATAACGCGCCATAAGCCACAATCTGGCTAATGCCAAGCATATGGACGGGGACTTTATGTGCACGAATGGCAGCGTTTTGAAAAAGGGACAAGGTTTACGGCCTGAATAGATTGCCTGACAAACATACATCAATTTGGCCTGAATATTTCAAAAAACGAGTGTGAGTACTGTAGATATCTATCTGCATAGGGATATGAATTGCAAATATATGCGAATTTTAGCGCAGCATTCATCGCAGTTGATATATAGTGTGAACAGCATCTCATGGATGTGAAACCTCAGGTAAAAGCGTAACAGCAAATTCATGAATTTTGTACGAAGCAGAAAAGGATAGCCATATAATGGATTATATATTTACGCCAGCAGCACAGGTGAGCTTGCCTATAGAGGGAATGGATGCCGCGTTTCCCGTGCGCCGGATCTATTGTATCGGACGTAACTATGCCGATCATGCGATTGAAATGGGACATGATCCAGACCGGGAAGCCCCGTTCTTTTTCCAGAAAAATGCACAGAATATTGATATCAGCGGGACGTTCCCCTATCCGCCGCAAACAAGTGATGTGCATCATGAAATTGAACTGGTGGTGGCGTTGAAAAGTGGTGGTGCGAATATCAGCGAAGATGATGCGATGCAGCATGTATATGGCTATGCAATCGCGCTTGATATGACGCGCCGTGATCTGCAAGGGGAAGCCAAAAAGACAGGCCGCCCATGGGAAATTGGCAAGGCTTTTGAACGGTCTGCCCCGATGAGCGCGTTAGTGCCAGCCTCCAAGACCGGGCATCTGGACGCAGGTCGTATTTCGCTCAGCATTAATGGTGAAATACGACAGGATGGAGATCTAAACCAGATGATCTGGAAAGTGCCAGAAATGATTTCTTATCTGTCACGGTTTTACGATATTACCGCAGGTGATTTGATTATGTCGGGAACACCTGCTGGTGTCGGCCCTGTTGCCAAGGGTGATGTTCTGACAGGCGACATAGAGGGACTGGGTAGATTAGTGACACAAATTGTCTGATAATCGCATATGAATGGTCATTGATCAGGGCTAGTGAACATAATTATGACTGATTTTCTCATGGCATCTTTATTACCATCACTTGATCCTGTCATCATTGGTGCCATCATCGCCATTTTCCTGTTTTCGGGGATTATAAAAGGTTTTCTGGGACTTGGTTTGCCAGCGGCAGGCATGGCACTTCTGACGCTGATTTTCGAGCCGACTGAAGCCATCGTGCTGCTTCTATTGCCGATTATTGTGACAAATATCTATCAGTTTTCGCGGTCACAAGACCGGTTTCAAACGGCACGACGTTATAAGGTCTTTGCGCTTGCGATCATGATCAGCATCTTTGTAACTGCCTGGCATATAACCGCGTTTCCGACAGAAATTCTAACAATCGTGATTGGTGTGGCGATGATTGCTTTTGCGTCACAATGGCTGTTTGGATTGTCATTCAGCATCGGGCCGGGTGTTAGCTGGCAGCTGGGTGCGGGTGTGATATCGGGCATATTAGGCGGGTTGAGCTCAATCTGGTCACCTCCTGTGGTCATGTATTTAATGGCGCGCAAAACCCCCAAGGAAGGCTTTATCGCTGCGACTGGATTTCTGTTTCTCGTTGGCAGTGTCCCGCTTGCCGTGGGGCTGTTCATGTCAGGGGTACTGACCATGGTTGCGGTGATAAAATCATTGCTTGGGCTTGGGGCAGCGCTTATCGGATTTCGCATTGGCGAAATGCTTCGCGCGCATATTTCGCAAGATATGTTTCGTAAGGCTGTGTTGATTGCCTTTATGATTATGGGCGCGCGTTTGGTCTTTAATGGTCTGGCCTAAAAGCGTTGCTGGTCTGGCTTTACAAAGTGCCCGCCATAACGTTTTATGATAATGTTCAGATATCTAATAGAATAATAACCCTGTATTAACTACTACACGAATTAGAAAGTGCACCCGATGCCCACAATTACCAGCGACATGTTAAATGATATCCGAGATAAATTCGCCCAGGTTGATCACTGTCCAGTGCAAGGTAGCCGTGTGTTTTTTGAGAATGCTGGTGGTGCGCTTACGTTGAATGCGGTTGTCGAAAGCGCCCAAAGATATGCTGCCATCCCAGATAATCAGGGACGTGACAACCCCGGTTCACACGAGCTGGTGCGTGTTATTAACAAGGCCAAAGCAGATATGCGGGCGATGATGAATGCGTCAACCGGACAGTTTTTTGTTGGTGAAAGTGGTACCGAACTTTTATTCCGCCTGATTATGAATGCCTGTCTGGGCGTTGCCTCTGATGGTGTTGTGCTGGGGTCAACTGTTGAACATCCGGCGACGCGCAGTGCCTGTGGCCGCTGGTCGAAGATCAGCAATAAGACCCATGTTATGATCCCGCATGATGATGCCAAAGGTCTGGTGACCGCCGCGGATTATGCCCGCCATGTCACCGCTGAAACGCGTGTGGCGACCATATTGCATACATCACCAGTGACAGGCATGGGTATGAATGTTGGTGCCATTTCAGCCGCGATACGCGCTGTCGCGCCAGATTGTTTTATCATTGTTGACGGCATTCAGCATGCTGCCCATGGCATGATCGATATCGATGCCTATGATGTTGATGGCTATGTGATATCGCCCTATAAGATGTTTTCACGGCATGGCTATGGCCTGGCCTGGATTTCTGACAGGCTGACCGCATTGCCCCATGATTCCCTTTCAGGGGGGCCAGAGGATAACTGGGAAATGGGAACGCGTGATACGGGTGCTTATGCAGCGTTGTCAGAGGTAGCGGATTATCTGGAATGGCTAGGCGGACAAGTTGCAGGTGATGCAGATCGGCGGGGCAAATTTGTTGCCGCAGGCAAAGCCATTCACGCGCATGAGAAATCGCTGACCGACGCTATGATTCATGGCACTGGCAATTTGCCCGGGCTGGCCGATATGGCCAAGGTGCATATTATCGGTGGTGTCGAGAATGCCGCGCGCGAAGGCCTTGTCTCGGTCTATGTTGAGGGTATGGCCTCGGCTGATGTCGTCACCAGCCTTAACGAACAGGGGATTCGGACGCATCTGCGAAAAGCTGATCACTATTCAGGCAATATTCTGAATCCGCTTGGCCTTGATGGCTGTGTGCGCGTATCCATGTGCCATTACAATAGCATTCAGGAAGTGTCGCAATTTCTGACCGTTATGAAAGATATCTCAGCGTAGCAACGACATACACGATAGGCCGTGGCATTGCCGAGATATTAGAGTGGTGCGTAAGGTTGCTGGCAGGCGCAGGATTAGCCGCCAAGGAACAGTCTGCCCACATCTGGATTATCAAGCAATTTATTGCCTTCATCCGCGATCGCTGTCTCGCCAGATACAAGGACATAGCCAATATCAGCAAAGGCGAGGCCTTTCTTGGCGTTCTGCTCAACCATGATGATGGTCTTGCCGTCCTTGCGCTGTAAATCTTCGAGAATTTCAAAGACCATATCGATGAAGCGTGGCTCAAGGCCGATGGATGGTTCATCAACCAGCAACACTTGCGGCTGCATGACCAATGCTCTGGATATTTCAAGAAGCCGGCGCTCACCGCCAGATAGAACACCTGCAGGTTTATTACGACGTTCGGCAAGGCGGCTATATTTATCAAATACCATTTCGGCTGCGGCCTTGGCTTCGACAGGTTTATCTTTCAAAAACCCACCCATGAGCAGGTTTTCTTCAACCGTCATTTGCGGAAAGACTGATTTATCCTGCAAAATATAGGCAATGCCAGCATCGGATAGTTTTTGCGACGGGGTGAGGCGCGTTACGTCCTTGTCACCAACAGTGATGGAACCAGAAAAAATATTTGTGAATCCAAAAATCGAGTGCAGGACTGTTGATTTACCAGCCCCGTTTGGCCCAATCAGACACAATGACTGACCTTGTGCAATGCGGAGATTGAAGTCATGCAGAATTTCCATTTTGCCATAACCAGCACGTAAATTGTTGATGCTGAGGAAAGGGTCATTATTTGCAAGCTTTTCAAGCTCACCGACCTTTGGGGCTGATGCCGATATCGAGGCCGCTTCCTTGGCAATCTGGTCAATTGTCATCACCACATCGACACCACCAGAACCATAGCCGCTAACGCCTTTTTCAGACTTTGCGGCAACTTTCTTGGGGCTCTTTTTCACGGCAGATTTTTTAGGTGTGGCTTTCTTTGTGGCAGACTTTGTAGCTGTCTTTTTGACAGTCGCCTTTGTGGCACCAGCTGTCTTTGCGGCAGTTTTCTTTTCAGTACGCTGGGCCATCAGTGACCTCCCAAATATGCATCAATCACGCGTTGATCGTTTTGCAAATCTGCTGGCTTGCCTTCGGCCAGCATCTGCCCGTTTGACAGGCAATAGATATGTGAGGCCAGATTCATGATGACCCGCATATTATGCTCAATCACGCATAAGGTAATGCCAAGTTCTTCGTTAGCGCGGCGCAATCTATCGATCAAACCGTTGATCAGTGTAGGGTTGATACCGGCTGTTGGTTCATCAAGCAAAAGTGCTTTTGGCTCATTCATCAAGGCCATTGCCAGTTCTAGCAGTTTTTGCTGGCCGAATGACAAATCACCCGAAATCAGATTGCGTTTTGAATAAAGACCAACAAATTCCAGAAGATGTTCGGCACGCTCGCGGATTTCACCCTTGCGGCTGGCAAACAATGAAACCTTGGAGTCTGGACGATGCGAGACTGAAATCTGCATATTATCTACACAATCCATTTTACCGTAAATCCGGGTTTGCTGGAATGTACGTAACATGCCAAGCCGGGCAATATCACCAACGCGCAATTTTGAAATTTCATCGCCATCAAACGAGATCGAGCCATTATCGATGGGATGGTAGCCCACAATCGAATTAAACAAAGTTGTCTTGCCGCATCCATTGGGCCCGATGATGCCGGTAATAGAGCCGCGCTCGACCTTCATGGTGATGTCCACATTGGCCTTTACGCCGCCGTAGGATTTAGAGACATTTTTTACCTCAATAATCGGATCGCTCATCTGGCGTCTCCTTCACTCTGGGCGTCAGACTGTGTGTTTGACGGATCAACCACGATGCCAAATCGTTCTGGGAACTTATCCTGCAACCAGCCCATTATGCCTTGCTGGAAATACACGATATTGATGATCAAAATTAATCCAAGCGCAATCCATTGCAGGTTCAGAAGGTAGGTCCATGTGGTTTCCTTGACAACATGGAACAGGATGGCACCCAATACAGGGCCCCATAAAGTGCCCTTGCCACCAAGCAAAACCATAGCCACCATGAAAATGCCAAATGTCGGGATAGGATAGGCGACTTCTTTGTCAATAAAGCCTGCCATATTACCAGCAACAGCCCCAATACAACCCATAAAGAAGGCGGCTATACCCCAGCCGATTTGCTTATAGATAAGGGTTGGGATGCCCATAGCTTCGGCTTTATCCTCGTCATCGCGAATGGCATTAATCGCCAGACCGAACTGGGTCGAATAAAGCCAGCGCAGAAGGAAGTGCGCCACCACGGCAAACAGAAAACATAAAATATAGAAGAAGGTTGATCTGAATTCGATATCACCCGGGAATAGCGGCATTGAAATACCCGATGCGCCACCAACATAGTCGATGGTGATTGTCACTTCTGCTGCGGCAATAGCCAAGCCAAGCGAGCCAATGGCAAAATAGGGGCCGCGTAAGCCAAACATGAATGAACTGAAGATGACCGATAGCACCAAAGCCACCAAGCCAGCACATATAATCCCAACATACAGGCCGAGAAAATATTCATTATCGGTAAATTCCGGCTTGATCGATCCCATCGCCGATGTGTATTCACCCATACCGCCTTCATAGAACATGGATATCTGGACAATCGCCGATACATACATGCCCACCCCAAAGAAGGTGATATTGCCAAGCGAGTTATAGCCCATCTGGCCACCAAGCGTATCCCAGGTAGATGCCATCAGCACCATCATCCATAAATAGGCGATAGACAGCGTATAATCCGGGAACAGAATGGGGCCAAAAATCCCCAAAGCCCCAAGTGCTCCATAGGTTATCAGGTTATTAGATTTGATCATTTGACTACCTGTCTATTTCTTCGCATTGAGATTTGACGCCAGATAAGGACGAGAAGCAGAATGCTTACTGGTGCTGCCACTTCATAAGCGGTGCCCAAAATCATTCCGGTATATTTTTCGAAAAGGCCAATGCCAAAACCGGCGGTGATAACACCTGGCAGATTGCCAAGTCCGGCGGCTGTAACAATGGCAAAGGTGCGCACCGAATAGGTAATGCCGTAGAACGGCTGAATAACCCAGATAATCGACACGAGAACACCTGCCGCGCCACATAGTGCCGCATTAAAGGCAAAGGTGAAGGCATATACACGGTCTGTATCAATGCCCAGAACCCGCGCCGCCCGCGCGTCTTGTGCGGTGGCGCGAATGGCCTGACCTGTGCGTGATTTTTTCATGAATAGAATGACAACGATGGCGATCACTGCGGCCATGATTAGCGAGATAATTTTGGATGATGGAATTGTCACCATACCGTCAAAGGCTTCATAGACAGGAAGCTCCATATCGATGGTTTGAACTTCCGGACCAAAAATAAGGTTCATGACTTGTTGCATGAGCAGCGACAAACCAAAGGTCGCCAGCAAAGATACAAACATGTCCTGATCAATGATGCGCCGGATCATAACGACATAGACAATCCAGCCATATATGAACATGGACACAATAACGATTGCCATAGTCAGCGCCAAATGAACGTCGGCGCTTGTCAAGGCAAGCGCCATGTATCCGCCCATAATGACAAAGTCACCCTGTGCCAGATTTTTGATATTCATGACGCCCCATACCAACGCCAAACCATAAGCACTAAGGGCGAACACGGCGCCAACAAAGATACCTTCGAGGATGATTTGGATGTTGATCACTGGCGCCCAAACAAACAGTAATTGCAGATTATCTAGCATAGATTGCTCCGGGATGAGTGACTGCAGAAAAGGGAAGACAACAAAGCTGTCTTCCCTTTCTTATTTTAGTAGTTAACGTTCCGTGGGAACGTCATGTCACCAAACTTCTCGACAAGAGAGTAGCTGCTGTCTGCACCAATCTGGCGCATGAACATTGGCTTGGCGATATTGTTTCCGTTTTCGGAGAACTTGATGTCACCATAGAATGTTTCCATTTCAACGGCGGCAATAGCGTCTCTGACGGTATCTTTGTCAAAGCTGTTAGCCGCTTCAAATGCCTCTTTCCAGACATATACTGCGGCAGATGCCTGAGCAGACTGGTATGGGACAGATGTGTATGATGGATAGGCCTTTTTAAAGCCTGCGTTCCACTCAGCAGCAGAACCGAACATCGGGTCAGACTTAGACAAGGTTTCAACCCACTGTGTTGGACATAGGAAACCAGTTGACGTTTTCGGGAACTTCTCCTGAACCTTTGCAGCTTCACAGTGCGTCATGGCAATCATCGGCACATTTACTTTCATTTCGTCAATCTGACGTGCTGCAGTCGCGGCACCTTTTGAGTGACCTGATACGATCAAGATGTCTGGCTTAAGTGCTTTAACCTTGGTCAGTGTTGTGGACATATCTGACAAATCGGCTGGCAACTGATCGTCAATGATGGTTTTCATGCCATATTCATTGATCTTGTCAACAACACCGGCACGCACGTCCATTGAGAATGGATCGCCTTCAAACGCCATAGCTACACGGATGCTTTTTGGATCACTGGTGCTGGCCGCGGCCATATCGATGGCGGTTGCCAGATACTGCTCTGACGTTGACAGCACCGCAAAGAGATATTTATAGCCCTGCGTGAAGAGTGAACGAGATGCACCCTCGGCCTCAACCATTGGCACGCCAAATTTTTCCGAAACAGGGGCAATCGCCTTGACCATGCCCGAGCTGTATGGCCCAAGCATATAATCGACGCCATCCTGCTGGATGAGGCGCTCGGCAAGCTGCGCACCACGCGCAGGTGTTGATTCGTCATCGTAATATTTCACGGCTAGCTTGTAGCTTTTACCGCCAACTTTTACACCGCCAGCGGCGTTAATCACATCAACAGCATAGTCATAACCGCGCTGAGTATGCAGTCCGTTAGTTGCATATTTACCGGTGAGCGAAATAGATGAGCCAAGGATAATAGTATCCCCTTCTACCTTTGCCGCGGCGGTTCCTGCTGCACCGACGGTAAGCATGGCACCCAGCGTAAGTGATAATAGTTCTTTTTTCATTTCAATCCTCCCAGATTTTTATGAAGTAATTTTGACATTCGAATTGTGAACGAATTGTTAATACTGTCTATCAATGTATAGCGACTGTCCATAAGTATTTGTGCTTATCTGATCGACTATGCTCCGTTTCTATTTTGTCAGCATTTGTTAGTAAATATTTCTAAAATTTTAAAATAACACAGAAGTTATTTCCCTTTTTATCACCTACAGGTAAAGGAATCGGCGTCAGACTTTGCCCTGTCTAAAGATGTATGAGGCCGTTCTTGATCAGGGGACTATTCCGGATCAAGACATTATTCGGGTACGGCGCCGATGATCTGTTGATCGTAATCAATGGTTGCACCGGTAATGATTCCCGAAGACGGGCTGAGTAAATAGGTAATAAGCGGGGCTAGCTGTGCCGGTTTGGCCAATTGTCCCATCGGCATGGTGGCTTCGGCCTTTTCAACCCAGTTATCATCTGCGCCGTGAAACCGTTTTTGAATTTCTGCTTCGGCGGGTGTATCCATCCAGCCAGGTGCCACCGCATTCACACGTATTTTATCTGCACGCAGGGCGTTGGCCGTGTTCTTTGTCAAAGTCAGCAAGCCCCCTTTTGAAGTTGAATAGGCAGTCAGAAAGCTTTGTCCTACATGCGCCGACGTTGATAATATATTGACCATACTGCCCGCTGCCTGCCTGGCAAGAAGATGCCGTGTCAGCCCCTGCATCAATAAAAATGGTCCTCTTAAATTTATATTCATATGCTCATCCCATAGGTCAAGATCGGTATCGACCAGACTGCCTCGCGATGTAGTGGCGGCGGCATTCACCAGACTGTTTAAGCCATCAAAATGGGTGATCGCCGTTTCAATCAGACGCTTTGCTTGTGTGGCGTCGGAAATATCAGTCTGGATATAATGACAGGTGGCGCCAAGCGCCGTGATCTCGGCCTGGGCGCGGGCACCAGTTTCTGCTGTGCGTCCGGCGAGGATAATTTCACGACATCCATTTTCGACCAAGCTACGGGCTACCGCCAGACCTAGTCCCTGTGTGCCTCCCGAAATCAAAACAGAGTTTGGTGTATTATCGATTTTCATGATTGTATCTTTCAGGTTATTGAGGCGACGGGAATATGCTTAATACAAGTTGATACGCATGTCAGCCCATAGAATGTGATGCGGGATGACAGGCATTACATTACATTATAATAAGTGTGTGATCGTGCTTTGATCTGGTGGGTCTTTAAGTATGTTAGATGAATTTGTATGTGACGATGTTTAATCACCTACTAAAGTTCGACATGGTCTGAATGTTTCAGTTTCAGGCATTTGAAATGAGGCTATCACATGGATGAAGTAACGATCTATCATAATCCAAGATGCAGTAAATCGCGCCAGACGCTGGCATTGATTCGCGAAAGGGGCATCGAACCCACGATTGTTCTATATCTTGATAACGTGCCAAGCCAGAGTGAGATCAAAGAGTTGCTCGCAAAGCTTGGCCTTGGTGCGCGGGATATATTACGAACAGGTGAGGCTGATTATAAGGCGCATATTGCCCCACTCCCCACGCTTGATGATGCCACTCTTGATGATGTTATCATTGCGCTCATGACCCACTATCCAAAATTAATCGAACGGCCAATCGTGACCTATGGCGACAAGGCCGTGATCGGACGCCCGCCCGAAGCTGTGCTGACTTTGCTGTAACCTATGACAGCATGGTGCCTATAGTGACATCTTGCTAGCTTTTTGCTTGTTCAGTCTTTCGCGATGAAATGTGTAGTAACCACCTGCGATAATGATGGCCGCGCCGATCCATGTCCAGCGATCTGGTAGCTGACCGAACACAAGAAACCCATACATCGTTCCCCATATAATGAGACTGTATTGGACAGGTGCCAGAACCACCGCCTGGGTGATTTCAAGCGCTTTGATAACAAAGATTTCGGATATGGCCGCGGATAATGCGATTGAGCCAAATAGTAATAAATGGAACGGCTCAACGGGCCAATGCCAGAAAAAAGGGATCAATAAGGTTAACCAGAAGCTCCCAGTAAGCGCGGTATAGGCAAGGGTGGTCGATGTGTTATCCGTTGTGCTGAGATAGCGTGACAGAATTTGCCGTGCGGCAAATAAAGAGGCAGCAATAAATACAAAAAAGATCGCCGGATGCATCGCGCCAAAGCCAGGTCTGATAACAATAAGCGTGCCGATGAAACCAACAATCACCGCGCCCCAGCGATGAATGCCAACACGTTCCTTAAGCCATGTAGCGCCCAGAATAGTGACAATAAAAGGGGCAATAAAACCAACCGCCATAGCATCTACAAGTGGCACAAAGCTGATGGCCATAACAAAGCAGAGAGGGGATATGGCGGCAAAGGTGCCACGCAGGATTTGTAATTTTTTATGGTCGGTTTGTAAAACATTCATACCACGCATGAGCAGTAGCACAATGACGCCAACAAGCAGTCCAACCTGACGTATCCAGACGATCTGCACAGGATGATAGATTTCGGTGAGAAATTTTGCTTGCGTATCTACGGTGGCGAACAGAAACATGCCAATCGCCATAAAGGTCAGACCTTTGGCCATTTGTTGTGGCCTAGCGTGAAGCGGTACATGTGCGGGTTGACTTGAAATGGCGTTGGCCCTTTGGTGATATTGTGATGACGGCGTGATATGATGGCCGTATGGGTTTATTGTGCGTCCTATTAGTGACCTATTTGCATCCGGCGTCAATGACTGGCCTTAAAGACGCGCTGATGACCTGCGGGCAATGTCGATTTGTGGTGGACAGGGTGCAGGATTTGCATTTTTGAAATTGTCAAAATTACTTAGTAAATAGAATAAAATACCATGCAACGTAATGATTATAAAAATTACATCTATTGATATGGGTTTAGCCTTTAATATTTCGAAAATAATTTCTATCTACAGGCTAGAAGCAATTTAGCGCGGTGGGTTGAGGCCTGTCCGTGCATTTATGAGCCACATGCGACATGTGGCTATCAATGGAGATAGGTCTATGCAAATTACAGCACAAAAATTTGTGGCAAAGATGATTATTCTAGGCACGTTTATTATGAGCGCCTTTATCATGGCGCCCATAACCGCTTTTGCAACGCCATTAGTATCAGCTGCGTGGCTGTCAGAACATCTTAATGATGAAAATATCACCGTTATTGATCTGCGCAACAAGATCGATAAAGGCAATTATGAAACCTTTCTTGAAGGTCATATTCCCGGAGCCATTCATTCTAATTATCTGACGGATGGCTGGCGGGTAGGCCGTGATGGCATCGTTGGCTTATTACCCGAAGCAGAACAGTTTGAAAGCCTAGCACGTCGTCTAGGGGTGTCGGCATCAACGCATGTTGTGATTGTGCCAGCTGGTGTCTCATCAACCGATTTTGGCAGTTCGGCACGCGCCTATTGGACATTCAAGGTATTTGGTCATGAGCATGTTTCGATTCTTGATGGTGGCTTTGCCGGATGGCGGGCAAATTATCCCGATCAGATTGAACAGGGTCCGTTTGTGGCGCCCGAAGCGGGTGACTTTGTAGCCCAGTTCCAGCCCGAGCTCTATATTGGCACCGAAGATGTTGCCAGTTATGTCAATAATCCGGGCGAAGCTGTTCTGGTGGATGGACGTAACACAAGCCAGTTCTATGCCGAAGCCAAGCATCCAAAGGCCGAAAAAGCTGGCCGTATCCCATCTGCAATCCTGATATCGCAGGCCCATGCCTATGCCGATGACGAAAACCGTCTGAAAAGCAGGGAAGAGCTTGAAAATATTTACGATGATATGGACGATAAAACTATTGTGAGTTACTGCAACACAGGCCATTGGGCGGCGACAAACTGGTTTGTCATGTCAGAAGTGCTTGGTCATGATAATGTCCGGCTCTATGATGGTTCTATGGTTGAATGGACAGCGCATAGTGATTTACCACTTGATACATCGGCCATGTCGAACATGGATAAATTAAAAAAGTTGATGGGCGACTTGCTTAGCTAAGCAATATCGGGATCAACTATTTGAAGTGGACTGGTGATGCGTATATTCACGCCTAAACAAAAACTAGCCCCGACGTCGCATGAGGTCGGGTCTTTTTTTCGCCAAAGCGAAATATCCTTATTTGTCATTATCCTGATATGTGGATGCGTGTTAGCAGGTCTGGCCTTTCTCGATAGTGGTCGGCATGGCCTCAGCCTTGTGGGGCTGGGTGTTGCGCTTGGCATGACCTTTATGGGGTTCCAATATGGTTTTGCATCTGGCTGGCGCCAGTTTTTGCAAACAGGTGATGGTAGTGCGGTCAGTCTGCATTTCATTCTGGCGGCTTTGTGCGCATTGGTGTTTATTCCGGTCACGGCGTCAGGCATTGGCCCTAGCGGATCACTGGCTCCTGTATCGATTTCGCTATTTGTCGGTGCGTTCATGTTTGGCGTTGGCATGCAGCTGGCGAATGGATGCGGCTCTGGCGTTCTGTTCAGTTTTGGCGGCGGGTCAGGCCGGATGATTGTTGCCTTGCCCTTTTTTGTGCTGGGCTCGGTAATCGGTTCGGTTATTCTGCCACCGGTTCTGGCATTTGGTGCGCTTGACCCCATCGAGATAGGTGAGCATCTGCCCCTAGCTGGCAAGCTTGTGGTGAATCTAGTGCTTTTACTTGGTGCGGCAGGTTTGTTTTTCTGGTTTGGTCGCCGCCAAGGTATCTATCTGACCAAGCGCATGTTGGGGGCGACCATTCTGATTGCGGTTCTGTGTTGGGCTGTGTTCATGGTGTCACGTCACCCGTGGGGTGTGACCTTTGGTTTTACATTATGGGGTGCCAAGATGGCTAGCTTCATCGGTGTGCCGATTGAGCAAGCTACATTTTGGAACTGGCCAGGGCCCAAACGCGCGCTAACGCATTCGGTACTTTCTGATACGAGTAGCCTGATGGATTTGGCCATGATTGTGGGGGCTGGTCTTGCGGCGTCGCTATCAGGTGCTTTTGGTAAGGCCAGCTGGCCAGATGCGGCGCAGCTGTTTGCCGCGGCGCTTGGTGGGGTTTTGATGGGGGTCGGCGCACGGCTTGGTTTTGGCTGTAATATTGGCGCGTTTCTGGCTGGAACAGCATCGGGTAGCGTACATGGCTGGATCTGGTTTGCGATGGCAATGGCAGGCAGTGTGCTGGGCATCCGGCTGCGGGCGATATTTGGCTTTTAGGATGATATGATGCGCATAAAATCGTCACAAATATTTACACCGAAAGTGGTTTATGTGCTTTTGCTTTGCGCCGTGTTTGCGCTGGCCATTGCAGATCATATGATGAGTCCGGTATTGCAGGATATCGGAGCACCTAGTGATCTGGGTAATGCCTGCGCGCCATGTGGCGCACCATGTAAATCGTCGTAATATTGTGACCCCAAATATCCGATATGTGGTCAGCAGGACGGCATATGGTGCAGAATGGACAGCATATCAACCATGCCAGAATCACCACCAATTACCGCACCGTGCTAGCCGCTTTAAGTGACGTAATATGATCTGTCTTGCTTTATCACAGGTACTTTGATTACATAGGCGAATGGACGAAAAAGTTACAATATCTTCACAATATGACAACCTGCCTTTAACCAGTTCGCATTGGGGTACCTATCGGGTCGAGACGGTGGCAGGCAAGGTTACGGCACTTCATCCCTTCGATGCAGATAGTGACCCGTCACCTATTGGATCAGGCATAGTTGATGTGCTGGATGCGCCCTCGCGTATCAAAATGCCAATGGTGCGCAAAAGCTGGCTGGAGCATGGGCCGGGTGCAGCAACCGACAAACGTGGTCAAGATCCATTTATTCAGATGACATGGGACGAGGCAGAGGCGCTGGTTGCCAATGAGCTTGCCCGGGTAAAGAATGATTTTGGCAATAAGGCCATTTTCGGTGGTTCCTATGGCTGGGCCAGCGCGGGACGATTTCACCATGCCCAAAGCCAGTTGCACCGTTTCCTAAACTGCATTGGCGGCTACACCCGGTCGGTCAATACATATAGCTATGCCGCGGCCGAGGTTATTCTGCCGCATGTGCTGGGTAGCTTTGGTAGCATAATGTATGGCCAGACCAGTCTGGAATCAGTCGCCGCATCAACCGAACTATTTATCAGTTTTGGTGGCTTTCCCGCACGTAATTGCCAGATTGCCAGTGGTGGTACTGGTGATCACAGCCAGGTCGGTCTTATGGAAAAGGCACGGCAAAGAGGGGCTGAATTTATTTCAATATCACCGATACGTTCGGACATGCTTGCGCGGGTTGATGCCGAATGGCTGGCCGCCCGACCAGGTAGCGATACGGCGATCCTGTTGGCATTGGCGCATTGTCTGCTCACCGAAGATCTGCATGATTCCGAATTTCTCGCACGTTACACAAATGGTTTCGATGTTTTTGCTGATTATGTGACAGGGCAAGGTGACGGGGTGCCTAAATCTGCTGAATGGGCGGCGCCATTGTCAGATATTCCGGCTGATACAATCCGGTCGCTGGCGCGGCGAATGGCGGCATCACGAACAATGCTATCGGTAAGTTGGTCGCTGACACGCCAAGATCATGGCGAGCAGCCTTATTGGGCGGCGACCGCCCTAGCGGCGATGCTTGGTCAGATCGGTTTGCCAGGCGGCGGCATTGGTTTTGGTTATGGGGCAACAAATTCGGTTGGTATGCACCGGCAGATGCTGAATTTTGCTGCATTGCCCCAAGGTAAGAACGCGGTTGATGATTTTATTCCTGTCGCGCGTATATCAGAGATGCTTTTAAATCCGGAAACGGACTTTGTTTATAATGGCGGTCGTTACACCTATCCGGATATCCGGCTTGTCTATTGGGCAGGTGGTAATCCGTTCCACCATCATCAGGATCTGCAACGGCTGATCGAAGCATGGCAGAAGCCAGAAACGGTGATTGTACATGAATGGTGCTGGAACACGCTGGCAAAACATGCCGATATCATTTTGCCCTGTACGACGCATCTGGAACGTCCTGATATTATGCTCAATCCGCGTGACCCCTTTATTGTCATGATGGAACAGGTGATGCCACCTGTTGGGGACGCACGAAATGATTATGATATTTTTGCCAATATTGCCAAGCATTTGGGTGTCGAGGAATCCTTTACCGAAGGGCGTGATATGATCGCCTGGCAAGAGTGGATGTATGAAACATCGCGTGGTATGGCTGCCGAAAAAGGCGTGACATTGCCCACACTTGATAGTCTGAAGCAGACAGGCTGGGTAAAGATTGAGGGGCCAGAAAAGCCCCATATCATGATTGGCGATTTTATCGATGATCCGGTCGCCAATCCGTTGAATACAGCAAGTGGCAAAATCGAAATCGTTTCGCAAACCATTGCGGGTTTTGACAAGGATATGAATATCGCGCCGCATCCGGTCTGGCGCGAACCTAACGAATGGCTTGGCAATGCGGGTGATGCCTTTCCGCTGCATCTGATTTCCAATCAGCCGCATACCAAATTACATTCGCAACTTGATCATGGAAGTCATAGCCGTGCAGGCAAAATCAATCAGCGTGAACCGGTGACTATGCATCCAGATAATGCTACTGCGCGCGGTTTGCATGATGGTGATCTGGTGCAGGTGTATAATGATCGAGGTATTTGCCTGGCTGTATTGGTGATCAGTGACGATGTGCGCCCTGATGTGGTGCAGATGGCAACAGGGGCGTGGCTTGACCCGATGATAACGGCGGATGGCAAGCTGTTATGTAAGCATGGCAATCCCAATGTTCTGACGCATGATCTAGGCACGTCAAATATGACGCAAGGTCCGGCAGCCATGTCATGTCTTGTCGAGGTGCAAAAATATAACGATGCGGCCCCACCGATGACAGCTTTTGACCCGCCCGACATTATAATACGATAGGTCGCTAAGTGAATTTGTGTTTGCTTGGTTTGAGGCTGGAGCCAAGACTGTCTTTGGTGGATATTTTTTGATCAAGTCTCTGGGCCAAGGTTGCGGTTGATGGCATCGCCGCATCGCGTTCCTGTTCATAACAGGACAGGCATAATTCCACGGCGCGCCCCGATGCGGTTGTAAATAAGGCGGTGGGAATTGGTTCGTCAAAATCGGGATGTGGATTTCGAGTGCGGCTACAAAAATCGCAGCGGGCATCGAGTTTGCCATAGCCAAAGCGTGGTGTGGGTGTGAGTGGCGCGATCACAGATGCCGCCTTACGGTTGTGTGGGTGGTGTTATGTGGCTGGTGCGTACGACATGAAAAATCAGAACACAAAGTACAAAAAGACTGCCCGCGATCATCGTCGTTGTAGGACGTTCACCAATGCCAAGCCAGACCCAGAATGGCCCAATTACCATTTCCAGCAGCATCACAAGGCTGACAATGGCGGAGCTTGTATAGCGTGGGGCAATGCCAAGACAGGTAAATGACAAAGGCAGAATAATTATGCCCATCGTCACAATCGTCCAGACCGGCGCGGTAAAGATCGTGCCATCAGCACTAAGCGCAAAGCCGACAATACCGCTGAGCAAGGATCCAAGCGCGCAAGCGGGTAAAATGCTCAAGGCCGGATATTTCCGCGTTATGGTAAAGGTCAAAGCCAGCCCAAAGGCCGTGACAAGACCAAAAACAGCGCCAAGCCATACCGAACCTTGTGGTTGGCCAAGCGCATTGCCGCCATCCATCACAACAATAATAACACCAAGCATTGCCAGCATGATGGTTAGCCAGCCAAGCCAGCCTTGCTTTTCACCTAACATGAAAAAGGACAGCATCGCGGCGATCAAGGGCATCAGTGCCACCGCGGTCAAAACAACGATAACCGAGGTTTCGGCTATTCCAAGTGTGAAGGTGATCGAGTTAAACCCAAAAGCGATGATCACCAAAATCCCTTGCCATGAGCCAAGGCTACGAAGTTCCCGCCATCTGTTTTGACTTGGAAATAACCGCCAGATACATAAAAGGGTGACGCCCATCAAAATACCACGCCACCCCATTAATGGCCATTTTTCAAGTCCGGACAGCCGCATGACCAGCGTGTCAGGTGTCAAAATAAGCACGCCCAGAATGGCCAACAAAGTACCAAAGGTGGCTGGGCTATAATGGGATGTAAAATTGGAAAAACGCATCTTATAGCCTATAGCCTACAGTTATCTGGCGGCACGTTACCATGCAATGCAAAGCGGTGAAAGCGTGACTTAATCGGTATAGTTAACGCCGACCATCTCGCACCGGGTAATGTCCTTTAACTGGGCAAGTTGATCATTGACCGTGTTGACCCATGTTTCATGGCCAAGCTTTTTCATCATTTTGCCAGATATGGTTTGCAAGACTTTTGCGCATTGGCCGGTCTCGCCACCACCAAGCCCGCTTGCATCCTCGCCACAATGCGCGTTGGAATTACCCATGCTCTTGCCAGCTTCATCGAATAGTAAAAGGGACACGCCCGAAATTGCGCGCGGCGCAGTGTTTTTGATTTGAGTTGATAGGACATATAAAGTGGCAACGCCAACCTCATCATCCTGAAACATGACTCGCACCGCGCAGGGCATATTTTTTGATGTGGCGAAGACAGGTTGAGCTAGGGCAGCCAAAAGCCCCAATCCAATAATGAACATATAACCAAATATTCGCTTTTGGCGGGTTATCCCGAAACGCATTACACCCTCGCATCAATCCAAAGTGACAACATAAACTCTATTTGACGATGCCGCGATAGATTGCTTTTTTCATTAGTGGTTCGAGTAGCATCTGTTGTTCTTTGTCTTCCCAGACAAATTGCGTTTTCAGCATTTTCTTTTGCTTGATCCGTGCGATAACACGAATGTGCATTGCGACTTCGCGAAGCACTAACTCAATCTGTTCGGTGGCCTTCTTGGCTTCAGGCGCTTCAAGATATTCTTTGTCCATACCAGCTTTGATACGTTGCAGAGAATCAGCCTTAATCGCGGTTGCTTTGTTAATTGCAGTTGTACGTAGTTGGTCAACTTTTTCGCTCAATGCTTCAAGTTGCTCAAATGTTGGCTTGGGCAGCTTAACGTCCATCATATTGGTTCTGCCGACACGCGCTACTCGGTTGAAGCCACTTTCTTTGATGATCACGGTAATGGGGTCAATAAGGTCGTCACGTTTGATGACGACGCGCACGGATATGCCCTTGGTTAGTTCATCATAAATAACCTCGACAAAATCACTTACCCGGCGGTTTTTCTTATCAACAACAATTTTTTCAGCATTCAATATTTTTTCAACAGCGTCATCATTTCCAAGATCTTCCAGATCTTCGATGAATTTATCAAGAATGTCCTCAATCCGTGCTTTTGTCGCTAGTGAATAGGAATCTTCATTTTCTAACGGGGTTAACATACTTGCCATAGCAAGCCTCCTTCTATCCTAACTTATATATTTACCCTGATCCTAGATTATGCAATTTGCAAGCCATTACCTAATTTTCAAAATTCTAATGTTATTAGAAAAGGTTATTTTTCGCAGGCTAAACAACACGTTAATTATATATATTATATAGTATGTGAAATGATCAATTACTGCTTTCAAAACGACAAAATACGGATTTTCACTATATCAGGTAAAATTTATAAAATCTGATCCAGAAATTCTTTCGTCCGCGGGTCTTTGGCCTTTGCAAAGAAGGTCTTCGGCGGCCCATGTTCGACAATCACCCCATTATCTGTGAAATAGATATGGTCGGCAATTTCACGGGCAAACCCCATTTCATGCGTCACCAGAATACATGTCATGCCCTCTGCGGCCAGATCCTTGATGGTGACCAGAACCTCTTTTACGGTTTCAGGGTCTAGCGCCGCTGTCACTTCGTCAAACAGCATCACATGCGGGCTCATGGCCAGTGAGCGCGCGATGGCGACCCGCTGTTGCTGTCCGCCCGAAAGCTCACCTGGATAGCTGTTTTCCTTGCCCTCAAGCCGCACTTTCCGAATTAACGAGCGCGCATGCGCTTCAACGTCTTCAGGCGATTGTTTAAGCACCAGAAGCGGTGCCATCATAATGTTTTCAAGGGCGGTTTTATGCGGAAACAGATTATATTGCTGAAAAACCATGCCAACCTTTTTACGCAAAGCCAGCTTGTCCAAGTTGGGGTCTGACACTTCAACCCCCTCAACTTTGATGGAGCCCCCCTGAATATCGTTAAGCGCATTCACACAGCGGATTAATGTTGATTTCCCCGAACCTGACGGCCCGATGATACAGATCACTTCACCTTTCATGACGTCAAGTGATACGCCCTTCAACACTTCAAGATCACCAAAGGATTTATGTACATCTTGAATAGAAACGATAGGGTCTTTCTTGGTCCAGACAGACATATGAGTCTCCTATAGTTTGACTGCATATTTGCGTTCGAGACGCATCGTAAAGCGGGCAATCGGATAGCAATAAATGAAAAACAGGCCAAGCGCGAAGCTGTAAAACGGCACCAGCAATTCTGGATGGTTGTTTTCAGCCTCCATCGCCTGGCGTGACAGGGTGATAATCTCTTCAACGCCCAAAAGCGAGCATAGCGGTGTCGCCATTGTCAAAATAGCATACCAGTTCATCCATGGTGGAATCATCCGCTTGAAACATTGTGGCAGAATGATCCGCCATAATGTTTGCTGACGACTGAATGCCAGACTTTCGGATGCTTCCCACTGTGCTGTTGGCACCGATTGAACGGCACCACGCACAATTTCGGAAATATTGGCCATAATCGGTAAAGACAGGCCAAAGACGGCTTTCATCCAGTCAGGCACATAAATGATATAGCCAAAGATGACGATTTCAAAAGGCAATGCCAGCAATACGATGAACAGAATCACTAGCCATGGCGAATTACGGAATAGCTGGGTGATAAACCATGACAACCGGCGAATAGGTGCTATCTTTGATATTTGCGCCAGCCCTAGAATAATGCCAAAGATGGTGCCAAATAGCATCGAAAACAACGAAATGACAATGTTGAATAGAAACCCTGATTTCAACAGGAATGGCATCCATTTTGTCAGAATGCCAAAGGCCGT
Organism: Candidatus Puniceispirillum marinum IMCC1322; assembly: GCF_000024465.1. Lineage (NCBI taxonomy): Bacteria > Pseudomonadati > Pseudomonadota > Alphaproteobacteria > Puniceispirillales (SeqCode) > Puniceispirillaceae (SeqCode) > Puniceispirillum (SeqCode) > Puniceispirillum marinum (SeqCode). The sequence goes on along the minus strand of NC_014010.1, from coordinate 1,601,305 downwards.
TATGAGTGTGAAAGATCCTGCTGCGTGGCTGGTAAAGGGCCATAAAAGCAAGGGCAGCATTAGCACTAGCCCTGTCCATGGTGGCAAATTTGCAAGCCAGACGGTCATATTCATTTCATGACTGGGTTTGCCGGGGAGCTGAAAGGGTTTCAATACGGCAAAGTCGGTGCGTGAACGACCTGTTATCCCGGGAATGTTACGCGCCATAGCCAGGTATCCTCATACTCTTTTCCCATTTATTCATGCCCGACACCAGAATGCCGACAAGCAGGATGTAAACGACAAATACCAATAGCATTGTCGGATAAAGTGCCGAGGGATAGTCATTCCATATTACCACTGACTGATACAGCAATTCGGGCACGGCAATGCCAAACGCCTGTGTCGTGGTTTTCACCAAATTGACCAGATTATTGTTCAACGCTGGCAAGGATACCCGAGCTGCCAATGGTAACACGACATAGCGAAATGTCTGGCCGCGCGTGAATCCAAGCGATTCGGACGCTTCCTTGGTGCTTTCAGGAACCGCTTCAATGCCCGCGCGAAAAATCTCAACATTGAAAGCGCCGGCAAAAAAGGAAAGTGAAATGATCGCCCACCCAACATTCGAGATGATAGGCACTTCAAGCCAGCCATCGGGGCTATAGGTCGGGGTGAATTGCCCAAGCGCAAAATAGAAAAACAGCAACTGCACATAGGGAGGCGTATTGCGAAAAAACTGAATATAGCCCTGGACAAAATTTCGCAGCAAGGCGTTACGACTTCCCTGTGCAAAGGCACCGAGAATACCAATAACCATCGAAAGCAATAGACAGGCCACCGACAGTTGAATTGTCATCCATATACCGGAAAGAATTTTCCCCTGTTGAACAGGCTGATACATCCAGATGAAATTCCACCTTGGATATTCCTCAGCAATATGGCGAAAAAAATCAGCTAAATATTCCATAAAAAACCTTAAAATCCCGCCACTGATATAAGCGGCGGGATTGCTTGAAATGTTAGCAAGTGAATTTAGTCAGCCAGCCAGTCTTTCATGCGGTTGTTATAATTCACTAGGAACTGTGTTGGCTTGATGCCCCACTTCTTTTCCAGCTCGATCAATGAACCATCCTGATGCCACTGGAACTGCATGCCTGACATGAAGCGACCAAATACACAATTACGCTCACCCAATGGAACAGCTAATGCCCATGGGTTGTCGTCTTCAGACTGCAAGGGCATTTCGAAGTCATCATATTGGCCTGAACTCAGGTCAGAACCGATTGAGCTGTCATCATATACCCATGCGATACATTTCTTGTCACGAAGGGCCTGCTTGGCTTCGGCATTACCGGTAAAGGCAATCACCTGGGCACCATAACGCTCTTCAACGATCTGGTTGTAGAATGCGCCCTGCTTGCCGCATACAGGCTTACCACGAAGATCTTCCCAGCTGGTCAAACCAAGTGCTTTTGGCGCCATAACATTGGTACCTGATGTATAATAGTTAGGACCTACGATACCGACAATTTCTCGGCGGTCTTGACGGTCAGACATGGTTGCGATTAACAAGTCTGTCTTGCCCTGCTCAAGGAACTGCATACGGTTCGATGACTGAACGGGTACCATTTCAAGCTCAACGCCCATTTTGGCAGCTACGTCTTTGGCCATATCGATTTCCATGCCAACAAGACTACCATCCGAGTTACGATAGCCCCATGGCTTATAGTCAGCTTTAACGCCGACAACGATCTTGCCGCGTGACATGATCTTGTTCCATGTATCGTTGGTGCATTTATGCCCGTCTGCAGATACTGCCAATGGTACAAATGCTACGCTGGCCGCAGCCATCCCCAAAGCAATTTTTTTAAGCATTTTTCTCTCCTGAAATATATTCACATATAAAATTTTACGACGTTGTCCGAAATAAAACATCATCCACAACCTTGCACGCTAAGAGGCATGGCTGGCAAGGACAATAAACAGCTGTGCAGGGTAAAATTGGCTAATGAACTATAGGTAGTGTGACAGCTCATCCTCAATAATATCGGCAATGAGGGTGCAGTCATCCTCATCAAATGTCAGAGGGATACGCATATCAAGCGTGTTGGCCAGCACTTTTTGCGTGTTGGGCAGATGCGGAATATCATCAATATATTTCCAGCTGTCATAGCGGCTGGTAAAGGCTTTTGGTTCATCATCGCCAAACCATTTTAGTTCAGCGCCCCGTGCGTTACAGGCTGCGATAAATTCAGGAATCTGTTCGCGTGTTAACCCATCAGCACGAAATTGTATCGATGATCCGACATAGGCTTCGACCTGCTTACGTTCGGGGATAGATGCGCCTTTCATCTGGCTAAAGCGCCGATGCAACAGATCGTAGCGTGCATTCCAATGTGCTGCTTTTTCTTCAATATGCGGAAGCTGCGCACGCAACAATGCCGCCCGCATATGATCCATGCGCCCGGAATAGTTAGGAGAAATTAGCTTCACCTTTTCAAAAACCTCTTCGGCAGGAACCGCGCCGTGACGCCCGTACAGCATATAGGAGCCTGATGACACAATGGCCCGCGCAGCTATTTCAGGATCATTTGTTGTCAGGAATCCACCTTCACCCGAATTCATATGTTTGTATGTCTGCGTTGAAAAGGCAGCGACCTTGCCAAAATTACCTGAGCGTACACCACGCCATTTTGCCGCCATCGTATGCGCGCAATCTTCGATTAACGTTATGTCATGTGACGCGCATATTTCGGTCACACGATCCATGTCGGCGATATGGCCACGCATATGCGATAATAGCAGATATTTTGCGCCGCTACTGGCTGCCTTGGCGTCAAGATCATCCAGATCAATGTGATAATTATCGTCAATATCAACCAGAACTGGAACACCGCCAACATTATGTATCGCGCCAGGCACCGGCGCCAGCGTATAGGCATTAGCCAAAACCTTGTTGCCTGGCTTGACGCCACATACACGCAACGCCAGCTGAATCGCATAGCCGCCTGAGGTCACCGCGATGCAGTAATCAACTTCCTGCCATGTGGCATATTCCTGTTCCAGCAAGCTCGCTTCATTATCTTCGCCAGCAACCAGATTATAGCGATGCAAACGGCCAGAGCGCATGATTTCGACCGCACGGGCGATACCGTCTTCCGGAATGGCTTCTTGCTGGGTGAAGGGTTTGTTAAAGCTGACTTTGGACATGTTGATGATCTTTTTACTATGAAGTGAAACACAAAAATAAACTAGCTATGACAGGACATCAATTTGATTTTACCGAGGACATTATGCCCCCAGATATTATACCCAGGACATTATGCAAAGCGTCGCAGGGGCGGTCATGGCATGGCATCATATATATAGAGTGACCAGAATAGCCACCGCATATGACATGGCAGAATGCCAAACAACCCTGCATTGACAGCCCTAAAGAAACAGACGCCGAATTAGCCCTTGCCGCGCCATGGGATGGTTTTGCTGATAACCCAGCGCATGATGATATCAAATAACAGGCCAAGCATACCTAGCAAAATGATTGTCACCCAGATCAGCTCGTAATCAGCAACTGTCCGCGCCACATTCTCGATAAAGCCCAGTCCGGTTGTGCCTGCCAGCATTTCGGCAGCAACCAACGTGCCCCAGCAAACACCAACAGCGATACGAATACCGGTCAGAATTTCAGGCATGGCATTTGGTAGAATGACATGGCGCATAATTTGCTGGTTTGTTGCACCAAGCGAATGCGATGCCCGAATTTTTGACAATTGCGTTCCAGATGCACCTGTGCGTGCCGAAATCACCATGATCGCAAAGGCGACCATGAAGAGCAGAAAGATTTTACCATCATCCTGAATGCCAAAAATGGTCAGAATCAACGGCGCCCATGCCAACGGCGGCACCGGACGATAAAGCTCGATCAACGGGTCAAAGAAGGATTTGAAAAACCGTGACACACCCATATAGATGCCCAATGGCACACCAAGAAGGATGCCCAAGGTCAAGGCAACAATAACGCGAAATAGAGAATCCCATATATGACCGTCCAGCATCGGGATTGAGCCTAGATAGACATCGCCCTGTGCCACAGCCAGTAATTTGTCCTTATAGTTGGGCTTAAACTCGCCAGCGGTGCCGTGTGTGCCATAGCTTCCTGGCAGAGCATCAACAAGCCCATCAGGAATCAAGAAGGCGACAACATCGGCAATGGACAGCCATTTCCACCATAGTAAAGTGGTGCCTTTGAAGCCGCCACCTGTTTCCAGATTGGGGTTCGCCAATTGCGAAAATGTTGCAATGATATCGGTAGGTTTGGGTAACCAGCGACCTGGCCCCTGCTCGGTACATTGCGTGCGTGATTTAACAATGCCCTGTCCCGGGAAAAACACCGATTCAACAATGCCGAGGCCGCCCTTGGCATCACCTACAGCGTCGTAAAGATCGGCAACAGCTTCATGCATGCCCTGCATTGATGCCGATGGAAAAATAACACCGTCATCAAGGCGTTTAAAGATACGGTCAACTGACTTGATATAGGCTTTACGGGTTTTTTCACCAGCTTCGTCAAGGGTGATTGACGGATCCGGTTCATTCAGTTTTGCAATCGTGGCCTTGGTGCTGGCGATCAGCTGCTTTGCCTCAGGCGATATGTTGCGGATGTTGAGGAATTGATCCGTGATGGGAATGACTTCGGCGCTGATTTTATCAAACAGAACGCCGCGAGGGGTCATAGGCAATATCGGGATTTCAACTTCCGAAGTACCCCATTTCGGTTGTGCCAGCGCGGCGGCACTTGGCGTTGCGCCATTTGGCCCTTGACGAAGGATGTAAGCAAGATCACCCAATGCGCGTTCAACGTCAGCCAGTTCGGCAATGGCTTTCGGGTCGATATAATCTGGGTTGGAAAGCGTTGCCATCAGGGCGCTCATATCGCGAAGAACAATATCCAGTTCGGCTTCTTCGCGCGCGCTGAAAATACCTGCTGGCATGTTTGCGACCAGCTTGTCAACTTGCTGGCCATTCCGCACAACCAATGTTGTCGATTTCAGATAACGCGAACCAATCGGAAGCGCGGCGCTGATCGACGCCATGGATTCATCAATTTTAGCAATCTGGCACAATTCATTGGCGGCGTTGGGGAATACGGCGCGGGCTGTACCCCATGAATAATGGAACCACAAAAGCAATAATGCTGATACACCGCATACGGCCCAGTACCAGCCGCCTTTTGTGCGTTCGGGATCACCAAAGACTTCATCTTTGGCGCGCAGTTTTGTTTCTTTCAAGCCGACAAAGATCGACCATATAAAGCTGACGATCAATGCAAGTATCATGAAAAGGGCTATTATCGCCCGGTTATCGGAAAGCCACTCAAACACCGCCCATAATCTCCTCTTCCATATCCCAGATCATAGTCAGGATTTCTTCGCGGATCTTGCTGAATTCTTTTTCCTGTTTGATCTCGCGAAGCGACCGCTTCAGACCCATTTCAGCAAAAGGAAGATTATATTCACGATGGATACGACCAGGGCGTGGCGCCATTACAAATAGACGCTCGCCTAATAATAGGGCTTCCTCAACCGAGTGGGTGATAACGATGATGGTTTTACCTGTTTTCTTCCATAATTCGAGAATCAGTGACTGCATTTTTTCGCGTGTCAACGCGTCAAGCGCACCAAGTGGCTCGTCCATCAAAATAAGATCGGGGTCATTTACAAGACAGCGTGCCAGCGCAACGCGCTGTTGCATGCCGCCGGATAGCTGGTATGTCGGTGTATCGCCAAATCCCTGCAAGCCAACAATATCGAGCCATTTTTCAACAAGGGCGGCGTTTTCTTCAGGGTCGGTCTTTTTCATCCGCAGGCCAAAATCGACATTCTTGGACACGGTCAGCCATTCAAATAATGCGCCTTGCTGAAAGACCATACCGCGTTCGGCGCCTGGTGCTTCAATCGGCACGCCGCCAAGATCCAACTTACCGCTGGTTGGCGTGATAAAGCCAGCAACCATATTCAGCAATGTGGTTTTACCGCATCCAGATGGCCCTAGAACAGTCAGAATTTCACCATGTTTCAGATCAAATTCAATGTCCTTCAGTGCCTCAATTTTGGAACCTGACATCGGATCCCGAAATGTCATACAGAGGTCTTTACAATGCAGATCAGCCATGTGTTCAATATTCCAATTGATAGATAAGTAGCAAACAAGGCTCGACTTGCGAGCCTTGTTTTTTGTTTATGTCAACCAAGGTTGATTAGTTAAGAAACTCGCCAGTGATAACTTTGGCGATTTTCTGATCAACATTCCAAGCCCCTGGCTTTTTGAAGACTAGGCCAAGTGATTCGGCAGCAGCGGCAGCGATACCGTCTTTACCAAAATAATCACTCAACTGCTCACCAACAGATGGGAACACGAAGCCAGCCATCTGGTCTTTCGTTGTTTTAAGGTCCATACCAGCATCAGCGGCAACTTTTCTGAGCTGTGCGTCCGAAGCCATCCATGCGGCGTTCGCCTCATCAGTCACTTCAAGGAAGGTGCGCAGAAGATCAGGGTTTTCTTTGGCGAATGACTCGGTCACGGACACAACGTCAAATGAACCAATGCCTGCATCCATCTTTTCCTGTGATGACATGATTGGCTTGCCAACCTCGCCAGCAGCCGCTGCCGATGCACCACCAAAGATACAGGCCATGTCAACCGAACCATCACGAAGTGAAGCGGCACCATCGGCAGGGACTTGATCGACAATGGTCATCGTTGATGTATCTACATCCAGAGCCGCCATCTGCTTGCGGAACGAGAAGTCAGCCATTGTGTTCAACGGCACAGCAACGGTTTTGCCTTCAAGCTCGGACGCATTTGCTGATGTGATACCTAGGCCGTTTTTAACAAAACAGTCATTGGCTTCATAGATAACAGCAATACCAACCATCTTTAGCGGTGCGCCCTGCTGGATCGCGGTGACAAATGGTGCCAGACCCTGTGAATAAGCAATATCAATATCGCCAGCCAGCATGGCTTCGCTCATCTGTACGCCTGAGTCAAAATTAGTCCAGTTCACGTCAACGCCCATAGCTTCATCATAGGCCTTGTCAACTTTTGCAATCTGGTTTGGGGTTGCCCATTCCAGAAAGAAAGCAACATTAACGCTATCAGCGGCGTGTGATACAGTGGCTGTTGTCAGTGCCATTGCACCAACAGTCATTGCCATTACAGTTCCTAAAATCTTTTTCATTCTTCAAGTCTCCCTTGTATATGCATTTATATCCAACCTTTTGGATATGCCGCATAATTTAATATTTCACGTCTATACTCTGATAGCCTATTCTGAATTTGTGAGGTTTTCAAGCTAACAATAACAGTGAACTTGCTGATAGCTTATTGTTACAATTGGATTTTGTAATGTTCTAAAGGCGGCTGAACATGACGGATATGAAACGAAGTTTAATCACAATCATGTGAGCTTCATTCTTTGCCACCCATATATATGGGCAGGGGTCTAGTGCTTTTCTGTAGACTTTGCCTGTAGACTTTGCCTGTAGATTTTGCCTGTAGATTGGGCTGCTAGCCTTTAACCAGAGCGTGGCTTAATTCCTTATCGGAAATATAGCCTTTCACATTGCCTTTATCATCGACAACAGAAATCACGTGCCGGTTCTCCAATACGCTTGGGATGAAATCTTCCAAAAATGTCTCAAGATGCACGGATTCTGTTTTGCGCTGTTCCAATCGAAGTCACCCATTTCGATAGAGCTGCACGCTTGCGCGGCATTAGAAAATGACATTGTAGCTACGCCTAGTGATTAAAGTTATAGCCTATTTGAATATTTTTCTCACAATGCCCTCCTATTAACTATAATATCATGAGTATATGAACGTATAATTCAATAGGTTTTCTGATTTTCATGTGACTTTTTGCCAAGCAGGCCATAGACATAATCTAAGGAATAGGCCTGAAACTTTCAGAATGTGTTATACGACATCTTCTGTTAAACCAGCTTTGCAACCTGCCTGTAGCAGGGTGTATTTATGTAATATTAAAGTCATATCTAGGGGGTAAATTTATATCATGACAGCATTAGAGGCATTTCCAGATATGGTCACAAATGGGCAAAGACGTGCGACAAAGATTGTGGCAACAATTGGAAATGTGTCCTCTGACCCAGATTGCTTGCGGCGTCTGATCAATGCGGGGGTGAATGTTTTTCGCCTGAATTTTTCACATGGAACGCAGGAAGAGCAAGGCGCCCGGATTGATGCGATTAGGCAGATCGAAACCGAAACAGGAATTCCAACCTGTATATTGGCTGATATGCAGGGGCCAAAATATCGTGTTGGCGAGGTAGCGGATGGCGTTGAGGTAAAGGCTGGCGATCAAATTACCTTTGATCAGAATGAGGCGATTGGTTCAGCAACGCGTGTTGGCCTACCGCATCCTGAAATCTTTGCCGCTATGTATCCTGGCGCCCGCTTTCTGATGGATGACGGCAAGCTTGTTCTGGTTGTTAAAAGCCTGAGCAATGACAGTTTTGTTGCCGAGGTTGTTGTTGGTGGCCCTTTAAAAAGCCGCAAGGGTGTTAATATTCCCGATATCGTTCTAGATACCAAACCCCTTACCGAAAAGGATATGTCTGATCTGGAATTTGCCCTCAGCAAAAATGTTGATTGGGTAGCCTTGTCCTTTGTTCAGCGCGCCAGTGACATGGTTGAAGCCCGTACTTTGGTTGGTAAACGTGCCGCACTCATGGCTAAAATCGAAAAGCCTGCTGCCTTGAAAGAGTTAGCTGCAATTATCGAAGCTTCGGATGGCATAATGGTGGCGCGTGGGGATCTTGGCGTTGAATTGCCTCCCGAGGATGTGCCCGCCTGGCAAAAGAAGATTATTGCCAAATGCCGATTGGTTGGTAAGCCCGTTGTGGTTGCAACGCAGATGCTGGAATCGATGATTACCGCACCTGCGCCAACCCGTGCCGAAGCGTCTGACGTTGCGGGTGCTGTGTTTGACGGTACCGATGCTGTCATGCTGTCGGCTGAAACCGCTGCCGGCGCGTATCCGATCGAGTCGGTCGAGATCATGGCACGTATCGTACGCGCCGCCGAAGCGCATATTCGTGAGGATGATGCCAGTAAATATGCCCAGCTACCTGTCGAGCCAACGGTCTATCACGCAGTTGCCCGCGCCAGTGTGGCCTTGGCAGATGCGGTTGATGCCGATGTTATGGTTGCGTTTTCAACGTCTGGCAACACTGCTATCCGGATTGCGCGTGAACGTCCTGATACGCCCTTCATTGTGATGACACCGCATATGGAAGTGCAACGCAGACTTGCCCTGTTATGGGGGACAACAACAGCGCATAGTGCCTTTAGCCATGATTTTGAAAATGCGATTGCCGAAGCAGGCGACCTTGTCCGCAAAAAGGGTATGGCTAGTAAAGGCGGGCATATTGTGGTGGTGGCGGGTATGCCGTTTGGTATCGCGGGCACAACCAACTCGATGCGGGTTGTCCGCATCTAGCGCGGCTTTGATCCAACTTGCATTTTAATTTCAAATGTAGATAGGGTATGTGGCGCATTATGATCCTGATGGGTTGGGGTCATAATTGATTGGCGTTAACCCAACCATTATTCGGAGATACAAGATGACAACAGTCGGCTTCATCGGACTGGGAAATGTGGGTGGCAAGCTTGCTGGCAGCCTCATTCGTAATAAATTTGATGTGATTGTGCGCGATCTTGATAAAGACGTGGCACAACCGTTTCTGGACGCAGGCGCGCGCTGGGCTGATTCGCCGCAAGCGATGGCTGCCGCCAGTGATGTGATCATCACATGCTTGCCGTCACCAGCCGCCAGTGCCGCGGTCATGGAAGCCGAAGATGGCATTCTGGCAGGCTTGTCGGCAGGCAAAATCTGGGCCGAGATGAGCACGACCGACGAAACCGAGGTTAAAAGATTGGGGGAAAAGGTTCTGGCAACAGGTGCCTTTCCGGTGGATTGTCCGGTTTCAGGCGGGTGTCATCGCGCCGCGACCGGCAATATTGCTATTTTTGCTGGTTGTGACCGGCATGTGTTTGAAAAAATGCTACCTGTTTTAACCATCCTGGGACGCCGCGTATTACATACAGGCCCGTTGGGATCGGCTTCGGTGCTGAAGGTGATGACCAACTATCTGGCTACGGCGAATCTGGTGACTGTATGTGAGGCGCTGGTAACATCCAAAATGGCTGGCATGGACCTTAACACAACCTATGAAGCCATTCGCATTTCGTCGGGTAATTCATTTGTTCACGAAACCGAAAGCCAGGTCATTCTGAATGGTAGCCGCGATATTAACTTTACGATGGATCTGGTGATCAAAGATATCAGCCTGTTTCAGGATATTGCCGATCGGGCAGGTGTACCACTGGAAATATCGCCAAAATTGATTGAAATTTTCAAAGATGGCCAAAGTCGTTTTGGCTCACGCGAGTGGTCACCAAATATCATCAAAAGGCTGGAAGAAGCGGTTGGCGTTGATATTCTGGCCCCCGGCTTCCCGGCTGAAATGACTGATGATGAGCCAGAAGCGCCAGGGTATGAAGTGGTTCCAAAATCATAGTGATCATTTGATCTGCAAGGCGCGGGCTGACAGCTTATAATGCTTGGCCTTGCAATTTTTGCTTTAGAGCATCGATCATCGTCTGGGCATTGAGCATGAAGGGGTTTATCAGCAAGGCCGCTTCATAGGCATTTAATGCGCCTTTTAGATTGCCGTTTTGCATGTGGATCATGGCTAGCCCTGACAAGGCACCAAAATGGCGAGGCTCACGTTCTAATACCTCGACAATGTCGGCTTTGGATCCGTCGTGATCACCCAACATATATCGCACAGTCGCGCGCTTGTTCCACGCTTCGGCGAAATCAGGTTGCGTATCGATGAGGCGGGAAAAAATAGTGGTGGCTTCGGCAAGCTGATTAGCCTGCATCATCTCAATGCCTAGGCGCATCATGCCGGTTGCATCCGGGTTGCTGTCATGCACAACCCATAAAGACCAGATTTTGCTTTCTATGTCTCTGGCTTTGGTGGCTGTTGTTACCTGTAATGACCGAAATAGGTCGTTCAGCGCAGGGTTGGTCTGATCAGCGGCAGCAGGCGCTGGCGTCAATGTCAGTATTAATATGATTATTTTCAGATACCGCATAATTTAAATATAGACTTTATTTTCCATTTTCCAAGAGTGCGGCATGTTTTTTGGTAAAGGCCAATATCGTGCTTTGGCCAATACACTAACGCCATTAAAGTAATTCGACACTGAAATGGAGTGTCGAATGAAAGCTGTGTATATATTCATGGCCAGCCTGTGGCTGGTGATTATGCCGCATCATGTAAGCGCGTCAAACCTGGACGCTGTTACCAAAGCGCAATTACAGACAACGATGATTACATTTTTAGAAGAGGCCGCAGACGAGGCGGGCGCCTTTGGGGTGATTGAGCGTGACACGGGTGTTCGTGTGGCGGTGTTTCCAGGAGCAATCCATCCGCGCATTATACCCTACGGGACGGATTATTTTCTCTGTATTGAAATGTTCGATGCAGCAGGTAAGAAATATGAAGCTGATTTTCTGGTGCGAAACGGCACAAACGGATGGATGGTCGTCGATGTGATGATGAACCAGCGTGACCTGCTCCGCAAAGCCATCGCCAATTCAGGCTCTTGACACCATGTTGTCCAAGGCAGGATGGGCAAGAATATTTTCGCGGAACAGCCTATTTATGCGATTTTTTCTTTTGTGTCTTGCTTCGGCTACCTTGGTGAGTCTGGTTGCTGTTGCCGGTTTCTATCAGTATCGGTCGAGTAATACCTCAAACCGGATGGCGGTAGAACTTGCCAATACGGTGCATATAAGCGCACCGCTTCTGGAAGGAACGCTTGCGAATGATCAGCGCGCCGAGGCGCGGCGTATTTTACGTTTGTTTGCGGCGTTTCATTATGTTCAATGTGTCGATATTTTGGATGATGGTGCGCTGGTCTTGTCGTGGCCAGCGATTGGGTGTGCAAAGCTTCCCATGGTTGGTGAGACCATGACATTTGACCAAAGTTTTACCCAGCCCGGGCGTGTGCTGACTTTACGGATCGATGAAAGTATTTCAAATCGTGATCTGTATCTGGAAACGGCTTTATTTGCGGCTACGATTTTTATCATCATCCTGTTGATCTTTTGCGCGCTAGTCTTGTCATTCCGCAATGTAGTATTGCGCCCACTTGATTTGCTGAAATCGGCGATGATCGTTGCCTCGCCGGAAAATCCGGTGCTCGCCAAGCGGGTTCGTAATGATGAGCTGGGCGCCATGGTCGATGTCTATAATAAGCTGGCGGCGGCATCGCGCTATTATATGCGCCGCTTAAACCGTTATCAGAACTCGCTGGTCAAGAGTGAACAGCGCTTCAAAGACCTTGCCGAAATTTCAGGTGACTGGTTCTATGAAATGGATGAAAATCTGAATTTTACATTTATTTCAGAACGGTTTTTTGACCTTTTCGCATTACGTGATGAGGATGTGATTGGGAAATCGCATACCAATCTTAACGCCGGGGAAGCCGAAAATGAAATGCTGCGTCAGCATACAAAGCTGATGAAGCGGCATGAAGAATTTCGCAATCTAGAATATCAACTTGTTGATGGCGACGGCAATGTCAAATGGGTGTCGATTAATGGCAAACCCGTTTTTGACGAGGCAGATGTGTTTACGGGTTATCGGGGCACAGGTTCGGACATAACGGTTCAGAAATTGCGGGCACGTTTGTTGGAAGAAACCAGTCGCGACATCAATGATTCGCTTCAATATGCAAGTAATATCCAGCGAGCCTTACTTTGCGATCGAAAGTATATGACAGCGATTTTGGGGAAAACAATTGCAATTTGGCAACCCAAGGATCTGGTGGGGGGTGACTTCTACTGGCTCAAAAAGATTGGCAATCAGGACTATCTGGTATTTTTTGATTGTACTGGCCATGGTGTGCCAGGGGCGTTCATGACACTGATTGTCACGTCGGTTCTTGACCAGATAGCCGTGTCAACGTCAAGTGCCCTTTCGGGGCCGGAACTGATGTATAAACTACATGATGGTGTTTGCGCGGCACTTGGTCTTTCATCGGATTTGTCTGCCGGCAAAGATGGGCTCGATTGTGCAGTACTAAGGTTTAGCAAAGATCATGACAGGCTAGAATTTTGTGGCGCATCAATGGATCTTTATCTGGTGCCTGAAACCGGGGCAGCCACAAGATTGCGTGCTGACAAGGCCATGCTTGGCTACAATGTGAATGCCAAGCTGCCAGATTTTAAAACCTATGATATCAACATCGATACAAACAGTTTTGTGATCGCGACTGATGGTCTCATCACGCAGGTAGGGTCGGCTGAAAAGCGGGTCTTTGGAAGTCGGCGGTTTGCCGAGGCGCTGGATCGTGTAGAGGGAAATGACCCTAGTAAACTGGCACGGTTTCTGGCAAAAACTCTGAAAGACTGGCAAGGTTCCGAAGAACGACGTGACGACGTGACTGTCCTAGCGTTCAAGCCGTCGCAAAAAGACTAACCTATTCTTCAAAATCATATGCTACGGCGATATCGGCTGTATAGCTGACCGTGTCTGGGTTAAAGGCGCGTGGCACAGCACCAGCACCTTCCATTGATGTCTGTACCCATTCCATCGCATCATGATCTGGATATTCCCAGATTTCGAACAGAATCAGCGGGTTTTCGCGTAATTGATAAACGCGATATCTGGCATCAACCGCAGAAACGCGCTCTTCAACGATTCTGGTAGCATGGATAAATGCTTGGGCATCATCCTGTGTTTTAAAAGTGCGCTGGTAAATCCGTGCTATTTTTGGTTCCATTATGGCATTCCAATTTAACGTTCAGGCAACCACGGCAGAACCTTGTCTTGTGGTGGCGTCTTTTGCGTGCTGTATTACTTTATACGGCCTATTAATTTTACAGGTCACCTGTTTTATCTATGTTTGTTTTTCACTAAGGGATTTTAACGCATCTTCCAGCAGGATTTTTACCTTGCCTGTTTCGGTCACCTTGTTGCTATCAAAATACAATTTAAAACCGTCAGAATTGCCCACGATCAGCCGTTCATCTGGTGGGCTATTCGTCAGTGTTTCTGCCTGTGTCTCGAGTGGTTCGAACAAATTGACCTTTTGATGCGGCCCAACCGATGCTGCGATGTCACATGCTTTGCAACTGATTTGATCACGAACCAGATTATATGTATTTTCGGTGACAAGCACCTTGTCCACCGGGCATAAAGCCTGTGTCCGTGCTGCCTCGTTCACGACGCGTCCGATTGCTGTATAATGCAGACGTTCGCTAGAACCAAAATTACCCACGGTGCAAAACCCCGAACTTATGCCCATACGAACATGCATCGGTATCTGAATGCCTGCAGCTTTCCATTTTTCGCGCAAAACAGACAGCCGTTGCTGCATCTCCAGCGCCATATGAACGGCCGCGCGGGCATCAGCATCCAGCCCGTTACTGAACGGATTGCCAAAGAAAATCACAATAGCATCACCAATGAACTGATCTAGTGTGCCGCCCCAGCGGTTACATATATGGGTCATTTCGGTGAAATAATCATTCATAAGCCACGCCATCTGCTCAGGCGCTAAATCATCGGTCATACCCGTAAATCCTACGATATCGGAGAAAAACAGTGTCAATTCACTCCGCTTTATCTTTTTTAATGTATCGTCGTTACCCGCCGCCAGACTATCGACAACGGTCTGTGCCACAAAACGAGACAGGTTCTGCGATAAAAGCTCAAGCTTGCGGTTGGTCAATTGCAATTTATCGGCATTGGCATCAGAAAGTGTAACCAGCCTGTTCATTTGCCGTGTCTGGCGTTCATAGGCTTTGAGCAGGTCTTGTAATCCGGCACGTAATAAGGGTGCCGGTGTGTCTGTTTCTAATATATTGTGTATGTGTTTTGATAGATCGGATTGCGATTTAGTCATCGCGCGTCAGCTCAAAAATATCAATGCTGATATGCTCAATATCGGCAGAAATATCCTCGGCAAATTCGCGGGTAATATCATCATCACCATCGCAATACCATCTGATAGATACCCTGGCACCTTCGGCGCCGGCAGCATCCATCATATCCAGAAGTTCCATAAGCGCGCGCGCCGAGGATGAATTAAAATAAATAAGCTTTATATCTACATCCAGCTTGGCGTCAGGCGATTTCAGATAGTCGTTGACGGCGGCAAAAACAGGGTCATAAAAACCTGTCACATCTTCAGGATATGACTCTCCCTCAATAAGCAACGTGCCAGCTTTTGTTTTAAATGTAATCTTTGGTGTTCGTGATGTAGCGACAATATTTAGATTGGTCATCCAATATCCTCTAGATGCGCGCCTTAATCATAAAAAATGAATAGCCCTGATTTGTGTCCTCAACCGTACATGATAGTGGCGCCGATGCACGGCGGGCCACTTCAACCAGCCCTATTGAGGCACCTTTACTTCCTTCATGCGGCGGTTGTCGTAATTTTTCCCGGTAAAGTGCCCGTAACTGATCTGCGGACTTATCATTGAGTTCATTAACTCTATTTACCAAGTCATTTGCTTCATCTTTTGAAACATAATTTCCCGACATGACTTCAATTGAGGGACCATTTTGTATCACCATGATCAAACCAAAGGCTTGCCGGCTCCCTGTCTTTGGTGTCGGATGCGGTCCTTCGGCACCATAACGGATCAAATTCTGCATAAGTTCAACAAAGACCGAGAAGACATGCTTGATTTTGCCTTTATCTTCGGTGTGATCAGCAAGTCTCTGGCGCAATGTTTCCCCCATTGAATGGAGAACATCTTCGGAAGCGTAACCGCTATAGCTCAGGACAAACTCATCTTTCAGCAAAAGCGACCCAAATTTATTAAACTTTTCGAAGTCCATTATAAACGCCTGTTATCATCACCCGGTTTGTTGGTCTGAATAAATAATCTTTCTAATTAAGGTTTTACTCAAGTTTTTTCTAATTTTGATGCCCATCTGTTACATAGGCGTGAAGCCCATATAGATGTTATTTGAGGGTAAAACGGCGTTATGGGGTGTCTTAAGGATGGTTTGCACATCACTCTAAATCCACTTTTCAAAGCGATATTGTGTAACAAGCAAGGTTTGAGTGCCATAAAAACTAGCTGCTATCCGTTTAGGACTTGGCAGATGCGCTTAAAATTGCTGTTATCGGCGCATAGTTTGCGCGTGGCATGTAGCCACCGATAGTGGAGAAATCAATGTCAAAATTTAACGCACTTGTCCTGAACCGAGATGATGATGAAAATCTCAGTCACGCCGTCGAACAGCTTGACGAGTCCGAATTGCCTGCCGAGGGGGACGTGCTGATTGCGGTTGAATATTCGACTGTCAATTATAAAGACGGTCTATGTTTTGCTGGACAACGCGGTCTGGTGAAAAGCTATCCACATATTCCGGGCATCGATTTTGCTGGCGAGGTCATTTCGAGCGAGGATGATCGCTACAGTGCTGGTGATAAGGTTATTCTCACAGGCTGGCGTGTTGGCGAGGTCTGGTGGGGCGGTTTTGCCCAGCGCGCCAAAGTCAAAGCAGACTGGTTGGTGCCGCTTCCCAAAGGTTTGACTACGCGCGATGCCATGTCGGTTGGTACGGCAGGCTTGACCGCAATGCTGTCAATTCTGACGTTGGAAGATCGTGGATTACAAAAGCATGACGGTGAAATTCTGTTAACAGGTGCCGGTGGTGGCGTTGGATCCATTGCCACGGCATTGTTGGCCGCTACTGGTTATGAGGTAACAGCGATGACAGGACGTCCAGAAATTGCTGATTATCTGACAGGGCTTGGCGCAGGCACTATTATTGCCCGGGCTGATCTTGAAGAGGAAACCGGTCGCCCAATGGAATCAGCGCGCTGGGCTGGCTGTATCGATGCTGTTGGCGGGAAAATTCTGGCGCGAGTGCTGACGCAAATGAAGCCCAATGCGACTGTTGCTGCGGTGGGTAATGCGGGCGGCAATACATTGTCAACGACGGTCATTCCGTTTTTGCTGCGCGGTATCGGGCTGATTGGTATCGATTCGGCATCATGCCCGTTTGCGCGGCGCGTCACCGCCTGGTCACGTATTGCCAGTGATCTGCCTATCGATAAGCTGAATGATGCTGTCACGGTTGTCGGGCTGGCGGATGTGCCAAGCCATTGTGCCGATATTCTTGAAGGTCAGATTCAGGGGCGTGTTCTTGTTGATGTGAATGCCTGATTTTGGGCTAACCATTATTTAGAAAATGCTTGAAGGTTTTTAAAAACAGGTTCAGCGTGAGCAGATAGAGCTTTGCTGGAGGATGTTATGAATCAGTTGATTGTAGGATCGAACCGCAAGATTGATCCGACGCGGCGTTTGCATTTGAAACCGGATAATACGCCTGATGATAATGACCGGGTGGAAATAGGCCCAACGGCTTTGGCTTTTGAAGAATGGAAACAACTCGGGCTCACCGCACCAGATATGCCTGCGTTGCGGGCCTATCGTCTTGAGCGTTTGCAACAGCAGATCCGCATTCATGATTGCGCTGGTCTGTTACTGTTTGACCCGCTGAATATCCGCTATGCAACCGACGCGACCAATATGCAGTTATGGACGTCGCATAATATGGCGCGTGCCTGTTTTGTACCGCCCGAAGGTAAGATGATTCTGTGGGATTTTCATAACTGTGAACATCTATCGGCGCATTTACCGCTGGTGGGGGAACTTCGTGGTGGCGCTAGTTTCTTTTATTTTGAAACAGGTGACAGAACCGCTGAGGCGGCGAAAGCTTTTGCCGATCAGATGCTCGACATCATGCATCATTATGCGCCAGGCAATAAACGTCTGGCTGTCGATAAAATGGAAAATCTTGGCTATGCCGCTTTGGTGGGGCTTGGCGTCGAGGTGCTTGAAGGGCAGGTGCTGACCGAGCATGGACGTTCGATCAAGAATGAGAATGAGCTGAATGCCATGCGCTGTGCAATTGCCACATGCGAATTAGCAGTTGAAGAAATGCGTGATGAAATGCGTGCCGGCATCAGTGAAAATGAATTATGGGCAACATTACACGCGGGCAATATCAAGCGTGGGGGTGAATGGATTGAAACGCGGATCCTGTCATCGGGCCCACGCACCAATCCGTGGTTTCAGGAATGTGGCCCGCGCATCATGCAGGATGGCGATCTGATGGCCTTTGATACTGATCTTGTGGGTACCTATGGTTATTGTTGCGATATTTCGCGTACATGGCTGGTGGGTGATGGTTCGCCAAGTGACGCGCAAAAACATCTTTACCAGGTGGCTTATGACCATGTGATGACTAATATCGGGCTGATCGAGCCTGGTATGCGTTTTGCCGATATGACCCGCATTGCGCATCGGCTGCCCGAAGAATACCGCGCCTTGCGCTATGGTGTGCTGGCACATGGTGTTGGGCTGTGTGACGAATATCCGTCTGTGCGCTATCCGGAAGATGTCGAACACCATGGCTATGGCGGCTGTTTTGAAGTCGGCATGACATTGTGTGTTGAAGCCTATGTCGGGGCGGTTGGTGGCCGTGATGGCGTGAAGCTGGAAGAACAGGTGGTGGTGACCGATCAGGGCGCGATACCGCTTTCGACATATCGTTATGAAGACGCGTTTCTGTCCTAAATCTTATGTGCCATGTTTGACGCGCTATCTTCAAGCGGTGGCAACATTCAGGGTTTTTTGACGATGCCGATATGCGGCAGATTGCGGCCTTGCTGGGCAAAATCGATGCCATAGCCAATCACGAACTCATCAGGGATATCAAACCCAACCCAGTCAATATCAACATCGACTTCGCGTCGTGATGGCTTATTCAATAGGGTGCAGATGGCAATTGATTTTGGTTGGCGTGTCTGCAGGATTTTCAGCACTTGCGATAATGTGTGGCCCGTATCAATGATATCCTCGACGATCAGCACATCACGGTCTTTGATTGACCCATCCAGATCATTCAGAATACGAACCATGCGGGATGATTCCATCTTATCGCCATAGGAAGATACGGTCATGAAATCGACCTCGACCGGCAAATCAAGCCGGCGCACAAGATCGGCAATAAAAATGAATGAGCCACGCAACAAGCCAACCACGACTAGCTGTTCGGTGCCGCTATAGTGATCCGAGATAATATGTGCCAGCTGATTGGTGCGTGCCTCAATTTCAGTTTCGGTAATCAGTATTTCAATTTCGTGCTGGCTGGACAATACAGTCATGAGGTAAGATATTCCCACTTGATTGGATGACCCGAAGGCGATCATTACGAGGCCGAGTATAGTCAGCATTCGCAAAATGACTAGGTTCAATTCAACGTCAACACGAATATTTTAGAACAATCAAAGGGTAGTCAAATGGCAAAGGTAGCATTTCTGGGTCTAGGTGTTATGGGTTTCCCCATGGCGGGGCATATTGCGGCGGCAGGGCATGAGGTTACGGTCTATAACCGCACAGCATCAAAAGCTAAAAACTGGGTAGAAAAGCATGGTGGTACAATGGCGGCAACGCCTGCCTTGGCGGCGGCTGGTGCGGATTTTGTTTTTGCCTGTGTCGGAGATGATCCGGATGCGCTGGCAGTGGCGCTGGGTGACGAAGGTGCGTTTGGCGCGATGCGCGAAGGTGCTGTCTATATTGATAATAGTACTGTATCGGCGGATGTCGCCCGGCAACTTGATGCGGCGGCGCGGGCGCATAATTTTGCGTCACTTGACGCGCCAGTATCAGGCGGACAGGCTGGTGCCGAAAATGGCAAGCTGACGGTGATGATTGGTGGTGATGATGATGCCTTTTCCTTGGCTTTGCCAGTGATCGAATGCTATAGCGCGCGGGTTGTGCATATGGGCGGGGCTGGCAAGGGTCAGCAAGCCAAGATGGCGAATCAGATCTGTATCGCCGGTCTGGTTCAAGGTCTGTCGGAAGCCCTGAATTTTGCCACAGAAGCGGGTCTTGATACGGATAAATTGCTGGAGGCGATTTCAGGCGGCGCGGCGCAATCATGGCAGATGGTCAATCGTGGTCATACGATGGTGGCAAATGAATTTGATTTCGGTTTTGCCGTTGACTGGATGCGCAAGGATTTGCGGATCTGTCTGGCCGAAGCGGCGCAGAATGGCGCCCCGTTGCCAGTTACGAAAATTGTTGCCGGATATTATGACGAGCTGAGTGCCGATGGCTATGGCCGTAATGACACTTCCAGCCTGATCCGGCGGTTACGCAAAAGCTAGTTTTGCAAATCACACGTATGAAAAGGCCGGATCGCTCCGGCCTTTTGTTTGCTTTTGCGATGCAAAGGCTAGTCACCAATACAAAGCAATTTGATTTCCAGAAATTCATCAATGCCGTATTTTGAGCCTTCGCGGCCAAGACCCGAATTCTTGACGCCACCAAATGGCCCCACCTCGGATGAGAAAATACCCGTATTGACCGAAACAATGCCATATTCAAGCGCCTCGCTGACGCGGAACAGGCGGGCGGCATCTTTGGTAAAGAGATAGGCCGCCAGACCAAATTCGGTATCATTAGCAGCGGCGATGACCTCGGCTTCATCGGAGAATTTGAATAGACCCGCAACAGGCCCGAAGGTTTCTTCGCTGAATAACTGCATCGAATTATCCATATCGGTCAGCACGGTCGGGGCAAAGAAGGTGCCGCCACGCTCATGCGGCACGCCGCCAGTTGTAACGGTTGCGCCTTTGGCACGGGCGTCATCGATATGGGCGACGATTTTGGCAAACCCCTGTTCGTCAATGATCGGCCCCTGTTCGACGCCAGCATCCATACCGTCACCAACTTTCATGCTGGCAACACGTTCGGTCAGCTTTTTGGCAAAGGCATCATAAATACCATCCTGAACAAAAATCCGGTTTGCGCAGACACAGGTCTGCCCTGCATTACGGAATTTCGATAGTAAAGCGCCTTCGACAGCGTCATCAAGATCAGCATCATCAAATACGATCAGCGGGGCGTTGCCACCTAGCTCAAGGCTCATCTTCTTGACCGTATCAGCACATTCACGCATCAGGATACGGCCAACCTCGGTTGATCCGGTAAAGGTCATCTTGCGGATGCGTGGATCATCACACAAGGCTTTGCCAATGGCGGGGGCATCCATACCAGTAACAATATTCAAGACGCCTGCAGGAATACCCGCTTCATGTGCCAGCACCGCCAATGCCAGTGCGGACAGGGGTGTCTGTTCAGCCGGCTTCAGCACACAGGCACAACCTGCGGCAATACCGGGGGCGACCTTGCGGGTAATCATGGCATTGGGAAAATTCCACGGGGTGATCGCGCCAAACACACCGATTGGCTGTTTCAATGTGAGCATGCGCTTGCCAGGTATGGGGCTTTCCAGAACGTCACCGCTAATCCGGCGCGCTTCTTCGGCGAACCAGTCAATAAAGCTGGAGCCATAGGCGATTTCACCTTTAGCTTCGCTAAGCGGCTTGCCCATTTCGGTGGTCAGAATCACAGCAAGATCATCAGCATTCGCCATGGCCAGATCATACCATTTGCGCATAACCACAGCGCGATCCTTGGCGGTGCGCGCGGCCCATGCTTTTTGGGCTGGAACTGATGCGTCAATCGCTGCGGTGATTTCGGCTGCGCCCAGATCAGCAACCTGTGCAATCACCTCGCCTGATACCGGATTATGTACGGCAAAGGTTTTCCCATCAGCCGCCGATACCCACGCGCCATTAATATAGGCTTCGGATCGCAGTAAAGCAGGATTTTTTAAGTGCATCAAATTGTCTCCATCATGTCTTCCAGATCAGGTTGCATTTGTTCATGCACCGAGTGCGTATGATTTTCAAGTTATTACGTCTTATTCGCAAGCGGCGGCAAAGGGCGGTAATGCATGTTATCAAATGGTGCGCCATCCTCGCCAAGGCGATGCGCCCGCGCGACTTCGATATAATGATGTGCCGAGCGTTGATTGAATGTCAGTTCTTTGGCTGTCAGATCGCGCATTTTCTTGGCTGGTCGGCCTGCCCATAATTCACCAGCCGGAATGGTCTTGCCCGCTGTCAGCATAGCCCCGGCAGCCAGCATGCCAGTAGCTTCGATCGTGGCACCATCCATGACAATCCCGCCCATGCCGACAAAGCCATAATCGCCAATCGTACAGGCATGAATAATCGCGCTATGACCGATAGTGACAAAATTGCCGATGATTGTCGGATATGTGATGCTGTCGATATGAACGCAGCTATTATCCTGGATATTAGTGCCTTCGCCGATAGTTATATAGTTATTGTCGCCACGTACGGTGACCTGATGCCAGATACTGCTGTTTTTGCCAATGCGCACGGCGCCAATAATGGCAGCGGTTGCGGCGATAAAAGCTGAGGCGTCAATTTCGGGTAACATCCCCATGAATGGCGCTATGTATGGCTTATGCGGTGCGGCCAGAATATTATGGCTGTCTTCGGTCATCTTCTTCATCTCTTGTCTGTCGGTGCCCCTGTTTGCATCATCTTGCTGATCATAGGACACCAAATTTTATTATAAGAATTATATACATTTTTTCATCTTAATGTTTATCGAAAATGAAATGAGGTGTATGAAGGGGTTAGAATAATTTCTCGTAACATCCGGAGGCTGATATGGCATTCACACTACCCGACCTACCTTATTCACATGATGCGTTAGCCGGACTTGGCATGAGCGCAGAAACCCTAGAATATCATCACGACCTGCACCACAACGCCTATGTCGTTAATGGCAATAAACTGGTTGCAGGCACCGAGTGGGAAAACAAATCACTCGAAGATATCATTACCGGCACTTATCAAGCTGATGCGGTGGCGCAGAATGGTATATTCAACAATGCGTCACAGCACTGGAACCATATGCAGTTCTGGGAGATGATGGGGCCTGGCAAAACAGCCATGCCATCTGAACTGGAAAAGGCACTGGTTGAGAGCTTTGGCAGTGTTGATGCGTTTAATGATGCGTTTAAAGCTGCGGGCGCGTCACAATTTGGTTCGGGCTGGTGCTGGCTGGTAAAGAATGCTGATGGTGGCTTGCAAGTCACCAAGACCGAAAATGGCGTTAATCCCCTATGTTTTGGTCAGACAGCTTTGCTTGGTTGTGATGTATGGGAACATTCATACTATATCGATTTCCGCAACAAGCGTCCGGATTACCTGTCGAATTTCCTCGATAATCTGGTCAATTGGGAATTTGTGGCGGCACAACTTTAGCCATAATGTCGTCGTGACATGACCGCACATGATTGAATCCGCCAGAATCGCTGGCGGGTTCTGTCATTTTTGCGGCTGATTTTTGCCATATTTGGAAGTTAGATTAAGAGAATCGATAGTCTGCTATTCGAAATGACAGGCTATCAGACTATCGAACCACACCGTCTTAAACAAAGGAAAGATAATGCTAGGACTCATTTTAGTGGTTGGGCTTGTGGCAGCATTTACATCAGATAATGTCCAGGAATTCCGTGAACATAGTAACGGTAATGCGGTTTATGAATGGGTTGTTGTCTCGCCCTGTCCAACAGGCATGCGTCAATCAGGATTCGCATTGGCACCAACCGGGACGGTCGCATTAAAACAGGTTAACCGCGATGGTACTGTTGGCGAAGTCTGTGTACCTGAATAGGCGCAATTAAGGTCTAATTTTTGCCGTCTTGGGTTAGCTTATTCACCCGCAGCCGAAGCGCGTTAAGGCGGATAAAGCCATGCGCGTCGCTGTGGTCGTAATCAACAGCGCCTTCTTCGAAGGTGACCAGATCGGCATTATAAAGTGAATTAGGTGATTTGCGACCCGTTACAATGACATTGCCTTTATAAAGGCGCAACCGCACGACACCATTGACCAGATCACGACAGCTATCGATGGCAGCTTGAAGCATTTCACGTTCAGGCGAGAACCAAAACCCGTTATAAATAAGTTCAGCATAGCGCGGCATCAGTTCGTCTTTCTGATGCGCGGCACCCCGATCAAGCGTTATTGATTCCATTGCCCGACGTGCGGTCAGCAAAACAGTCCCGCCAGGCGTTTCATAAACACCGCGTGATTTCATGCCAACAAAGCGATTTTCCACCAGATCAAGCCGACCAATACCGTTAGCCCCACCAAGTTCATTCAGCTTGGTCAGCAGGGCGGCAGGTGACATTTCAACCCCATCAATGGCGACAGGATCACCTGCTTTAAAGGTGATTTCGATTTCAGTGGCTTTGTTTGGCGCGTCTTCAGGAGAGACGCTACGCGAGAATACATATTCTTCTGGTGCGACCCATGGGTCTTCCAGCACTTTTCCTTCAGCCGAAATATGCAGCAGATTGGCATCAACGCTAAATGGCGCTTCGCCGCGTTTGTCTTTTGGAATGGGAATCTGATTTTGCTCGGCATAAGCAATCAGCTTTGTGCGTGAGCCAAGATCCCACTCACGCCATGGTGCGATCACTTTGATATCAGGCTGCTGGGCATAATAGGCAAGTTCGAAACGAACCTGGTCGTTGCCTTTGCCTGTGGCGCCATGTGATACAGCTTCGGCACCGACTTCACGCGCGATTTCAATCTGGCGTTTGGCAATCAGCGGGCGCGCGATCGAGGTGCCAAGAAGATAGCATCCCTCATAAAGCGGATTAGCGCGGAACATGGGAAACACATAGTCACGGACAAATTCTTCGCGCAAATCTTCAATATAGATTTGCTTTATGCCCATGAGTTCGGCTTTGGCGCGCGCCGGTTCTATATCTTCACCCTGGCCGATATCGGCGGTAAAGGTTACTACCTCTGCGTTATAGTGATCTTGCAACCACCGCAGAATGACCGATGTGTCCAAACCACCAGAATAGGCGAGAACAACTTTTTTGATATCTTGCTTGCTCATGAGGCATGTCATAGCCGATAGATCGCCCTATCGCAACTGTATCTTCTAAACTTCGCGCAATAGAGGACCCGGTTTATGGCCAAGGGTTTTAACCGCGCCCGCAAGACCCAGCAAAGCCGTTGCCCCTGCCCCTGCCAAGGTGGTGATCAGAACCAGCATGATATCAAGCTCAAATTCGATATTCAAAATCTGGGCAACCAGACCATAGCTGGCTAGTGACCCAATGATGGCTGCCGCAATACCGGCCAGAATGCCAAGGAAGGCATATTCCAGAAACCAAGCAATGCTGATCGATAATCGGGTGGCGCCAAGCACTTTTAGAATCACACTATCCGAAAGGCGTTGGGCTTCGGTGCTGGCAACCGTGCCGGCCAGAACAGCAATCCCCGCAACCAGCGTTACAAGCGCGGTGATCTGGACAGCCCCACCAAGCAAGCCAATGACGCGTTGTGCCACGCGCACTGCTTCTTTGACCGACACTGCCGAAACATTTGAAAATTGATTGGTCACTGCGCGTTCGACCGCGTCAGTAGCAGCATCATCCACAGCATCGGTTGTGGCGATCCAGCTATGCGGTGCTTTATCGAGGACGCCTGGCGACAGCACGAACAGGAAATTTATATTGAAGCTTTGCCATTCAATATCGCGGAAATTGACAATCTTTGCCGTAACATTACGCCCCAGAACATTGACGCTGATAGTATCACCAAGAACCAGCCCAAATTCGTCGGCTTCTTCCTTGGCCATCGATACAAGCGGCGGCCCTTTATAATCGTCTGGCCACCATGTCCCTTCGACAATATTGCTGCCTTTCGGTGGGGTGGCTGACCAGGTCAGGGCACGATCGCCACGCAAAACCCATTCCGCACTAGATGGCGCATCAATATCTGATGACAAAACGCCATTAAGCGCCGATACGCGTCCCCGTAACATAGGCGTTTTGGTGATGTTCGAAATGCCTGTAATATTGCTCGCGATAGTCTCAAAAGCATCAATCTGATGCGGCTGAATATCGATGAAAAACCAAGCTGGCGCATCTTCGGAGACACGCGCATCAATCTGCCGGTTCAGATTAGCCTCGCTTACCGATACAGCGACCAGAACTGACAGGCCAAGTCCAAAGGCAATGACCATCGAACGCACAGGTGAACCTGGTCTAATGATGGCTGACAAGGCAAGGCGCACGGGAACAATTTGCGGGGCTGGCACCCGTCGCAGAACAAAGACCATCACATCACCAAGCCCGGCCAGCAGGAAAAGCGACAGGATCGACCCGCCAATAAAGCTGACTGTCATCAGCAGATTGCCAGTGGCCAGAAATGCCAGCACACTTAGAGCGATAACGGCTATCAGGCTGATGCCGACATAAAGTGGCTTGGGCAAACCGCCTGGCATATCATTCAGGCTACGGAACAGATGCGCCGCACGCACTTCTTCTGCTTTGGCAAGTGGCCATAAAGCAAATAGAAATGAGGTGCCGATGCCAAAGCCAGCAGCAATGAGCAGAGGTCGGGGATACAGCGTTATATCAAGTGGCACTGTCACATAGCCAGAGAGGATGTCGATGGCAAAAAGTGGCGCAACGGCACCCACTGTCACGCCCGCTATGACGCCAACCATGGCGATCGACATAACCTGAAGCAGATAGATGCGAAAAATCAGTTTGGATGGCGCCCCAAGACATTTTAACGTTGCGATTACGGGCATCCGGCTGGTTAGCCATGCGCGCACAGCACCAGCAACGCCAAGGCCGCCAATAAGCAAGGCTGTCAAACCAACAAGCACCAGAAAAATTTCGGCTTGATTGATGAATGTGTCAAATCCAGGCGCCGCATCAAGCAGGTTGCGTACACGGACATGGGTGCTTTGAGTCCGCGCAAGCAAAGCACTGTAAACAGCAGCATTATCAACGGGGTTGTCGAGGGTGAGGCGTGTTTTGTAGCTGATGAATGAACCTGGTTGTTGCAAGCCCGTTTCAGCAAGGGTGTCCTTGGATACCAAGACACGCGGCCCAAAGCTGACAAAGCTGATTGATCGATCAGGCTCGGTGACCAGATTGGCCGCAATGCGCACAGTTGTATCACCAAGACGGGCTTCGTCACCAATTTCAAGGCCAAGGGAGCGTAATAATGACGGGTCTGCAACAACGCCTTTATCTGCAAGAGCTACTGATAATGATGATGCGCCTTCAATGTCGACGTTACCGACCAATGGCCATTTATCATCGACAGCTTTTAATTCGACAAGCTTGCGCTGGTCCGTGGCTTGAAGCATGGCGCGCATCTGCACCACACGTGACACCGTGCCATAATCTTCGGCCATGGATATGATCTCGGCGTCAGGCGGCGTGTGCCGACTGCTAAGCTCAATATCACCACCCAGCAAAACACGTGCATTATTGGCAATGCCATTGCGCATGGCATCGGCAACTGACCCGACCGTCCCGATGGCGGCGACACCTAACAGCAAAGCGCCTAGAAACACCCGGAACCGGCGCAGGCTACCGCGCATCTCACGGCGTGCAAATCGCCAAGCCAGTGTCCAGCTTGATGCGCTATCTGCGATAGTGATGTCTGTATCGGGGATCATGATGTTAGCCTGCAGCTTTCTGTTTGCTGTCTGCAGCAAGCTTGCCATCTTCAATTTGGATGATGCGGCTACAGCGTGCCGCGAGGCCAGCATCATGTGTCACCAGCACTAAGGCAGCACCCGCATTTGCAGCGCTTTCAAACAGGGTTTTGATTACCTTTTCGCCTGTTGTGCTGTCAAGATTTCCGGTTGGTTCATCAGCTAGCAGGATGCGGGGGTTGGGGGCTATTGCACGAGCAATGGCGACGCGTTGCTGTTCGCCTCCTGACATCTGATCAGGTAAGTGATGTAGCCGGTGGCCAAGGCCGACTGACTCCAGCGCCGCGCTAGCGCGTGCCGTTGCATCGCTGTTGCCAGCTAGTTCAAGCGGAATCGAAACATTCTGCAAGGCTGTCATAGACGCAATCAGGCGGAATGCCTGAAAAACAATGCCGACTTTGTCACGGCGCAATGCGGCCAAGGCATCTTCAGGCATATTTGTAATGTCATAATCGGCTAATGCTATGGTACCGCCGGTGACATTTTCCAACCCAGCCATGACCATCAAAAGGCTAGTTTTACCGGCGCCACTGGCTCCCAATACGCCGACTGTTTCCCCAGCGTCAATGCACAGATTGATACCTTTTAACACATCGACCCGTTTGGCTTTTTCGCCAAAGCTAAGCTGGGCATTATCTAGATCAATCACGGGGGTGGGCGTAATGCTAGTTGAATTGTCCTGAAGATTGGTCATATAGCGTCCTTGGTGTTCTGGTCAAATGGGCGTTGATGGATTGTGTTCGCGTTGGTGTATGATAGGGCTTTAAAATGCTTCTGGTGAAATTTTATTGATCCTGATCGGTTTGCAATTCAGTGATGCTATGGACAATGATGCTATGAGTCCCCATTTCATAGTAACTAGTTAATTGTATGATAGGCGTCACAGCCTATGATATTGAATTCTGAATAAAGATATGGTGCTGAATTTGGGCTTTATCAATCGTTATGTGCGCTTTTTTTACCAGTCGGTAATGATACTTCTGTTTGTGTTTATGGCTGGCTTTGGTTTTGGCTTGAAACAGACGGTAGCTGCGGATGATGTGCCGGTGCGTATTCTGGTGCTTGGTGACTCGTTGGTGGCAGGCCATGGATTGCCGCAAGGCAAGGCGTTTCCCGAGATGTTGCAGCAGGCACTTTTGCAGGATGGCGTTGCGGTATCAGTGATCAATGCAGGCGTGTCTGGCGATACAACAGCAGGCGGTTTGGCACGGCTTGACTGGTCATTGGCTGATAATCCAGATGCGGCCATCATCGTGCTTGGGGGTAATGATCTGCTCCGTGGGCTTGACCCTGATGCCACCTATCGCAATCTGGAGGCGATTATCAATCGCTTTAAGGCCGAGAATATGGCCGTGCTTCTGGCGGGGATGCAGGCACCACGGAATTTTGGCACCGATTATGTTGATGATTTCGACCAGGTCTATACACGTCTTGCGGCACGCGGTGATGTGGTTTTCTATCCGTTTTTTCTTGATGGTGTGGCGATGGTGCCGGATTTAAATCTGGGTGACGGCATGCACCCAAATGAAGACGGAATCAGTGAGATTACCAAGCGTATCATGCCATCTGTGCGGGCGTTGCTAGCTAAAACACCCTGAGTCGTTACTGCATAAGACACAATAATTTGTCATGTCATTTAAGGACAAAAGCTTTTGTTGTGGCTTTTTGCTGGTTTGGTTCTGAAAATCTTTGCATCGCTCTGCTACCTGCCGTAAAACACACGGAAGACAATATGTTTGCTATAGGTGGTGGTTGCCTGTTGAGGGCCACTAATTTTGCCATAATTGATTCGTTCAATTGGGCTATCGATTCAGGCAAGTTTCCTGACCGCTAAATTAACCAAGGATATGGGGATATCGGAAAAGATGAATAAAGGGACTAATCAATTTTTTAAGATGCTGTGGCTGGTGCCGTTTCTCGGTATATTTTTGACTGCTGTCACACCATCAATAGCAGCATCAGAGCCGATTGAAATGCTGGTTTCAAAAGATTGGGGTGCCTATCGTTATAATGATAACGGTGTTCGTGTTTGCTTTATAAGTAGCGCTCCGAAAAAAAGCGCTGGTAAATATGACCCTGATAATCGTGGCGAAACGCGTATTTTTGTTTCGCATGGACCAGGCAAAGCCGAGCGAAATGTGGTTCAGGTCATTGCCGGTTACAACTACAAAAAACAATCGGATGTGACAGTCAAAATTGATAAGCGCAAATTTACCTTATTCACAATCGAAGATCGCGCCTATGCCGAAAGCGAAGAAGATGACGATGCGATGATCACGGCGATGAAACGTGGTACCACAATGTCGATCATTGGCACATCCAGCCGTGGAACAGTCACCACAGACACTTATTCATTGTCCGGATTTACCAAAACCAAATCAGTTATAGATAAGACCTGCAAGTGACCGATCAGACCGTGCCACCTGTTTCTGACGCCGACCAACGCATAAATCTGCTTGGGCTTTCGCAGACCGCGCTTGAAGAACAAATTATCGCCGCTGGCTTGCCGAAGTTTCGCGCCAAACAGATTTGGCGCTGGGTTTGGCGACATGGTTTGACAAATTTTGACGAAATGTCTGATCTTGGCAAGCCCGTGCGCGAACAACTGGCGACTATGTATAAGGCCGACCGTCCCGCCGTATCGCAACGTCTGAATTCAAAAGATGGCACGATTAAATGGCTGTTAAGGTTTCCTGATGGTAACGAAGCTGAGGCTGTTTATATCCCGGATAAGACACGCGGTACTTTATGTATTTCATCGCAGGTTGGCTGTACGTTGACTTGCAGTTTTTGTCATACAGGCACCCAGAAGCTGGTGCGTAATCTGACCGTAGATGAAATTTGTGGCCAGGTCATGCTGGCCATGGATGAATTGGCTGACTGGCCAGCCGGACGAAATGGTCGCAGGCTGACGAATATTGTCTTGATGGGGATGGGTGAACCGCTTTTCAATTATGAAAATGTTGCCGAGGCGATGCGCATCATCATGAGTGGCGAAGGCGTCGCGGTATCAAAGCGCCGGATCACATTATCGACATCGGGGGTGGTGCCTGAAATCAAACGGGCAGGCGAAGAGCTGGGCGTTAATCTGGCTATCTCGCTTCACGCAACACGTGATGAATTGCGCGACGAGCTGGTGCCGATCAACCGCAAATACAAGCTTGCCGCCTTGATCGAAGCATGCCGAAATTATCCGGGACTTTCGAATGCGCGCCGGATCACATGGGAATATGTCATGCTTGATGGTATTAATGACAGTGATGAGGATTGTCGCCAGCTTCTAGCGCTCATAAAGGGCATTCCGTCTAAGCTTAATTTGATTCCCTTTAACCCCTGGCCAGGCAGCCCATATGTCTGTTCCAAAGGTGACCGTATAGATGCCTTTGCCAAGCGTGTTTTAAAGGCAGGCTACGCATCACCAGTACGAACACCTCGTGGCCGCGACATTCTTGCGGCATGCGGACAATTAAAATCGGCATCCCAGCGGATTCCTCGTCACAAGAAAGCAAAAACAACTGAAACTGCATCGGCTTAATAGCTTGATAATAGCTGGCCGTATGACTATCTTCTAAATACATTCTGACCATTTTGGGAGTAACAAAATGCAAGACAACAGATTTATGAATACAGCCGCGGCGCAATCCGCGCAAATTGATACAGGGCTTCGAAGCTATATGCTGGGTGTGTATAATCACATGACCACGGCATTGTTGCTGACTGGCTTTTTCGCCTTTGCCATGAAATGGGCGGTTATGACCGTACCTGCTGTGGGCCAGCTGGTTTATGGCACTCCCTTAAAATGGGTTGTGATGCTGGCACCATTGGGCATGGTGTTCTGGCTTTCAGCGCGCATGAACGCGATGTCGGCAACCAAGGCGCGTAACATGTTCTATATTTATGGTGCCTTAATGGGGCTTTCGCTTGCATCAATCCTGTTTGTCTACACAGGCGCTAGCGTGGCACGGGCATTCTTCATTACAGCCGGAGCCTTTGCGGGTCTCAGCCTTTACGGATATTCAACAAAGCGTAGCTTGTCAGCGATGGGTTCGTTTATGGTCATTGGCTTGTTTGGCCTGATTATCGCATCTGTGGTGAATATTTTCATGGCATCAAGCCAGCTGGAATTCGTGATTTCAGTAGCAGGTGTTTTGATCTTTGCTGGTCTAACCGCATGGGATACACAGCGTATCAAGGCTATGTATATGGCGGGAGACAGCAGTGAAGAGTCAAATAAGAAATCGATCTTTGGTGCTTTGATGCTGTATCTTGATTTTATCAATATGTTCTTGTTTATCTTGCGTCTATTTGGAAATCGCGAATAGACCTGAAGGTAAAGTGAAACATCTTGCGCCCGGCTCCAACAGGTGTCGGGCGCATTTTATTGAATGGAGAGGTTGATGCAGGATCTTGATGCGGTTTTGAAACAGCATGCTGCACAATCAGACATAGATGCTGACGTCGCCCGCGCGGTAAATGGTCTGGCACGAGCAGCGGCGGCGATTTCTAAGCTGATCCGGACACCTGATAAAGCTGCTAATCTTGGTGCCATCAAAGGCAGCGCAAATGCCGATGGTGATGATCAAAAAGCACTAGATGTTTTAGCTGATGACGAGATTACAGCACAGTTACATACTGCAGGGGTGGCTATATATCTGTCCGAAGAACAGGATACGCCCATTCCGCTTCATGCTGACGGCACACTGATTGTCGCCAGCGACCCGCTTGATGGTTCGTCAAATATTGATACGAATGTTTCGATAGGCACTATTTTTTCGATCATGCCTGCCGCAGGCGGCTCCTTGCAATGTGGGCGTAACCAGCTTGCTGCCGGATTTTTTGTATATGGGCCGCAGACAACCTTGCTTTTAACGCTGGGTGATGGTGTGCTGGCATTTCAGATGGATGATGATGGCTTTTTTTGCGACATGGGTTGGCAGGTGGCAATGCCTGCAGATACACAGGAATTTGGCATTAACACCTCGAACCAGCGACATTGGCATGCGCCGGTAAAAGCCTATATTGATGCGTGTCTTGATGGCCGTGATGGTGAACTAAAACGAAACTATAATATGCGTTGGGTTGGTTCACTAGTTGCGGATGCCTGGCGGATCTTTCGCCGTGGTGGGGTGTTCCTGTATCCAGCCGATTGCCGAGATGGATATTCTCAGGGGCGATTGCGGCTGGTTTATGAAGCTAATCCAGTGGCTATGCTGGTTGAGCAGGCAGGTGGCAAGGCGACCAACGGCACGGATTCGATTTTAGACATACAGCCCCAAGACTTACATGAACGTGTTGCTTTTATCTTTGGATCAATGAATGAAGTTGACGTAATAATTGGTTATCATTCATAACTAAATAACCGAACCGGAGAGAACATGAAATGTTGATTTCGTTAAGACAGCTTCTTGATGACGCGGCCGAATATGGCTACGGCGTTCCAGCTTTCAACATTAATAATATGGAACAGGGTCTGGCGATCCTGCAGGCGGCTGATAAAGTCGATGCCCCGGTGATAATTCAGGCAAGTCGGGGCGCACGAGCCTATGCTGGCGACATCATGTTGCAGGCGATGGTCAAAGCGCTGGCAGAGATGTACCCGCATATTCCGGTCTGTATGCATCAGGATCATGGTAACAATGAAGCGACCTGCATGACCGCTATTCAATATGGGTTTACCTCGGTGATGATGGATGGCTCGCTTGAAGCTGATGCCAAGACGCCAGCCAGCTATGACTATAATATGGATATTACCCGCCGGGTCACCGAAATGGCACATTATGCTGGCGCGTCGGTCGAAGGTGAACTTGGCGTGCTTGGCTCGCTTGAGACAGGTGAAGGCGAACAAGAAGATGGGCATGGTGCGACCGGTAAATTATCTGAAGACCAGTTGCTGACAGATCCTGATCAAGCAGTGGATTTTGTGGCGCAGACTAAGGTTGATGCACTGGCTATTGCGATGGGCACAAGCCATGGTGCCTATAAATTTACCCGCCAACCTGATGGTGACATTCTGGCGATGAATGTGGTTGAGGAAATCAACCGGCGGCTTCCTAATGTTCATCTGGTGATGCATGGCTCTTCAAGTGTGCCGCAAGAATTACAAGATATTTTCAATGCTCATGGCGGTGAAATGCCACAAACCTGGGGTGTGCCCATAGCTGAAATCGAGCGTGGCATCAAACATGGTGTGCGCAAGGTCAATATCGATACTGATTGCCGGTTGGCGATGCTAGGCGCGATGCGTAAGGTGACAACCGAAAACCGTTCCGAATTTGATCCGCGCAAAGTGCTGAAACCAGCAATGGAGGCGATGCAGACCCTGTGTATTGATCGCTTTGAACGGTTTGGCACGGCAGGAAATGCTACGCGCATTCAGCCTATGTCATTAGCAGCCATGGCACGCCGATATGCAGATCATAGCCTTGATCCGGTGATCGGTTAAATCGTCTAGGAATCGTCTGTCTGTTCGGCATTCAGAATAGCGCGTAAGCCGCTTTCATAGTCAGGATATAATAAATCAATACCAAGTTCGGGTTTGATGACGCGCGACCCTACCTTGCGACGTGAGACATAAAAGCTGCGCGCCATCGGGCTAAGATTCGCCTGCTCGAGGGTTTGCGGTTCTGGCGGTGCAAGGTTGATAAGCTTGGCGGCGTATCGCACGACATCACCTTGCGGGGCAGGCTTGTTGTCAGCCAGATTGATGATGCGTCCTGGACGTGGTTGTTTGATGGCCGCGATAATGATCCGGCAGATATCATCAAGATGGATGCGGTTAAATACCTGGCCTTCGCGGGTGATAATGCGGGCGGTGCCATTGCGAAGCCCATCAAAGGGGCTGCGCCCAGGGCCATAAATGCCCGCAACACGGAATATTTCGCTGTTCAGCATGTCCTGCCAGCGTTGTTCGGCAATTACGCGGGCCTTGCCGCGTTCGGTGGCAGGGGCTGGCGGGGTGTCTTCATAGCAGAAATCATCAGGCTGATCAGGATAGACCGAGGTAGCCGAGACATAGCCGCTCCAGCCATTAAAATCCACAAGTAGATCGCCATGCGCATCCAGAACTGGATCTGTGCCTCCAATCGCGGTGATGGTTGTCAGAACAGCATCAACATCTTTAAGGGCAGCTTTGGGATCAACCAGGGGTCTGTCTGTGCTAAAAGGAAAAATGCCCCAGCCAGCGGCCGCTTGCCTTGATAGTTTGGCAGGGTCACGGGTGGTGCCTTTTACATGCCAGCCTTGTTCCGCCAGCATATGCCCAAGCCGCACCCCGACATAGCCAAGACCAAAAATGAAAATGACAGGCTTTGATTGCATCATTGTAACCTATGACTCAGGTAAATCTGGCATTGGGCCTGCTATTAACGCCGCATCAATCCGGCGCCCCTGCCAGTCAATTCGCCAATCCAAGTGGGGGCCAGTTGAACGACCTGTCGAGCCAAGCGTACCTATCACCCCCCCACGTTCAACTTTATCACCAACGCGTACAGCCATTTCATCTAAATGCAAAAAGGTTGAATTAACGCCAAGCCCATGATTCAAAATCACCGTCAGACCCGAAAAATATAGATCATAGGCAAGTGTAATTGTACCACTGGCAGGGGCATGGACAGGTGTGCCCAATGGCGCCGCGATATCAATGCCATAATGCGGTGCCCGGGGTTTGCCGTTTAAGATACGCTGACTGCCATAAACCCCAGAGATACGCCCCAGAACCGGCCAGTCAAGACCGCGCCAAAAATCCCCTGTTGGGGCTGGCACAACGCGCGCTTCGCGCACTTTTTTGGAATCAGCCCTGATCCGGTCAAGCACCTCTTGCGGCGGTGTCACCATTGATTTTTGCAACCCGTCAATGCGCTGGATATTATAGTCGCGCTGGGCGGGTGACAGGATCGTGGTTGAGATTGAACCATTGCCATCCGTTATGCTGAGTGTAGTGTCATCATCAGAGTCACGGTGAAAACCAATGACAAATAAGCCATCATCAGCAACGGTGACAGGTGTGCCATCTAAGGTGACTTTATGATCTGGCGCGGTCCGCGCCATGATTAAATGCCCCTCAAGCGGATAACCCGAAATAACATCAGCGCCATTAATTACGAAAAAGGGGCTGGTCGATTGCGCATGCAGGGTGGTGGCACCTGTTGCTGACATAACAAGAGCAAAAAATAGGGTCAGAAGACGATAACAATTACGAATTGATCTTGGATAAATCATTGAGCAAGGCTAGCATGTAAAACCGAAAATAACACCCCGTCAGGGCTTATCATCATCCTTATTTTCTGTCGAAAAGAGAAGTTACATGTCTGCATCATCATCTACCCATGAACATGTTGTTATTATTGGCGCTGGCGCTGCGGGCCTTAGTGCCGGGATATATACGGCACGCGCCAATCTTTCACCTGTGATTATCGCTGGATTACAACCCGGTGGGCAGATGACAATTACCACCGATGTAGAAAACTATCCGGGTTTTGCCGATGTTATTCAGGGACCATGGTTGATGACCGAAATGCAGACCCAGGCCGAAAATGTGGGGGCACGGGTGATCTATGATCTTGTGACGACCATCGATGCCAGCACACGTCCGTTTCGTATAAGTTTGGATTCAGGCGCATCAATGACCGCCGATGTGGTGATTCTGGCAACCGGTGCGCAGGCACGCTGGCTGGGTATTGACTCCGAGCAAACCTTTAATGGCCGCGGCGTATCAGCCTGTGCCACCTGTGATGGGTTCTTTTATAAAGGACGTGACGTCGCTGTTATTGGCGGCGGTAATACGGCGGTTGAGGAAGCACTGTATCTAGCGAATATCTGTAATAAGGTCACACTAGTACATCGCCGCGATAGTTTGCGCGCTGAACAGATCATGCAGGACCGCCTTTTTAAAAAGGACAATATCAGCGTTGAATGGAATCGTGAAGTTGCCGAAGTTCTGGGAGATGATGGCGGCGTAACGGGTGTCCGTTTGGCCTCAACAACTGGCGAAGCTGATAAAGAAATTGCTGTCCATGGTATGTTTGTTGCTATCGGACATGATCCAGCAACAGCCGCTTTTAAAGAGGCGGTCGAGCTTGATGATGAAGGCTATATCATTGCGGAAAAGGGCGGCACACGCACATCTGTAGATGGTATCTTTGCCGCCGGTGATTGTGTCGATAAAATTTACCGGCAAGCTGTAACCGCGGCAGGTATGGGA
Source organism: Candidatus Puniceispirillum marinum IMCC1322 (assembly GCF_000024465.1). Classification (NCBI taxonomy): domain Bacteria; kingdom Pseudomonadati; phylum Pseudomonadota; class Alphaproteobacteria; order Puniceispirillales (SeqCode); family Puniceispirillaceae (SeqCode); genus Puniceispirillum (SeqCode); species Puniceispirillum marinum (SeqCode). Next base: position 1,564,567 of record NC_014010.1, on the reverse strand, counting down.
TGTATGGCCGCGCTTGATGCTGAACGCTGGCTTGGCGAGCAAAGCTAGCCAGCGGCAAAAGCAGGTGCTTTGGAAACTGGCTCACGGATCAGCCAGTTTATAATAAAGGCAAAGACAGCAAAGCCGACATTCAGCCACCACATGGCTTCATAATTACCATAGGCATCATACCAGAGGCCACCAACCCACGCGCCGACAAATGAGCCGATCTGGTGAGAGAGAAAAACAACGCCATAGAGCATACTCAAATATTTGGGGCCAAAGAAAACCACAATCAGGCCACTAGTCAGGGGTATTGTGCCTAGCCATAAAAGCCCCATGGCCGCGCCAAAGAGCAATACCGAGACTGGCGTGACAGGCGTCAAGATAAAGGCAGCTATGGCAAGACCGCGCAATAAATAGACACTTGCCAGCACGTTTTTCTTGGATGTTATGCCGCCAAGCCAGCCACAAATGAAGGCACCCACTATATTGAATAAACCAATCAGCGCCAGCGCCCAACCAGCCACCTCAAGACCAATTCCAGCATCAGCAAGGTAGGTTGGTAAATGTGTGGTGATGAAAACTAATTGAAGCCCACAAACAAAAAAGCCAGTGGTCAGCAGGATATAGTCACGGCTAGAAACCGCACTTCGCAATGCACTGGTGGCCGTCAAATGTGCAATATCTGAAACGCTAGCTTTGCTTTGGTCTGACTGGCCATCGCCGCGCAAGCCAAGTGACATGGCAACCATTGAAGCCATGATCACGGATAAAATGATAAGCGCTGTTTGCCATCCATAGTTTGACATCAATTCCTGGGTGAAGGGGACAAGCGCAAATTGGCCAAAGGAGCCAAAGCTGGTGACGAGGCCAAGCGCTAATGACCGTTTTTCCGGTGGAGCGGCGCGGGCAACCGCGCCAACAGCGATCGAAATGCCAGCGCTACCCAATCCCATGCCAATGAAAATCTGGCCAATAAGCACGCCCGCTTCGGTCACATATAATGCCATTGATAGCAGGCCGATGGCATAGAGCAAAGCACCACATGCCGCCACACGCCAGGCTCCATACCTATCCGCAACAGCGCCAAAGAATGGTGATGATATGCCCCACACAATATTCTGGCAGGCAATGGCAAGCGAGAAAAACTGCAAGCCGCCGCCAAGTTCGCTTGAGACAGGCAGGACAAAAAGACCAAAGACCTGGCGAATTCCCAGCGTTGCGGAAACCATCGCCGATCCGGCCAGCAGGATTATGATCCATGCGCTAGGCTTAGAAAATAGTGACATCATACGCCTCCGGCCTTAAGAGCCAGTAACGTTGGCCTTTAGCTGGAGTAACAGAGTTTTATTCGTTGAGCAACCGAACGGCCTGAACCTGAGGGCCGCGACCAGAATCGTCAACTTTCACCAGTAGCTTCTGTCCTTGCAGAAGTGAGTGGAAACCGCAATCGCTAAGCACACGGGAATGGACGAAAACATCATCGTCAATATTCTCGGCCGTGACAAAGCCATAGCCACGAACATCATTGAAAAATTTGACCACAGCGCGCACTTCATCATCTGCAGGTGCTGACGCCATTGGCGGTGCCGGACTAACTGGCCGTTCAACAGTCAGCAAATCCTGAATGACTTTTCCATGTTCGTTTTCTGTGAGAGACACGCTCACCCGATCGCCAGTCAAAAGCCGTATCAAACCAAATCGATCAAGTGTTGATCGGTGCAGAAAGATTTCGGTATCGTCAATCTTAACGAAACCATAGCCTTTGCGTTCATTGTACCAGACTAGCTCACCCTCTTTTATTTCACGCAATGGTGCGCTGGGAGCCAGAGCCTCACCATTTTCGGAATTTTCAATTTCTGACGACTTTACAGACTTAGTATCTTTTGCCATAGGTTTCACCCACAATATTCAACATTAATCTGCTCTATGACCACATAAAACAATTCATATATTTTGTTGCTTTTTAATGACCTTATACAAGCATCATAAATGATAATTATGGGGTGTTTGGTTCACGTTTGCGTGAGCGAGGTAAAGAAATCGTTTCTTTTTTGGTTAAATGCTGTTGAGCAGATGTTTATCCGCGTCAATTTTAGCCAAAATGGCGTTATGCCATACATCAATGGATGTAGCGTCGCGCGCCGATTCGGGGAATATCAGCCCGCGGGTGCTATTGATCAAACCACCTTGCCAGTGATCTTGGCTTCGCACCAGACCAGCTAGCGCTTTCTCGGCACCGGCGCCTTGCGCCCCAAAGCCGGGAACCAGAAAAGGTGTGTTTGGTAAAGTGTCTCGCAATGCGTTGGCTTCGGCAGGCCAAGTTGCCCCAGCGACAATACCGATTGATGACCAGCCGGATGTGCCAATTCGGGTGCTTGCAATTGGCGCTAGCATATTGGCAAGATGCATATAGAGAGGCTTATCATCAACCATGCGATCCTGAAGATCGCCCGCCCCCGGATTGCTTGTCCGGTTTAAGATGAACAAGCCGCTATGGGTAGCGTCAGCCTGATTGATGAATGGTTCAAGTGTATCAATGCCAAGCCAAGGATTGATGGTCAGAGCATCGGATGGAAACAGGGCGTCATGTCCGATCCATGCTTTGGCATAGGCGGTTGATGTACTGCCTATATCGCCGCGTTTGGCATCCATGATAACAAGCAGACCGGCATCAATCGCCGCATGACCAAGATCTTGCAGAATCTGCATGCCTTTTGGCCCCTGCATTTCAAAAAAAGCAGCTTGCGGTTTGATAGCTGGCACACGGCCTGTTGCCGCCTTTACACAGGCATCGCAGAAATTCGCAATAGTAGATAGAGCTTCGTCGCTTCCAGCTTCGGCGGCGGCATTGCCAAATAGCGCAGGTATCATCGTTACATGCGGATCAATGCCCATGCATAGCGGTGTTTGTGTCTGTCTGTTTGCCTCGGCAAGGCGATCGCCAAATTTATCCATCGCAGCGATCACCCCATGCGCTAGCGCAAGCCAAGTGCGTCACGATAGGTGTCGAGAAGCGCATCCTGCTCACTAAGTAGGTCGCGATCCATGGCCCGCATGCGCACAATCTGCCGCATGATTTTTGGTTCAAATCCGGTGGCTTTCGCTTCGGCATAGACATCTTTGATATCCGCCATAAGGGCACGTTTTTCTTCTTCCAGACGTTCAATACGCTCAATAAACTGGGTGAGCTGTTCGGCGCCCGCACCGGTGCCGGGGATTACAGACATGGGTTTGCTGACATGGATCAGTCCTTCTTTTCATGGTCATGGGATTGTTTCATTTTTGCCAGTTGATCAGGGCTGGCCTCGGTTTGGTAGGTGGCTTTCCATGTGGCGTAATCCATCCCGTAAATTAATTTTCGGGCTTCAGGATCGCTAAGGGTTATGCCATCGGCTTCGGCGGCTTCGCGATACCAGCGCGACATGCAGTTCCGACAGAACCCAGCCAGATTCATCATATCGATATTCTGGACATCGGTTCGATCCTGCAAATGCGCGACAAGGCGACGAAATGCTGCCGCTTCTAATTCAGTTTGGGTGGCCTTATCCATAGCTGTCTTTCATCGAGGTTTGTTAGACACACTGTCATGATCTGAGGGCGTCTATTTGATGTATGTCGCCATCCTATATAAGCCTAGAAAGCGGCGCAAGCTCGTTGGCTGAATAATCGATTATCTTAAAAATTATAAAAGGCTTCAACAAATTTTGGTGTGGCTAAATTGTGAGGAATGTTTTAACTTTCGCCATGGAGGATTTGGTTTCCCATGACGCATGAAGATGACCAAAATGATGTAGCAACAAGTGCGGCAAAGTTTGACCGCATCCGCCGTGCGCACCAAAGCGAGGTGGCTGAAGACTATGTCGAAATGATTGCCGAGCTTATCAAGGAAACGGGTGAAGCGCGTACAGTCGATCTGGCTGCGCGTTTTGGTGTTACCAGCCCGACAGTCAATGCCATCATTCAACGTCTGCAACGTGCTGAGCTTGTTGAAAGTAAACCCTATCGGTCTATTTTTCTGACTGAGGCCGGAAAGAATCTGGCCAAGCGAAGCCAAGACAGACACCGCGTTGTCCGTGATTTTCTGATAACGATTGGCGTGTCTGCCGAGATCGCCGAAGAAGATGCCGAGGGGGTTGAACATCATGTCAGCCCTGAAACATTGGCGATCTTTGAACAGATCACAAAAAGCAAGACTGGGTTGTAAGACTGGGTTGTACGTTGGGGTACTAAGGCGTCTGCGTACCAGCAAATATAAATAGCTTGCGGCTACGGTTATTTGAAATCACATGTTCGGAGATTGAAGAGTTGGCCTGCCAGTTCACCTGTGGCAAGGCCGGTGGTTGCGCGCGCCCATCAACAGCGATAAGCGCACGCGTGCCAGTCACCGCACGGCCAAAGGCGTGGTTGCGTTCGTAATGATTGCCGGGAATACCATCACTGTCATATATGGCAATATCAATGTCACTATTGTGAAAATACCATCCCATCAATGCTGCTGTAGCACGTCTATCTGCGACCAAGAGTTTGGCATCATGCTGTTCCAAGGCGGCGTTTATATCGGTGGCCAGTGCTTGCCACCCCCGCAATCGGCGAAGCGGATCGGATGCGGGGGTCAAAACGCCAAGACTGCCGGCCATGCTGGCGCTGATAATGATGATCGCAATGGCTACGTTGATGCCGCTGGCCAATAGTCCCCAGCGCCACCTATTTGTCTGGGCGATCCAGCACGCCAGCCAGACGGTTAGCGCCGGATAGCTGGCAACAGCCCAGTTTGCATTGGCATCGCTGATAAAGGCCTGAATGCTCATCAAGCCCAATACTGGCAGGCTCAGACATATCATCAGCCTTTTTGAGCCGGCGCTGAAAGGGGGGCGCAAAATGCCCAGCATAAGTATGAAGATACCAGGGCCCGCAACGCCAAGTTGACCCAGCATAAAGCCGCCAACTTTGGCTAGATCAAAACTTTGTTTGGCAATATTGGCATTATCACCAAGATGCCGCACAGTGGTGAGATCATTGGTTAGATTCCATATTATATTTGGGCTGGCAGCGATGATCATGCCAAGACCAAAGAGCCATAAATGCCGGATGCTGATGGCATTGATCGTCCCTGCGAGTCGGTTCCATAGAGCCCATAAAAGGATGCCCGCCAGAAAATATATGGCCGCATATTTTGCCAGAAAGCCAACGCCAACAGCCAGGCCACAGATAAACATGCCTTGAAACGGGTCAAACCGATTATGCAGAATACCAATGACCATCATCAAGGCTACGCTCAGCGCCAGCAAAAGCGGTGTATCGGTTGACATGACAAAGCTACCAACCGAAATGATGGGTAGGGCAATCCATATAATGGCTGCCCAGCGTCCCGCACTAGGTCCCGCTACCCAGCTTGCCGTTCGCCATAATATGATTGTGGTCAGAAGATGAAGCCATGGCGCTGGCAGACGTACGGCCCAGACTTCATGTCCAAACAGGGCATATGACAGTCCTATGATCCAGGCAATAAGAGGGGGTTTGGTGAAATATCCGAAATCGGGTTTTTGGCTCCATGCCCAATATTGCGCTTCGTCAACACCCAGTTCCAAGGGGCTGATCAAGATAGCGAGGCTCCGTATTACTGTCACAAGAATGAGCAAACCCATAATCCAGCGGTCTATGGCCACGTCATGCGCTTTAGGGGGGTGCCGAAAATTGCTGTTTGGGGTATTACGGCTCGGGGTCATGGGCATCCTTGATTTGACCAATCGTGACTGTTAGCTTTGCTGAGAACTATATGAGACAAAGGCATATCATGTCATCAGTTGATAATTGTTTTCCCCCAGCCTCTCGTGATGACTGGGTTGCTGCGGTTGAAAAAATGCTTCGGAACGCATCGGTGGATAGCTTGCGACGTCATGACGAAGACGGTCTGATTATTGACGCCCTTTATGACGGTGGTTCAGCCCAGCTTGCTGGCGATATGGCGACAAGCGTGCGACGTCTGTCACAGGACCCAGCCCAGCGGGTGGCATTTGGATGGGATGTACGCCAACCATTGCACATAAGTGGCGATGTTAAAGCCATCAACCAGTGCATAATTGATGATGTCGAACAGGGCGCAACATCGCTTTGGCTTCGTGCGGATAAGGATGAACAGATTGACTTTGGCAGGCTGTTCGATGGCATCATGCTGCCCGCTGTCGGTGTGCATTTAGATAGCGGTGCCAGCACGTATCAGCTGGTGGACAGATTTATCGCACATATTGACGGTGATATCAGCAAGGCCAATCTGCATGCCGGATTAGATCCCTTTGTGGCAGAAGGAGATGCCGATCCGGATGTCATACTGGCGGCTGGCTTTGCGCTTGCTAACCGCGCGGCTACACAAATACCAACATCTATTTTTGCGGTCAATGGATGGCATTGGCATAATAAGGGTGTCACGGCGGTCAATGAATTGGCGATCATTCTATCATCGGTTACCGATATCATGCGGCGTGCCATGGAGGCGGGTATTGCCCCTGCGACGATCGCCGCGCTGATCGAAGTGACCATCGCCTTGCCTGCTGATCTATATGCTGGCCTTGCCAAGTGCCGGGCAGTTCGACATGGCTGGGCGGGCATTGTTGCAGCTCTTGGTCTTGACCCTGATCAGTATCGTCTGCGTTTACATGCGGCCCCGTCGTTACGGATGTTCAGTCTTTTGGATCAGGATGTGAATATACTGCGCTCAACAACAGCTTTGCTAGGTGGGGCATTGGGTAATGCTGATGCTTTGACAGGGTTTGCGCATGATATTCTGACGGGCGAAAGTGTCCGTGGCCGTCGTTTGGCACGCATGACGCAATTATTGATGATCGAGGAATCAGGTATTGCAAAAGCGATTGACCCAGCAGGCGGTTCGGGTTTTATCGAAGCGCGCGCCGATGATCTAGCAAAAGCGGCATGGGCGACATTCCAGACGTTGGAAAGTCAGGGTGGCGCATCATCATGTTACAAGGATAATGTGTTTGCTGATTTGGCCCGCGAAGGACAGGCGAAAGCTAATGCCAGGCTTGTCACGGGTGACGCCAAGTTTCTGGGCGTGACATTGCAACCTGACATGGTGCCAGTCGCTGATATTGTCACTGGTGGCTGGGGCGCTGATGGGGCTTTGATTGTACGCCCTGCTCAGATCATCGAAGACTTTCGTCGTAAAGCCTTAGCCCGGCAACCACGTATCATATGTCTGTTGCCATCGGGTACTATGGATCAGCCATTGCAGTCCCTCAAGAAAGACAGCGATCAGCTATGTGCAATTGGCGGATTATCAGTGATAACGCTTGTCGTTGGTGATGATACAGCGCGTGATATTCGTGCGGCTAAACCCGATGTGGTCATATATATTGGTAACACACTTGAAGCTATTGCCGATCTGCGCGCTGATATGTCTGCCCTCATGCCAGATATTATATTTGTTGCGGCGGCGGATATCACGGGTGAAAGCTCGCTAATTGATGCACTTGATTTATTGTTAGGAAAGCAGACAGATGCGTGATTTTCCTGACTTTACCAAACTAAGCCTTGCTGATGCGGCGTCTTTTCGCGGGGCTACATCCACGTATCGTGGGCATTATAATACGGTAGAGGCGATCGATATTGAGTCGATGGCTATGCCGCAAGATATGTCGATGGCTGACATAGCCGGGCAACAGCCGGGCATTGCGCCTTATTTACGTGGTGTTTATCCAACGATGTATGCGATACGGCCCTGGACCATTCGCCAATATGCCGGATTTTCGACAGCTGAAGAATCCAATGCCTTTTATCGCCGGAATTTGGCGGCTGGCCAGATGGGGCTTTCGGTCGCGTTCGATTTGCCAACGCATCGTGGATATGATTCGGACAATCCGCTTGTTGCCGACGATGTGGGCATGGCAGGCGTTGCGATCGATTCGATTCTGGATATGAATGTGTTGTTCCGTGATATTCCGCTTGATCGAATGAGTGTGTCGATGACGATGAATGGAGCTGTTTTGCCTATTCTAGCCTTATTTGTCGTTGCGGCGGAAGACCAGGGCGTGCCGCCTGAAGCCTTGACAGGCACGATCCAGAATGACGTGCTGAAAGAGTTTATGGTGCGTAATACCTATATTTACCCGCCAGCACCCTCGATGCGGATCATTTCTGACATTTTTGCCTATTGCGCTGACCATATGCCAAAATTCAATTTTATTTCTGTGTCGGGCTACCATATGCAGGAAGCTGGTGCCTCGGCTGATCTGGAGCTTGCCTATACGCTGGCAGACGGGCTGGAATATGTCCGCGCTGGGGTTGCGGCTGGGCTCGATGTTGATGCTTTTGTGCCACGTTTGTCCTTTTTCTTTGCGACAGGCATGAATTTTTATATGGAAATCGCAAAATTACGAGCAGCACGCCTGTTATGGGCTGAAATTATGCAGCAGAATTTTGCGCCAAAAAATCCGAAATCATTGATGCTTCGCACGCATTGCCAGACATCGGGATGGTCGCTGGCCGCGCAGGATGTGTTTAATAATGTGCCGCGCACCTGTATTGAGGCGGCGGCGGCGGTGGCAGGGCAAACGCAATCGCTCCATACTAACTCACTTGACGAAGCGCTTGGACTGCCCACTGATTACGCGGCTAGGATCGCCCGAAATACCCAGCTTCATCTGCAACATGAAGCCAATATGGCGCATGTCATTGATCCATTTGGTGGTTCTTATCTGATTGAACGTCTGACACGTGATCTGGCGGATAAATGCCGCCAGCATATGGGTGAGATTGAAACCATGGGCGGTATGGCTAAAGCGATAGAAGACGGGTTGCCAAAATTGCGCATAGAAGAGGTCGCCACCATCACCCAAGCCAAGATCGACTCAGGCGCCCAAACGATCATTGGGGTTAATAAATATCAGCCTGCAAATGAGACCGCCGACACCGATACAACTGATGGAGAAGTGCAAGTACGCCGCATTGACAATGCCGATGTGCGTGCTCAGCAAATTGCCCAGTTGAAACGGCTAAAGCGCGCGCGTGATGAAGCCAAGGTCAAGGCGGCATTAGCGGCGCTGGAAAATGCTGCATCTGGATCGGAAAATCTGATGCCCTTTGCCATTGAAGCGGCGCGATGCCAGGCAACAGTTGGCGAAATATCATCGGCACTGGCGGCAGAATTTGGTCGTCATAAAGCTGAAATCAAAGCGGTGAAGGGGGTTTGGCGACAACAGATGACAGGCGCGGAGGACCTGTCGATTCTGACAGCGCGGGTAGAGGCGTTTATAACGGCAACTGGCCGTCCACCCCGTATTCTGATCGCTAAGCTTGGCCAAGATGGGCATGATCGCGGACAGAAGGTTATTGCATCGGCCTTTTCCGATATCGGGTTTGATGTCACGATCGGACCGCTGTTTCAAAATCCGGATGAAGTCTATGAGATGGCTATTGAGATGGATGTCGATGCGGTTGGTATTTCGACATTGGCGGCAAGTCATCTTAGTCAGGTGCCAGCCTTGCGGCAGCGCCTTGATAAAGGTGAAGGTCAGCATATCGAACTGGTCGTAGGTGGGGTGATTCCACCAGGTGATATTCCGGCTTTGCGCAAAGCCGGCGCGGCAGCGGTGTTTCTGCCAGGAACAAAATCTGTTGATGCGGCATCACGCCTACTTGATCTGCTGGCACGTCGGCGCAATATCAGTTAGGTAATAGCGACCCTAAATGAAATGGATTAAGTGTTATGTCGGTCAATACAGCCAAAGAAGAAGCGCAAGCCATCATCGAGGAGTTCTCATTCTTTGATGATTGGGAGGATCGCTATCAATTATTGATCGATCAGGGGCGTAAGTTAGCAGATTTTCCCCCGCAATATCGTGATGATGATCACCGGCTTCGGGGTTGCCAGTCAGTTGTCTATTTTGCCAGTGAACGACAGGATGATGACAAGATCATCTTTCTGGCGGAATCCGACGCCGCAATTGTTCAAGGGTTAGTGGCGCTGTTACTTCGGGTTTATTCAGGACGTGACGCTCGTGAAATTCGTGAAACAGAGGCTGATTTCCTGAGCGCGATAGGGCTTGATTCGCATCTTTCGGCAACGCGAAAAAATGGTCTTGCCAGCATGCTGGGGGCGATCAAGGCTGCGGCTCATTAAGCATCATTTTATCGATTATGGTGTTGAGGCATTTAAAACGGCGCTAATTTGGACTTCGTTCAGCGCGCGGTGTTCGGCCATAGCATTCACGATAGCATTTCGAAAAATGCGATGCTGAAACAAAACCACAAGCCAGTGCAACAGACAGTATCGACATTGATGTCTGTCGTAAAAGATGCCGCGCACGCGCTAGTCGCAAATTCAGATAGTAACGAGTTGGCGTGGTATTCAGATATTTTCTAAATAAACGTTCAAGCTGCCGCGTTGACAGATTTGTCATGCGGGCAATGGCTGTTTGCGCCAGTGGTTCTTCCAGATTGTCTTCCATGGTTTTCACAACGGCAAGCAACTTCGGATGACTGACACCAATACGTGAACGTAACTCCATACGTTGGCGGTCGGTGGGTTCGCGGATGCGGTCATGAATAAACTGATCTGATACCTCGGCCGCAAGCTGTGCCCCATGTGTTTGCGTGATCAGGTTCAACATCATATCAAGAGCCGCGGTTCCACCCGAGCACGTGACACGTGTGCCATCAACCTCAAACAGGTCATTGGTGATTTCTAGTTCAGGAAATTCCTCGGCCAACCCATCGATATTTTCCCAGTGTATCGTGCAGCGGCGTCCTTCTAGCAAACCAGCCGCCGCCATGACATAAGTGCCTGTACAGACCGCGCCAATCACGGCACCATTGCGGTCAAGACGCCGGACAATATTCAATACCGTTTTATTGGTATTGGCGCGGACATTGACGCCAGCACAAACGAATACCATGCGGCAGTTCTGTAGAATATCAGATGCACCATCACACGAAATAACCACGCCATTACTGGCCTTGCTTGGGGATCCATCAATGCTGGCAATCACCCAGTCGAACAGGTCTTTATTGCTTTGCCGATTAGCTAGCCGCAAAGGTTCAATCGCAGCGGAAAAAGCCAGCATGGAAAAATCATTTAAAAGTAAAAATCCAATTTTTTGCGCCGATGTTTGATCGTCATTTCGCAAAAGACTTTTGATGGTTTGTTCGCTCATCATGGTATCCTTCAAAGCGGCGGGTTTTACCCTTATTGTAATCATCACACTATGGCGAATTTGTCGCAAACCAAATAAAAAAGTGCAAATTTACGTTATTTTGATCTAAAATAAACATTCATTACGGTTGCATGACTGTTTCCGGGCTATGGTGCTGTGCTGTGTGCATTTTCGCAGATGCACAAGCTATGGTGTCACTTCCACAATTTTGCTACATAGCGCTCATGAAAAATAACCACCATGTAACTATTCCTGCGCCAATTACCAGCACCGCCAATGCTGAGGTCAAGTTTCTGCGTGCTTTGCATGAACGCAAGTACCGGCGCCAGTCAGGCTGGTTTCTGGCTGAAGGAACGCGCATATGCAATGAAGCTGTAGCGCTTGGTTGGGATATGCACAGGCTTGCATTTCTGGCAGGTCGTGACAATGAAACACATGTGCGAAAGCTGCTGGATGCACTTGATCGCGCGGATGGACGAGCCTTGCCGATGTCCGAAAAGCTGTTGCAGCGAATCAGTCGGAAAGACAATCCGCAAATGCTGCTTGGTGCATTTCGGCAAAAATGGACCGACCTTGACGCGGTTACGCCCGATCTATCTCGTCCATGGGTGGCGCTTGATCGTGTTCGTGATCCAGGCAATCTGGGCACCATCATGCGCAGTGCCGATGCGGCAGGTGCCAAAGGCATCATCCTGATTGACGATTGCACAGACCCCTATTCGGTTGAAGCGGTGCGCGCATCAATGGGGGCTATATTCAATGTTGAAATTGTGCAATGCAATCAGTCAGATTTCGTTGCATTTACCCAGCAATGGACAAACCAGAACGGCCAGATTATTGGTACGGCCTTGCCAGCCTCTGTTGATTACCGTGATGCTGATTATAGTGGCGCATTGATGATCTTAATGGGCAATGAACAGGCTGGTTTGCCGCCTAGCCTGATGCAGCTTTGTACGCAGTTGATCCGTCTGCCGATGCTGGGACGTTCAGACTCGTTGAATCTAGCTGTGGCGACAGGCGTCACTCTATATGAGGTGTTGCGAAACCGGCGCTAGGCTCACATCATCCAGCATGCCAGCGGGCAAAATTGGCCTGTGATACCACCCGCGGTGCGTGATGCTCTTTGATCATGTCTTCTTGCACAGCCAGCTCGCCGGAGGTGACGGTGCCACCAAGACCATTGACCGCTTCGGCCATGGCATAATGTGCAGCCAAGGACGATGCGCGAATGGCATAAATGGTCAACACCATGAAAAGAGGATTGTCTGACAACAAATTCCGGCATGCTTTCAATAAAGCTGGCAGGTCGTCTTCGATGCGCCAGAATTCGCCTTTTGGCCCCCGGCCATATTTTGGGGGATCCATGATAATACCATCATAGTGGCGTCCACGTCTGATTTCACGTTCGACAAAACGCATGGCGTCGTCGGTGATAAAGCGGATTGGTGCATCTTGCATATCCGACGCGTCGCGATTTTCAAAAGCGTAAGCTACGGCCTTTTTACTGGCGTCAAGATGTGTGACATCAGCACCGGCGGCGGCGGCGTGCAAACTTGCAACGCCTGAATAGGCAAACAGGTTCAGTATTCGCGGACGTGAGTCTGGCTGGCTGATAAGGCGCTGTTTGATCGCCTCAGCACACCAGTCCCAATGCGCGGCCTGTTCGGGAAAAAAGCCAAGATGGCGAAATGGTGTTGGGCGCGCAAAAAAGCGCAAATTCTGATAATTGATCAGCCAATTATCAGGCAGGCTGTTTTGCAGCTTCCAGCCACCACCTTCACCGCTGTCAGTTTCGCTATGGCTGGCAACAAAGACGCCATCGGCTTTCCATGCACTTTCATCAAGGCGCGGGGACCACATCGCCTGTGGTTCAGGACGAATAAAATAAAATTTTCCAAATCGTTCTAACTTGCGCTGATGGCCGCTATCGATAAGCGCATAATCATGCCAGTCATTGCTGGTCACAATGACAGGTTGCGGCAAGTTAGCTAAGGCTGGATTGATAAGGTTTGATTCTGTCTGTGCCATGAGGCGTGATACTGCCGATAGCCTTCGATGATTGCAAGCGCTGAAATAGGCCTTGTTCAGGATATTCACAATAATGGCATTCTTGTAAAATTAGATATTTTTTCCCTATTATCTGTATTTGTGTTACAAATTAGCAATGATTTTGCGTGTTGTTTGCGTTCTTGCCGCCAATTTTGCTCAAAACTTAATGGATTTTATATCATGGATAAAACAGACAGAAAAATTCTTGCCGAACTTCAAAACAATGCAGCCCAACCTGTCGCCGATATTGCGCGCAAGGTGGGCTTGTCGGTAACGCCGTGCTGGCGACGCATCCAGCGCATGGAAGAAGATGGCTTGATCCGGAAACGTGTTGCCTTGCTGGATCCGCAGAAAATGGGTGTGGGCATGTCGGTCTTTGTTGCCGTGCGCACCGATCAGCATAATGCTGACTGGCTCAAAAAATTTGCTGATATGGTCGCAAGTATGCCTGAAGTTGTGGAGTTTTACCGCATGAGTGGTGAGGTTGACTATCTGCTTCGGGTTGTGGTGCCGGATATGAAGGCCTATGATCGTTTTTACCAAACATTGATTGCCAATGTAGAACTCACCGATGTGAGTTCATCCTTTGCGATGGAAGAAATAAAATATACCACTGCTTTACCCCTGCCAGGGAGTGAGGATGCCAATTGATATGCCAAATGATGCGCACCATCACACCTGCCTTGTTTTCAGGGATAAGCTTTTATTGCCCTCGGAAGGTTTCATTGCATCGCATTACATCAGTTTCGACCGATTACGCCCAGTCTATCTTGCAAATAAAATTGGCTGGCGCGCCAATGAGCTTCATGCACCAAAGCTCCAAACAGCGCGAACAGCCATTGGCACGACGATTTTTAAACAAACCGGATTTTCACCATTTTATAAGTCTTTGAAGGCATTGCAGCCGCAGGTTCTTCATGCGCATTTTGGCCGCGGGGGTGCGCTGGCTTTGCCAGTTGCACAGCGGTTAGGTATCCCGCTTTACGTGACCTATCATGGTGGTGATGCAACCAAATTTACGCATGATCGTAAACGTTTGTTGCCCACGATCTATCAAAGGCGTCTGACGGCACTGCAAGACTATGCGAATGGATTTTTATGCGTATCCAATTTTGTGGCAAGACGGCTTGAGGCGCAAGGATTCCCAAAGCATAAGCTGATCACCCATTATATCGGAATCAATCTAGCGGATATTCAAGCGCCAACATCACGGGATGGCCGGTTATTATTCATTGGTCGTTTGGTAGGTAAAAAAGGCGTTGATGTTTTGCTGACAGCCTTGCGAATGCTGCATCAAAGTGGCAAGGCTGATAGTATAAAAGGTCTTGATATTGCAGGCACTGGTCCGGATGCGGATCATCTTCGTAAGATGGCAAACGGCATTCCGAATGTTTCGTTTCTGGGCTGGCAAACACCCGAACAATTGGCCTTGCGGATGCGGTCATGCTGTGCGGTCGTGGTGCCAAGTCATCAAGCGCCAGATGGTGATTGTGAGGGATTACCAACGGTGATCCTTGAAGCTATTCGCGCTGGTTGTCCGGTGATCGCCACTAATCATGCCGGGATTCCCGAAATCATTACCGACAATGCCAGCGGTATTCTGGCAACGGAAAATGACAGTGCGTCGCTAGCATCGGCACTAACGCGCTTTGCGTCTATATCCGATGTGCCAGCGATGGTGGCAAAAGCCCAACGCCAGTTGCGCGCCGAATTCGACGCGTCAACCCAATCAGCCAAGTTGCAAAGCATGCTGGCCTCGCATTACGCACCAACCAAACCGCCAAACCTATTTGAATGACTATAATTGAATATAGGTTGATCTGACTTCAGTGTAGGCTTCAATGGCATAGATGCCATTTTCCCGTCCAAAGCCCGAATTCTTGGCGCCGCCAAAAGGCATTCCCGGCGGCAGAATATTGAATGTATTCACCCATACATTGCCTGACTCAAGTTGGCGAGCAACACGGTGTGCGCGTACCAAATCCTTGGTCATGAGACCAGCTCCAAGACCAAATTTAGTATCATTTGCCCTGGTTACGGCTTCATCTTCGGTGCTGAAAGTCAGAACCGACATCACGGGGCCGAATATTTCTTCACGAACAACTCGCATATTGTCGGTGCAATTTGTCAGAATTGTGGGCTCCATGAAATAGCCATTTTCAAACCCTTGCGGGTGCACGCGGTTACCGCCTGTGGCAATGGTGGCACCCTCATTACGTCCGATATCCACATAATCGAGAACCCGCCCCAGATGCTTTTCGGAAATCAATGCCCCCATCTGTATGTCGGCAGCCATAGGGTCGCCTACGCTCATTGCGCTCGCTTTTTCAACCATCGCAGCGACGAAATCTTTGGCAATTGTGTCCTGAACAAAAACGCGGGTAGCATTTGAGCATACTTCGCCAGCGGTATAAAAATTAGCGTCAAGCGCAGTTTGAACAGCCAAGTCAAAATCACAATCATCAAACACAATAAGCGGTGATTTGCCACCAAGCTCTAAAGTTACTTTTTTGAGTGTGGATGCGCTTTGTGTCATAATCAGCTTGCCAGTCTCGACGCCACCTGTAAGGGATATCTTGGCTATGCCCGGATGTTCACAAATTGCTTTGCCTATGCGGTAGTCGCCCTGAATGATCTGGAACAGACCATCCGGCAGACCTGCGTCATGGAAAAGTTCGGCAATGCGTTGACCGCTAAGAGGAGTTTCTTCAGATGGCTTTAGGATGAAGGCATTGCCAGTCGCCAGTGCTGGCGCGGCTTTCCAGCATGCAATCTGAACCGGATAGTTCCACGCCCCAATGCCAGCACAAACCCCAAGCGGGATGCGTTCGGAATAACCGATGGCATCGTTCCAGCTAAAATGGTCGCCTGTCATGGTTGCCGATAGAGATGCAAAATAGTCAAGTGCGTCAGGGCCGCTAGGCACGTCGCCTGACACCGCTTCGCTATATAGTTTGCCAACATCCTGCACTTCAAGGCGCGCTAGCTCATCATTCGCGTCGCGCATCAAGTCGGCTGCTTTGTGCAGAATACGTGCGCGTTCGGTGCGGTCAGTGCGCGCCCATATTTTTTGCGCGGCTGTTGCGGCGGTAACCGCCTGATCCAGCATTGCCTCTGTTGCCGGCTCGATATGGGCGATAATTTCACCTGTTGCAGGATAACGCTTTTCGATTGGCGATTCGCCGCTTGCAACGGGTTTACCTGCGATTATGGACTGGCATCTCTGCATGATTCTTTAACCTTGTTAAATAGGATTCTAGAATTGTGATTCTTAAATATTATGTTTCGGGTGCATTCGTATCAATCTGCCCCCTATTCAGCCAGCCAAATATCAAACCAGCTTGTTTAAGTATCAGCCTTTGCCGATTATGCGTTAAATGTCAATTCTGGTTCATCTTTGGCCAATAAATTGGTCTGGACAAACCCCCAATGTCTTCGGCACCATGGCAATAGATGAATCATGAATCCAATTAAGCATTGTGATAAAGTCTGGGAGGTAACCGATGTCAAACATAGTTGTTGATCTTGATGAAGCACGCTGTGATCTAGCCGCCATTTTTAGATGGACAGCACGTGAAAATATGCATGAAGGTATAGCGAACCATTTTTCCTATGCTGTTTCAGATGACGGTCAGCAATTCTTGATGAATCCCTATGGTGTACATTTCTCGAAAATGAAAGCCAGTGATCTATTGCTGCTGGACACGCGTAAGTCAGCCAAGGAACAAGGTGATAATATTGATCCGACAGCATGGGCTATCCATGGTGCGATGCATCGTAATAACCCCCAGGCGCGATGTATCGTGCATCTTCACACGCATTATGCGACCGCGCTGAGTGCATTAAAAGACCCATCCTTACCCGCAATTGACCAGACGACCTGCCGCTATCATAACAGAGTTGCAATAGATAACGGTTTTGATGGCATGGGTCTTGATGATGAAGCGGAACGTTTATCGACCTTGCTTGGCAATCGCCGTACCATGATGATGGGAAGCCATGGTTTGATGACGGTAGCTGAAACGCCGTCACTGGCATTTGACCTTGCTTATCATTTCGAGCGTGGGTGCCGCACATATATAACGGCTTTGTCATCAGGCATGCCATTAGCGTATATTTCTGACGATGTTGCTGAAAAAACAGCATCGCAATGGGAACATTATGATATTGACCAAGAGGCCTATCTGAAGGCGATTCGCACCATTCTTGACAAAGAAGAGCCAGAATATAGGCATTGATTTGATAGTTTAAGGCGTTAAACTACTTCTATAAAAATAAATCACAGCATCTGTTAGATGAGTTTGGCTATTTATAAATGGTGTAATTGCATCGTCATATGTCGTGATTTGAACTATTTTTTGCAATGTCATAAGTAAAGTTTATGGCAATAACAGTGGCACAAAGTGCCCAACATTAAGAAACGGGAGAGGAAACCCAAATGAAAAAGCTACTTTTATCTACAGCCATTATTGCCTCAGGTGCGATCGGTCTTGCCGGTCAGGCATCTGCCGATGGCCATTGTGGAACTGTAACAATTGCAGAGATGAACTGGAATTCAGCAGCGTTGATGGCGCAAGTTGACAAAATCATCCTGTCAGAAGGCTATGGTTGCGAAGTTGAAATCGTGCCAGGCGACACAATGCCTACTGCCACGTCAATGATGGAAAAGGGTGTGCCAGATATTGCGCCTGAGCTATGGGCTAATGCTGTTGCGCGCCCTCTTGCTGTGGCCGTTGATGAAGGCCGCTTGCATATTGCGTCTGACGCACCAATCACAGGCCTTGGTGAAGGTTGGTTTGTTTTGCCGCACACGTTGAAAGACAATCCTGAATTGAAGACTGTTTTGGATGTTATTGAGCGCCCTGACTTGTTCCCGCATCCAGAAGACCCATCAAAAGGTGCGCTTCATACATGTCCATCAGGCTGGAATTGCCAGTTGACCACAAATAATCTGTATCGTGCCTTTGATATGGAAGCTAAGGGCTGGTTGCTGGTTGATCCAGGTTCATCTGCAGGTCTTAATGGCTCAATTTCAAAAGCAGCAGATAGCAATCAGAACTGGCTTGGTTACTATTGGGCACCAACTGATATGATTGGTAAATACGACATGCAGATGATGGATTTCGGCGTGCCTTTCGCTGGCGCAGATAACTGGGATGGTTGTATTGCCCTGCCAGAGCAAGAGTGTGAAGATCCAAAGCCATCTGCTTGGACAGAGTCAGTTGTGAACACTGTTATTACTGATGACTTCAAGAAGCGCGCTGGTGATGCCAATGACTATTTGACAAAGCGTGTTTTCCCAGGCCCGGTTATGAACGGTATGCTCGTTTACATGACAGAAGAGCAAGCAAATGGTGAAGATGCCGCTTATGAGTTCTTGTCAAAGCATAGTGATGTCTGGTCAAGCTGGGTATCAGCAGATGTTGCGGCAAAAGTTAAGGCAGCTCTGTAAGACAGCCTCACTCAAAACTTTGGTCTGCCAGGAAACTGGCAGACCTATTAATATTTGATCCATAGGTGCCAGAAATGGAATTTCTAGAAGAGTTTCCCGAATTAGGGCGACAAGAACTACGCGATATTAAAAAAACAGTTGATTTTGCCTTTAAGTCTTTCTCACGTAATTATGGTGAGAGTTTAGAGTCGTTTTTTGACCCACTTCTTCAATTTATGATCTGGTTCGAAAAACTTCTGATTGTGACGCCTTGGCCAATCATTATAGGTATCATCGCCGGACTTGCATGGCTTGGTTCACGCAGTTGGAAGTTGGCGTTAGGATCAATTATCGCATTTTTCATCATTGGCCGTTTTGGCATGTGGGAAGACACAATGGCGACGTTGGCGATTATTTCTGTTGCTACGTTGATATGTATTGGTTTTGGCATTCCGTTAGGCATATTGATGGCTAGGTCAAACCGAGCACAATCAATCATTACGCCAATACTAGATATTATGCAGACAATCCCGAGCTTTGTGTATCTGATTCCGGTTGTAATGTTGCTTGGTATTGGCAAGGTGCCTGGCATGATTGCGGTTTGTATTTATGCGATCCCGCCGATTGTACGTTTAACCAACCTTGGCATACGCCTTGTTGATAAGGAAGTGCTCGAGGCAGCTGATGCCTTTGGTGCCAATTATAAACAACGACTGTTTGGGGTACAGATACCGTTGGCGCTACCAAATATTTTTGCTGGGGTGAACCAGACAATTATGATGGCCCTGGCCATGGTGGTTATCGCGTCAATGATCGGTGTGAAGGGGCTTGGCGTTCCTGTGCTACAGGCAGTTGCAAACCAGTATCTTGCGCTTGGCCTCATGAATGGTCTTGCCATCGTGGCTTTGGCAATTATTTTTGACCGTGTTTCACAAGCTTATGGGCGGCGTTTACAAGCCCACCGCCAGGGAGCTGACCATGACTGATACGAAAATTAAAATTAGCAAACTCTATAAAGTGTTTGGTGATGACCCAAAACGCGCTATGGAATATGTCCGTGCGGGTGCCACCAAGCAAAGCTTGCTTGATGAACATGGTCATGTGCTGGGTTTGCGGGATATCAATATTGACATTCCGGCAAAGCGTATTCAGGTCATTATGGGTCTGTCGGGTTCTGGCAAGTCAACTTTGATTCGCCATATCAACCGTTTGATCGAGCCGACCGAAGGTCAGGTGATTGTTGATGGTGAAGATGTGCTGGCGATGTCGTCTGAAGAACTGCGTGACTTCCGCCGGCATAAATCATCAATGGTGTTCCAGAAATTCGCGTTACTGCCTCACAGAACCGTAGCCCAGAATGCAGCTTATGGTCTGACCATTCAAGGGGTGCTTGAGGCCGAAGCCAAAGAACGTGCCCAGCATTGGATTGACCGGGTTGGTCTAGGGGGATTTGAAAATCATTATCCCGCCCAGCTATCAGGTGGCATGCAACAACGTGTTGGTTTGGCGCGGGCACTGGCAACTGATGCTGAAATTCTGTTGATGGACGAAGCCTTTTCGGCTCTTGATCCGCTGATCCGGACGGATATGCAGGATATCCTGCTTGATCTGCAGGAAGAATTGCACAAGACCATCGTGTTTATCACGCATGACCTTGACGAAGCCTTGCGTATTGGTGATCAGGTTTCCATCTTGCGCGATGGTGAAGTGATCCAGCAAGGTGACCCGCAGGATATCATCATGCGCCCAGCAGATGACTATATTTCCGACTTTATCAAGGATATCAACCGTGGTCGTGTGATTGAGGTGCGTTCCGTCATGAAGGCGACATCACGGGCGTCTGGCCCAAAGCTGACTTGCGATACGCCTATTGAAGTCGCGTTACAGAAGATGACAAAGCAAGGTACATCAACCGGTTGCTGTGTAGATGATAAAGGCAAAACGGTTGGTTCGGTGTCTATCGAAACAGCGATCGCGGCCATTGCCCGCCCGGATCGGGATTCGGCGACACCGCGCTATAAGTAATACGCGCTTCAAGTAATACCTGATTCATAGAAAGCTGTTGCCATGAGTACTGTTGACCTGACGCTTGATGAAATAAGCGCTCTGATTATCCGTGTAATGCTGGCCAATGGCTGTGACGATGAAAATGCTTCGGCGCTGGCAGATATCATGACACGGGCTGAACGTGACGGGTCGCATTCACATGGCCTGTTCCGCGTGCCAGGTTATGTAAAAGCACTACGTAGTGGCAAAGTTAATGGCAAGGCAAAACCAACAGTCACTAAAATCACGCCGGCAGTTATTCAGGTTGATGGACATGGCTGTTTTGCGCCCATAGCGCAGGCTGCCGGTTTGCCGGTTCTGGCTGAAGCTGCCAAAGAGATTGGCATCGGTGCATTATCACTGATTGGTGTTCACCATTTTGCCTCACTATGGCCTGAAACCGAGTATCTGGCTGATCGTGGTCTTGTTGGTATTGCCTGTACCGCCTATATGCCGGCGGTTGCGCCAGCTGGATCAACGACAGCTCTGTTTGGAACGAATCCTATTTCCTTTGCATGGCCGCGCCCCGGATCAACGCCGGTGGTATATGATATGGCGACAGCGTCAATGGCGATGGGTGACATTCAGATTGCCGCGCGAGATGGCCGAACAGTGCCTGCAGGTACTGGCCTTGATCAGGATGGGAATCCAACGACCGATCCCGCTAAAATTGCGAAGGGTGTTCTTTTGCCATTTGGTGGCTATAAAGGTTCGGCGATTTCAATGATGGTTGAATTGCTAGCTGCTGGCCTGACAGGGGAACAATTCAGCTTTGAAGCCAAAGAAAATGACAATGGTGATGGTGGGCCTGCCCGCGGCGGCGAAATGATCCTTGCCATGTCCCCTGATATCATTGCAGGGCCTGATTGGCCGGAGCATGTTGAGGGTTTTGTGGCCAAGCTCAATGAAATGGATGGTGTACGATTGCCTGGTGCGCGCCGCCATAAAAACCGTCTTGATACAGGCGCACGCGCCGTTAATGCGGCACTTCTTGAGACCATCGAGGGGCTTGTCACTTAGGTGCCAGCCTGTGCCCCTATCAATCTGCCTCGGTGCTACATTTAGCCAAACAAAGCGTGTGAATATCTAGGACTTTAAAAACCATTACTGTGTTTAAAGGCAAGTCAGACTGGGTTTGCATCATGTTATCGATCCAGCTTTGGTGAAACACCCTCTACCACACGGCGTACGGCGGCTATTCTGTAAATATGTCAACAGTATTTAACTGATATTATATATGCAGTTTGGGAATATTGACCTTGGCATAAATTGGCGCAAGGATAACTCTGTGATCAGGTGCTGGAATATTAGCATGTTCGATGACAGATGATGTGAAAGGCCGCAATAATGACGATCGTCAATCTTGTCGTGAATGAGAAGCCAGTAACGGTAGATGTCGAAGACACTATGCTACTTGGTGTTTTTTTGCGTGAAATGCTACACCTGACAGGTACGCATATTGGATGTGATACGAGCCAGTGTGGTGCCTGTGTTATTCATCTTGATGGGATGGCTATAAAGGCGTGTACAATGCTGGCGGTGCAAGCAGATGGTGCCCGAATCACGACGATTGAAGGCCTAGCCAAGGGCGATGATCTGCATCCAGTACAACAGGCATTCATTGATAATCACGGTTTGCAATGTGGCTATTGCACGCCAGGCATGATCATGACCGCAGTCGATTTTCTGGCGCATAATCCGACTACTGATATTGATGAAATTAGCCGCGCCCTTGAAGGGAATATCTGTCGCTGTACCGGTTATAACAATATTATCAAATCAGTTCAGCAGGCGGCGCGCGTGATGGGTGCTGGTGATAAGGTGGATGAGGTAGATCATGTATGATCTGATCTATAAGAAAGCCCACAGCTATGCGTCTGCGCGTGAGTTTCTGACGGCGGCGGAAGATGCAAAATTACTGGCTGGTGGCATGACCCTTATCCCAACGCTAAAACAGCGTCTGGCCGCGCCTGATATGCTCGTCGATCTTGGCGGTATTGCGGATATTGCCAAGATTACGATCAACGAAAATAATATGCAGATTGGTGCGATGGCGTCTCATGCGCTGGTTGCGGATCATGAACTGGTGCATACGCATTTGCCCGGGGTGGCAGCACTGGCCGGACAGATCGGTGATCCGCATGTGCGTAACCGCGGGACGATTGGTGGATCCGTTGCCAATAATGATCCGGCGGCGTGCTATCCGGCGGCATTATTGGCGACCGGTGCCACCATTCACACTGACCAACAGATATTTGCGGCAGAAGATTTTTTTGTGGGCATGTTTGAAACAGCACTGGATTGGCATGAAATCATTACCGCCATTCATTTTCCACTCGATCAGATATGTGCCTATGTAAAATGCCCTAATCCGGCATCGCGATATGCGTTGGCTGGCGTATGTGTTGCCAAGCGGCATGATGGGCAGGTCAAAGTTGCGGTGACAGGCGCTGGTCAGGACGGCGTATTCAGGGCTAGTGATTTTGAAGCGGCTTTAGAAAAGCGGTTTAGCCCTGATGTGCTGGATGATGTGTCAATTGATCCGAATTTGTTGCTATCCGACATACATGCCAATGCTGATTTCAGGGCGCATCTTGTTGTGCAAATGGCAAAGCAGGCAGTGTTAAAATTACTAGCCTGACCATGCCTTGGCTAAGCCAGCAACACCAGAATGATTGATAATGCCAGCAGCGCCATGGCGATCAGTTCGGTCAGGCTAATTTTTTCTTTAAAATAGAAGTAAGAAAAACCGATGCTCATAAGCAATTCGATTTGCCCAACCGCACGAACCGGGGCAACGGCATGCATGGCGAAGGCCGCAAACCAAAATAGGCTACAAAGTGTACCCCATAAACCTGCCATGGTGCTTTCGCGCCAATATACGAAACTGGCGATTAGTTCATGCCGTTTTGCGGCATACATCCAGGCGCCAAAACCCACTGTCTGGATTGTGACGGCAATGGCTGCGGCCAATCCGGCATTCAGCATCACGTCATCTGTGGGTATGTGTTTTATGGCCGCACCATAAGCGACCGTGCAAAAGCCCAGAAAGGCACCAGCCCCAAGCCCAAACCCAGTTTGCTTCGAGAAAATTGTACGCATAATCGAATGACTTGTGACACTCGATTTTGCCAGTGACAGCATGATCGTAGCCACGACACCAAGCGCAATGGCAAAGGCGGTTTGCAGGCTGGCCACAACGCCAAGAATGAGAGCTTCAAATAGCGCCGCTTGCAACACCTCGGTTTTGGAGAAGGCAACCGCGGCAGCAAAGGATCGATGCGAGAACAGCATGATAAGTAGAATCGTAAAAGCGATCTGCGTGATTGCGGCGATGTTGATCCAGAACCAGAACATCGGTGGCAGGCTGGGTATGCCAACATTGACCAGCATCATATAGCCAAGCACAATCGCCCAAGCAAAGGGGAAGGAATAGGAAAAACGTATATAGCTGGCGCCATAGCTACCTAGTTGCGGCGTCATTTTCTTTTGAACGGCTGTGCGCAAAGCTTGTGTAGCTGCTGCCAAAATAGCCAGTAAAACCCATAATTCCATGATTTGGTTATATAGAATCTTGGCAAAGATCATAGCGTTAAGATCAATAATTTTGCAGTTCTGAATTGCACCGGCATTTAGGTTGTGCGAGATATAGATATCTTCAACATTATTGAGGCATCGCAATAGGTGCCATGCTTGGACTTATCATGACAGATACACATTATATTGGCGGATCAGCAGTCGCTGGAACCAGCGGCAGACAACAAGATGTTTACAACCCCGCAACGGGTGCTGTGATCGGGTCTGTGCCTTTGGCCAGCATTGACGAAGTGAATCAGGCCGTTGCGTCGGCGAAAGCCGCGCTAGCGGGATGGGCGGCAACGCCCCCTGCCAAGCGCGCACAGGTTATGTTTAATTTTCGCGATTTGCTAAAGAGCCACCATACCGAAATTGCCACAGCCATTTCGCTACAACATGGCAAAACACTTGACGATGCCAAGGGCGAAGTTGCCCGGGGTATGGAAGTTGTCGAGTTTGCCTGCGGCATTCCGCATTTGTTGAAAGGCGATTATTCAGCACAGGTGGCAGGTAATGTGGATAGCTATTCACAACGTCAGCCTGTTGGTGTTGTGGCTGGCATTACCCCGTTTAATTTTCCAGCAATGGTACCCATGTGGATGTTTCCAATGGCTTTGGCCTGCGGCAATACTTTCATTCTAAAGCCATCTGAGCGCGATCCGGCGGCACCACTTTTGCTGGCGCGCCTATTAACCGAAGCCGGCCTTCCCGATGGGTGCCTGAATGTTGTCAATGGTGACAAAGAAGCCGTTGATACATTGCTTGATCATCCGGATGTGGGTGCTATTAGCTTTGTTGGTTCGACAGCGATTGGAAAATATATCTATGGCCGTGGATGCAATAATGGCAAACGCGTACAGGCTTTATGCGGTGCGAAGAATCACATGGTGATCATGCCTGATGCTGATATGGATCAGGCTGTTGATGCCGCGATGGGCGCGGCCTACGGATCTGCCGGTGAACGCTGTATGGCTATCTCGGCAGTGTTGGCGGTTGGTGATGATACAGCTGATCGCTTTGTTGCACAGTTGGCGCCAAAAGTGCGGGCGTTGAAAATCGGTCAGTATGATGAGCCCGGTGTTGAAATGGGCCCCGTCATCACCCGCGAGTCACAAAAGCGCGTTGAAGATTATATTAGCCAAGGCGAGGCAGATGGCGCCGAGGTTGTTGTTGATGGTCGCGGTTTGTCTTTGCAAGGCTATGAAGATGGTTATTTTGTTGGTGGTACATTGATCGACCGGGTAACCCCGGATATGTCGGTCTATCGTGATGAGATTTTTGGGCCTGTGTTATCGGTTCTGCGTCCAAAAACCTATGAGGATGCGCGCCAGCTTGTGATTGACCATGAGTATGGCAATGGTACAGCTATTTTCACTCGTGATGGCGATGCTGCACGTGATTTTGCGGCCAATGTGAATATTGGTATGGTCGGCGTCAATGTACCCATTCCGGTGCCTGTTGCCTATCATAGCTTTGGCGGCTGGAAAGCCTCAATGTTTGGTGATCACGCTGTTCATGGTATGGAAGGTGTCCGTTTTTACACCAAGTTGAAAACGGTAACCGCACGCTGGCCAAGCGGGATCAAGGAAGGCGCTGTCTTTAACTTCCACTCCGGCAGTGACACCAAATAGCGATATCAAACCGTGATAATTCTGTTATTGGCATGATCGGTATTTGCCTATAGCAGAACTTTGCCTGGATTCAGAATGTTGTCAGGATCCAGTGCCGCTTTGATCGATTTCATCATGGCATAGGCAACCGGATCTTTCAGCTGTTTCATTTCGGCCTGTTTATCCTGACCGATTCCATGTTCGGCACTGATTGATCCATGCCATTTCACCACAGTATCACGCAAGGCCGCTTTGATTGCTGCGGCTTCTGTTGGGTGATCTTTGGGGTCTTCATCATAGGGGCGCGCAAAAGCATGGAGATTGCCATCGCCCATATGACCGAAGGCAACACAGAATGGCCCCGGTGCTACTGCCGCGAAAGCCGCCTTTAAATCTTCAATAGCGTTGGGCAAATCGGCAACCTGAAAGCTGACATCGCTCATCACCCAGTTCCCATGTTTCTGTATGGCGCCCAGCGCGCCTTCACGCATCGCCCACAGATTTTGGCGCTGGGCTTCGGAGTTCGCGATAATGGCATCATCGGCAAGCCCTTGTTCAAATGCCATCGCCAGAATGGTTTCAAGCTGGGTGGCAAGATTTAGCCGCCCATCAGAGTGCGTCTTTACATCATCAGGACTGCCAGCGGCGATTTCCATCAATATGCTGAACGCCGGACTATAATCAAAAGGCGCAGTGACATGGTCAAGGTTAGTGACGCATAAATCATAAATCACCTGGTCCATAAGCTCATATGCTTCTAGCCGTCCTCCGGTTTGATTTTGCACAAGGTTCATCAGCTTTAGCGCTGCCTTTATATCCGGCACAACAACCATTGCCGTTGCATAGGCTGCTGGCTTTGGCACCAAGGTTAAGGTTGCGGCGGTGATGATGCCAAGCGTGCCCTCAGAGCCAATCATCAGATTGACCAAATCATAGCCCGTATTGTCCTTTTTAAGAGCTGGTAGCAAATTCATGATGTCGCCTGCTGCCGTGACCACTTCTAAGCCAAGGCACAGCGCACGGGCATTCCCATATCGTACAACATTTAATCCGCCTGCATTGGTGCCCAACGCACCGCCAATATGTGCTGTACCTTTGGCGCCAAAGACCAAAGGAAACATCCAGCCCGCCTGATCTGCCGCCTTATGCAGATTTTCGACGATACAGCCAGACTCGGCAATCATATAACGGCCATCACCATTGACGTCACGGATCATATTCATCCGTTCGAGCGACATAATCACGGCCTTTTGATCGGGATGCGCCTGCGTTGCGCCGGTCAGACCTGAATTGCCACCAAGCGGAATCACTGCGGTTTTGGTGGCGGTACATAATTTCATCAAAGCGGCCACTTTTTCAGTGCTGTCAGGACGCACAACGATAAAGGGGCTGGATGGGTATTTGTCTAGCCAGTCGCGCTGATATTTGGGATCAATATCATTGCCGGTTTCGACATGCGCGTCGCCGCAAATGGCGCGACATTCATCTATTATTTCCTGTTCGGTTATCTTCATGTCAATCTATCCAGTCAGGCGGCTAACTCAAAAAGCCTAAGGCGCGCAATTTTATGAACTTCATTAAGGGCGGTGTTAAATTCGGTGGCTGGATCATTGTCGATGCGTTGATGAAAGGCTACCAGAATATCAGCACGTGACAAGCCACGCACGGCGATGATGAAAGGATGTCCGAATTTAGCGGTGTAATCGGCATTGAGATTCTGGAATTGTTCGAATTCGGCTTGCGAACATTTATCAAGGCCAGCACTGGCCTGTTCAGCGGTTGACTCGGCTGTGAGATTGCCCGCAATAGCCAGCTTGCCAGCCAGTTCGGGATGCGCGCGTAATAATATTAATTTGGCCTCGTCACTAGCTGCATCAACAATCACTTTCATTCGGTGCGCCAGCAGATCAGGTTCGTTGTCTGCTTTGCTGATGCCACCAGCCAGCAAACTTTTGGCAACCCATACTGAATGTTCATAAATGCCGCCAAGACAGTCCAGAATTTGATCTTCTGACATTTCGTGCAAGGCAAGTTTATTCATCAGTTCATAAGCCTTTCATGGGATCGCATTTGGGTTTGTATCAACTGTATGGATTAGTTTGCTAAATCAATGAAAAATTGTCATTCTAATTCTTAGCAATCATCACTATTTGTCAGGAGATTATAATGGGTCGATTGACTACCCATGTCCTAGATACGGCACGAGGCAAACCCGCGGCACATCTTGAAATTGATCTTATCCGCATAAAAGGTGAAACACAGACGGTTTTGAAAACAGTCTTAACAAATGCTGATGGCCGATGTGATGCCCCCCTGCTTGAGGGTGATGCGCTAGAGCGTGGCCGGTATGAGTTGGTTTTTCATGCAGCATCCTATTTGCGTGAAATGGGGGATGATTTGCCAGAATTTCCGTTTTTGGATGATATTGTCATTGCCTTTGGCATAGATCGTGATGATCAGCATTATCATGTACCGTTATTATTATCGGCTTATGGTTATTCGACCTATCGTGGTAGCTAATGGAGATGGCGTGCGCACCTATCTAACCTTTGTTCTGAATGGTGAAATACAGACAGTTGCTGGCATTGCTGGTGACATAACGTTGCTGACATGGTTGCGTCGTGAACGAGGGCTCACAGGATCAAAAGAAGGTTGCGCCGAGGGTGATTGTGGTGCCTGCACGGTTGTTGTTGCGCGTGCTGACGGCAAAGGCCGTCTGATATGGCGACCCGTGAATGCCTGTATTCTGTTTATGGGGATGCTTGAAGGTAGCGCGGTGACAACGGTGGAAGGTATCAGCGGACCGGATGGTGAATTGCATCCCTGTCAGCAGGCCATGGTTGATTTTCACGGATCCCAATGCGGCTTTTGCACCCCTGGCTTTGTTATGTCGCTATATGCGGCCTGGTGTAATCAGGACGGACTTGCGGCTAATCAAATTGACGACACGCTGGCTGGAAATTTATGTCGGTGTACTGGCTATCGACCGATTGTCGATGCGGGCCTGACATTGGCAGGCAAGGCGAAATCAACCTGGGAGAGCAAGCGCCAAAAGGCTGAAAAAGCTCTTTTATTAGGCATCCAGCATGATGAAATGATCGAAATTTCGGATGGGAAAAAAGCATTCGCCGCGCCGCTGAAACAAACGGACTTTGCCAATATCTATGCCGATGATCCGGCGGCAACGATTGTGTCGGGTGCCACCGATATTGGTTTATGGGTAACCAAACAGCACCGCCAGCTATCACGTATGGTCTGGACTGGCCGCGTTGACGGGTTTGATGGTATTGAAGATGATAAAGCCAATCTGATCATACGGCCTGCTGTAACGCATCAGACAGCGATGGAAAGACTGGGCAAAAGATGGCCAGCTGTTTCAACATTATTACGCCGATTTGGGTCTTTGCAGGTGCGCAGTTCAGGCACGGTTTGCGGCAATATTGCGAACGGGTCGCCTATTGGCGATTTGCCACCATTGCTCATAGCTCTTGGTAGCCAGATCGAGCTTCGACAAGGTTCCAAGAAACGCGTCATGAAGCTAGAAAATTTCTTTATCAGCTATGGTGCTCAGGATCGAAAACCAGATGAATTTGTTTCGGCTATTCTAGTACCAAAGGTAAAAGCACCATATCTGCGCTGTTACAAGCTATCTAAACGGTTTGACCAAGATATTTCAGCCGTGATGATGGCGGCAAATGTCACTGTAAAGAATGGCATCATCATTGATGCGGTTATTGCGTTTGGTGGTATGGCCGGAACACCGATGCGTGCCAGGGCAGCAGAACAGATATTAATCGGTGGCTCGTTTAATGAAGCCAGCTTTATTGCCGCCGCATCCTTGCTGGGTGATGATTTTACGCCTCTTAGTGATATGCGGGGCAGTGCAGATTACCGGATGCAGGCAGCGCGAAATCTGGTGCTGAAATATGGCCTTGAAATCACCGGACAATCGCATGTCGAACTAGCAGGGGGCGGTGTTTCGGCGCTGTTAGCTGACTAGATGCCCCGGCTCGATGCTACATCACCGCAAACGGCACTACATGAACCTGTTCATCATGATAGTGCGCATAAGCATGTTTCAGGACGTGCCCATTATACGGACGATCTGCCTGTGCCGCAGAACACCTTGCAGGTTCTGATTGCCCAAAGTCCGCATGCGCATGCCCGTATCATCAGTATGGATCTGTCGGCTGTTGCCAGTGCCGAGGGGGTTGTTGCTGTGCTGTCGGCACAAAATGTGCCTGGCATAAATGACTGTAGCCCGGTTGCTGGTGATGACCCGATTTTTGCTTATGATACGGTGTCCTATGTCGGCCAGTCGGTATTTGCTGTAGCTGCGGTTGATATGGCTTCGGCGCGTGCCGCCATAGGCCTTGCCAAAATAGACTACGACATTTTGCCAGCCATTGTGACGATTGACGAAGCGATGCAGGAAGGTACCTTTTTAGGGCCTGCGGCGACCATCTCGACAGGTGATGCCGATGGCGCCATTGCGGCCGCGCCCCATCATCTTGATGGACGCATTGTCATTGGCGGACAGGAGCATTTCTATCTTGAAGGTCAGGCAGCGTTGGCGGTGCCAGGTGAAGATGGTGACATGACGCTTTATTGTTCTACCCAGCATCCAAGCGAAATCCAGCATAAAGTTGCCACGTCGCTGGGGTTGGCTAACCACGCTGTCACTGTTGAAACACGGCGTATGGGTGGGGCTTTTGGCGGCAAAGAAAGCCAGGGCAATCTGCCTGCCATTACGGCGGCGATTGCAGCCAAATTAACAGGCCGACCAGCCAAAACCATTTATGACCGTGATGATGATTTTATGCTGACTGGCAAACGGCATGATGTCCGCATTGATTACAGTGTCGGTTTTGATGATGATGGCAAGATTCGCGGGGTTGTTTTCGAGCAGGCATTGCGCTGTGGCATGTCATGGGATTTGTCAGAGTCTATTGCCGCGCGCGCCATGTGCCATGCTGACAATGCTTATCATATCAAAAATATGCGGATTATTTCGCATCGGTGCCGCACCAATACCCAGTCAAACACGGCCTTCAGGGGGTTCGGGGGGCCGCAAGGCATGGTTGGCATTGAACGTGTTATCGATGCTGTTGCGCATCATCTGGCGCTTGATCCGCTTATTGTTCGCCAACGGAATTTCTACCCGCATAAAGACATATCTGATCATGGTGTCACCCCCTATGGGCAACCAGTCGAAGACTGCGTTATTCAGGACATTGTTAGCACGCTGGTAAAGACCAGCGCCTATACAAAGCGTCGCAAAGCTGTTGAACTGTTCAACAAAGCTAATCGCTATGTGAAACGTGGCATTGCGCTAACGCCCGTCAAATTCGGTATCTCTTTTAATAGTAGTTTTTTGAATCAGGCGGGGGCTTTGGTGCATGTGTATAATGACGGTTCCGTGCATCTCAATCATGGTGGTACCGAAATGGGGCAGGGGCTTTACACAAAGGTAGCCCAGATCGTTGCCCATGTATTTTCGATTCCGCTTGAAACGGTAAAAATCACAGCCACAACGACAGGTAAAGTGCCAAACACATCAGCAACGGCAGCATCATCCGGAAGTGATCTTAACGGCATGGCAGCGATGCGCGCCGCACATGCGATCAAGACGCGGATGCAGGATTTTCTGGCCGAGCAATCGCAGATCGATCCAAAAGATGTTCATTTTAGTGATGGCAAGGTGTTGGTTGGTGACCAATATTACAGCTTTGCCGAGGCGGCGCATCGTTGCTATATGGGGCGGATATCACTTTCCTCAACAGGTTTTTATGCAACGCCAAAAGTGCATTGGGACAAGCAAACACTTACCGGACGCCCGTTTTTTTATTTTGCCTATGGCGCCGCCTGTAGCGAGGTCGTTGTTGATCTCTTGACAGGTGAGAACCGGATTTTACGCACTGATATTCTGCATGATGTGGGCAAATCATTAAATCCGGCACTTGATATTGGTCAGATTGAAGGTGGCTTTGTGCAGGGGGCGGGTTGGCTGACAACCGAAGAACTGGTCTGGAACGAACAGGGGCGTTTGATGACGCATGCGCCTTCGACATATAAAATACCTGCCTGTTCAGACAGACCGGTTGATTTTCGTGTTGCCCTGTTTGCCGAGGGGGAAAATAGTGAAGCCACAATCCATAAATCAAAAGCTGTTGGTGAGCCGCCATTAATGCTAGGCATCAGTGTTTTGATGGCCTTATCGCATGCGCTTCAATCGGCAGGAGAAAGTGGTGAATATCCTGCGCTTGATGCACCTGCGACTTGTGAACGCTTGTTAATGCGGTCAATTGCGCTGGGAGGGCCTTGTGTCTAAGCCTTATTACAAGGGGCAAAATGTCAATCAGGGGAATGCTGGCTGGCTCAATACGGCTATTGCGCTGCTCCAAGGCACAGACATTGTTATCCATGCCAGCGTCATTCAGGTGCGCGGGTCAGCACCCCGTGCCGTGGGTGCCAATATGCTGATTATGGCCGATGCGATATGGGATACGATTGGCGGCGGCGCGCTGGAATTTGAAGTGATGCATCAGGCACGTAGTGATATTACCATGATACAGACCAGTCCCGTTGATTGGCATCGCCATGTCATGGATATCGCCCTTGGCCCTGATATGGGACAATGTTGCGGGGGGCATGTGCGTGTATTGCTCGAAGCCCTTACCAAGGCTGATCTGCCAGTGCTAGAAAGGCTGGCTGATAGTGATCAGCCTGTTTTGCATCCATTAAAAGCGGGTCAGCCACTTGTGCTGGCAGATAGCGCTGCCTTTGGGGATGGCGCATCAATAACGGCTGATAAAACGGGCTTTATATTGCCGAAAATACCCTATCAAAGACCATTATTCATCTATGGCGCCGGACATGTTGGGCGGGCACTGGTACCTGTCATTGATGGGCTGGGCTTTGATGTCTATTGGGTCGATATTGCGCCAGACAGATTTCCACCAGTCATTCCTGAAGGGGTTTCCGCGGTGACAGCGCGTGACCCAACATTGATTGCGGCACGCGCGCCAACAGATGCTTTTCATCTGGTTATCACCCATTCACATGCGCTTGATCAGGCCATCTGCCATACTGTTCTGGCAGGCCAAGGTTTTGCCCGCCTTGGCTTGATCGGCTCAAAAACCAAAAATGCCCGTTTTCGGAGTCGTCTTGGCAAGGCGGGAATCACGGATGATGTTCTGGCACGATTGACCTGCCCTATCGGCATTGAGCTGGTTACCGGAAAACAACCTGCTCGCGTTGCTATTTCGATTGCCGCGCAGCTTGCTATATGGCAACAGGAACTTGATTGTGATGGGGCGTTTTCATGATCGCGTATTGTTCTAATATCACATATGATCATAACGTCTTCTGGGGTGTGTATTTGCTGACAGAAATGGAGATTGTCACATGATTGATTATCTGTGGATATGGTCAGAAATGCTGATCCGCTGGGTGCATGTTATTGCGGGCATTGCCTGGATCGGGTCGTCTTTTTATTTTATTGCGCTTGATCTCAGCCTGAAGCCAGGCAAACAGCTGCCCGATGAAGCACATGGGCAGGCGTGGCAGGTTCATGGGGGCGGTTTCTATAACATGGTCAAATATCTGGTTGCGCCAAAGCGGATGCCGGATGAACTGACATGGTTCAAATGGGAAGCCTATGGGACATGGATTTCGGGTATGGCACTGATGGCGCTGGTTTATTATGGTGTGGCAAGCCTGTATATGATCGATCTTGAGATTCTTGATATTACTGAATGGCAGGCCGTGGCCATAAGCCTTGCGGGCATTATTCTTGGCTGGGCGGTGTATGACGGCTTGTGCCGAAGTCCACTTGGGCGTGATGATACGATGCTGGCTGTGGCAGGATTTGCGTTTCTCGTGTTGCTTGCCTATGGCTATACCCAGATATTTTCAGCGCGCGGCGCCTTCATGCAAATGGGTGTTATGATCGGCACGATGATGGTTGCCAATGTGCTGATGGTGATTATTCCGGGGCAATCCAAGGTGGTGGCGGCGCTCAAAGCAGGTGATACGCCCGATCCGGCTTACGGAATTCGGGGTAAACAGCGATCTCTGCATAATAACTATCTGACCTTGCCAGTGATTTTTGTCATGCTTGGCGGTCATTATCCGATGGTATTTGCGACCGCCTATAGCTGGATTATTTTGGCGCTT
This sequence comes from Candidatus Puniceispirillum marinum IMCC1322, assembly GCF_000024465.1. NCBI lineage: Bacteria > Pseudomonadati > Pseudomonadota > Alphaproteobacteria > Puniceispirillales (SeqCode) > Puniceispirillaceae (SeqCode) > Puniceispirillum (SeqCode) > Puniceispirillum marinum (SeqCode). Next base: position 1,530,527 of record NC_014010.1, on the reverse strand, counting down.
GTTCTGGTTATAGGTTGTGTGATCCGGCATTACTACAACACCAAGCACAAAGGACTGCCAGCTCCAAATTGGACATGGTTTGTGGCTGCTGTACTGACAGTGCTGGCGATGTTTCTATCCTATGCCGGTGCACCGCAGGCTAGCTATGACGAGGCCAGCTATGGCCGTGGCGCAGAGTTGCATGCCCATGCTGTCGAGCTTGTTATCGAGCGCTGCAGTATCTGTCATGCCGAGGTGCCACAATGGGATGGCATGGCGTTTGCGCCTAAAGGCATTCTGCTTGAAAATGAAACTCAGGTGATAGCGCTGGTTGATGAAATCTTCTGGCAGTCGGCGCAATCACATGCTATGCCGCCGGGGAATGTGATATGGGTTGAAGACGAAGAGCGTGCCATGCTGGCAGCGTGGCGGGCGGCTATGCGCGCGGGCGAGATTGAGGACAGTTAATGGGCGATTACCCGCGTGATCTGGTTGGTTATAATGGCCAGCCGCCACATGCATCTTGGCCAGATGATGCGCGCATCGCCGTGCAGTTTGTGCTGAATTACGAAGAAGGTGGCGAAAATTCTATTCTGCATGGTGACCCAGCTTCGGAAATGTTTTTATCCGAAATCATTGGTGCCGAACCGTTTCAAAATGCGCGTCACATGTCGATGGAATCGATCTATGAATATGGGTCGCGGGCTGGTGTATGGCGTATTCTTGATCTGTTCAGGGCGCGTGAAATTCCAATTACGCTTTTTGCTGTTGCCATGGCGATGCAAAGGCATCCGCAGGTGATCGAACAAGCCCTCAAAGACGGTCATGAAATTGCCTCGCATGGTTATCGCTGGATCAATTATCATGGCATGAGCGTAGATGAAGAACGTGCGCATATGGAAAAGGCGATTGCAATCCATAGCGATATTTGTGGCGCGCGACCGTTGGGCTGGTACACAGGCCGCACCAGCGCCCATACGCGTGATCTGGTGGCTGCAGAAGGTGGCTTTGTTTATGACGCCGATGATTATTCGGATGATTTACCATTCTGGAGCAAACAGGTCGCTTCACCGCATCTAGTCGTACCCTATACGCTTGATACAAATGATATGCGCTTTGCAACCGCACAGGGGTTTCATACGGGCGATCAATTTGCCAGCTATCTGATTGACGCGTTTGACACATTATATGCTGAAGGTGCAACAAGCCCGAAAATGTTGTCAATTGGTTTGCATTGTCGCCTGATTGGCCGCCCAGCTCGTTTTGCCGGTTTGGTGAAATTTATTGATCATGTGCAAAAGCATGAAAAAGTGTGGATGGCCAGACGGCTTGATATTGCCAAACACTGGATGAAAACGCACCCCTATCCTGGACAATGACAATTTTACTAAGTTACGTAATCTAAAGAGGCATAAATGAACAATGAATTTCCGCCAGCCGAAGCTATGGGTCTGGTTAATCTGGCATCACCTAGGATGGGTACAGAAATTCATTCGGTAAGCGATGATTTTTTTGCCGAAGCACCACGTATGCTAGCTGATACGGTACCGGTATTTGTGCCGGATAAATTTGACGATCATGGCAAATGGATGGATGGATGGGAGTCACGCCGACGCCGCCATGGTGGCCATGACTGGTGTATTCTGCATCTTGGCGAAACCGGAACCATTCGTCTTGTCGATGTTAATACAGCCCATTTTACCGGTAATTATCCGCCTGGTGCGATGCTGGAAGCGGCATATTGTCCAGATGGTGATATCGGCAAGGCTGACTGGAAAACGGTGATTGGTGAAACCAAGCTCGGGCCGGATGCGCATCATCTGCTGACGGCACATGATGTAGGGCCTGTTAATATTGTGCGGCTCAACATCTATCCGGATGGCGGCATTGCCAGACTGCGTCTGTTTGGTGATGTGCAACGTGATTGGTCAGGTCTGGGCGATACACCAGTCGAATTATCGGCGTTACGTTCGGGTGGCTGTATTCTGGGCTATAATGATGCGCATTACGGTGACGTAAATGCGCTGATCTCTGAAGGGCGCGGCCAGACTATGGGGGATGGATGGGAAACCCGCCGCCGCCGTGAACCAGGGCATGACTGGATCGTGGTTCGTCTTGGTGCTACGGGGCTGATTTCAGATATTGAAGTCGATACGGCGCATTTTAAAGGTAATTATCCGGATAGATGCAGCCTTCAGGCTGCATTGATCGAAGGCGAAGTTGATCTGGATGCCGCCGAAAACTGGCCTGAACTGATGGGCGAAAAATCATTATCGGCAGATAATATTCATAAATTCAACCATGCTGATCTCAATGATGTGGGGCCGATAAATGTCGTGCGTTTGAATATTTTCCCTGATGGCGGCGTGTCGCGATTGCGATTATTTGGCAAAGTGGTGACATAATGGACAGCCAAAAGCTATATGTTCAGACGCTAACCAAGGGTGCCTTTGCGCCTTATGGCACGGTGATTGAAACAGATGGTGCCCAGCAGATTAGCATTAATCAAGGCACCACGACGCGGTTTGACGCGCTGGCGAAAATCGATGTTGCATATGAAGGTGGCATACCCATTATTTCCCTATTTCGGGGAACACGCCGTCCCCGTCCGATTGAAATATCTATGCTTGAACGGCATCCACTTGGCTCGCAGGCCTTTATGCCGCTATCCAATCATGATTGGCTGGTTGTTGTGGCCCCTAGCAATGCCGATGACAGCGCGCCTGATTTTGACCAGCTTGTCTGTTTTCGGGCTACTGGTAGTCAGGGGGTCAGTTATGATCGGGGCATATGGCATCATCCATTGCTGATATTAGAGGAAAGTCAGGATTTTCTGGTTATGGATCGTTCGGGTCATGGTCATAATCTGGATGAGGTCTGGGCAGAAAATACGGCTGCTCAAATTGATCTCTGATATGGTTTAGATGATTGTTAAGCGGTCATTAAATGATGTGACATACGGCGATGTTCGGCAAGCAGCTTGTTCATATCCATTGTGGTTAGCTGTCCCTCAGCTACGACAATTTTGCCATTGATAATCGTATAATTTGTTTTAACCGGCCCGCAGAATATGAGTGATGCTACGGGATCCCAGTCACTGCCAGCAAAATCAATCGTGCGCCTGTCAAACGCGGCAATATCAGCGGCATAGCCAGGTGCCAGAATGCCAATGTCATTTCGGTTCAGAACCGAAGCACCTCCGACCGTGGCAAGGCGCAAGGCCTCACGCGCTGTCATGGCGTCACCACCTTGATTGACACGTTGGAGAAGCATGGTCTGTCGGGCTTCGTTCAGCATATGAGCACTGTCATTCGATGCTGATCCATCGACGCCAAGACCGACTTTCATTCCAGCATCGAGCATGCTGCGGACAGGGGCAATGCCACTGGCAAGCCGCATATTGGAACATGGACAATGCGCCACGCCCGTGCCTGTGCGGGCAAATAGGTCAATCTCGTCATTATTCAACTGCACACAATGCGCATGCCAGACATCATCACCTGTCCAGCCGACAGCTTCGATATAGTCACCTGGCCGCATACCAAAGGTGGCGAGGCTGTAATCGATATCTTCGACATTTTCGGCAAGATGCGTGTGCATGCCAACATGGTAGGCACGTGCCATAGAGGCGGTTTCACGCATAAGATCCATGCTGACCGAGAAGGGTGAGCAAGGGGCAAGTGCAATGCGTTGCATAGCATAGGGGCTGTCATCGTGATGTTCTTCGATCAGGCGCTGGCATTCATTCAGGATATCAGGCTCATGTTCGGTCAGATTATCGGGAGGTAAGCCACCTTTTGACTCGCCAATGCTCATCGAACCCCGTGTGCCGTGAAAACGAACACCAATATCAGACGCGGCAGATAAGGCGTCATCAAGCCGTGCACCATTGGGATATAGATAAAGATGGTCTGATGATGTCGTACAGCCGCTTAAGGCAAGCTCGGCAAGCCCAAGCGCCGTTGACCAGTAAATATGGTCGGGGCCGATATGGCTCCATATTGGATAGAGTGTTTGCAGCCAGCCAAATAGCGGGGCATTCTGGGCGGCAGGTACCGCACGGGTTAAATTCTGAAATAGATGGTGATGGGTATTGACCATGCCAGGAATAACAATATGTCCGGTAAGGTCGAGAACAGTGTCGGCTGATGTGGGAAGCTGACTGGTGTTGGCAACCTGCTCGATAACGCCGTCACGAATGAATAAACCGCCATTTTGAATTTCGTTTATATCACAGGGGTTGTCCTGTCCACCAGGTGCCATGGTACAAAGAATATCAGCGTTCTTGATAAGAAGTGTTTGCCCTGACATTTGTTAATCCATTTGATCTAATTAATTTTTGCAAGCGCCGCCAAAAGATTTTGACGGCGCCCAAAGTTAGTTTTGAGATAGGCAATAATTAGTCTGCATCCTCAGGTAAAAGCATGTTCATTACCACGGCAAGCACGGCAACTGGCAACAAACCCGAAACCATCAGCATTTCAAAGCTATCGGGCAGATGCTGCATCGATTTTGGTACAGCTTGCAATCCAAGGCCAACAGATAGCGATGTGGCCAGAATGACCATATTGCGGCGGCTCCAATGCACATCTGATAGCATATTGATGCCAGCCGAAACGACCATACCGAACATCAGGATCACACCCCCGCCAAGTACCGAAATAGGCATTGCGGAAATAATGGCGCCGATCTTTGGAATAAAGCCGCAGATGATCAAGAAAATACCTGAAATAGTTACTACGCCCCGGCTCATCACGCCAGTCATTGAAATCAGGCCAACATTCTGGCTAAAGGATGTGTTTGGCAAGCCGCCAAAAATGCCCGCAATCGCGCTGCCAAGCCCGTCAGCATAAGTGCCGCCAGCTAGTTCTTCGTCAGTCGCTTCACGGTTAGCACCACCTTTGGCAATACCAGAAATATCGCCAACAGTTTCAATCGCACTCACGATTGACATCAGCATCATACCGATAATCGCAAAAGCGCTGAACTCAATGCCATATTTGAAAGGTGTTGGCACAACAAACCACGCGGCTTTGGCGACGCCGCTAAAATTGACAACGCCAGTCACGATGCCAACAAGATAACCAGCGATCAAGCCAAGCAAAATAGCCGCTGAAGACGCGATACCACGGGTGAAGAATTTAAAGCCAAGGGCAACAATGATAACGGTCAGAGCCAGACCCCATTTGCTGAAATCACCCCATTCTGGAGCATCCATCTGGAATGCGGCTGCACCGCCTGCCGCATATTTGATGCCTACAGGAAGAAGCGCTAAACCAATAGCCATGATCACCATTCCAGATACCAGAGGTGGGAATAAATGACGGATGCGGCCAATAATAGCACCAAGGAAGGTGTGGAATATGCCCGCAACAATGATAGCACCCATTAGTGTCGCCATGCCGCCAGCTTTAACGATGCCTATCATGATAGGCACAAAGGCAAAGCTAGTACCCTGCATAACAGGTAACCGGGCCCCAACAGGCCCTATACCAATCGTTTGAAACAAGGTCGCAATACCAGCAAAAAGCATGGCCATCTGGATTAGAAACACCATATCTTCGCCGCCAAAGGCAAAGCCTGCAGCGCCAGCAATAATGATTGATGGTGTTACATTACTGGCAAACATTGCCAGAACATGCTGTAGCCCCAGCGCCACTCTTGGCCCCATAGGCAGTTCATAATTAGGATCTTGTAGCTGTTCGCTACTTGCGATTTGATTGTTGCTCATGTCATCCCCCATATTGTTAGAATTAAGTGACGTTACGTTGGAAGAGCAGATAGTGGAAGAAAAAAGCGTTTGGCGAATGATGGGTTGTTATTTGCCTGTGCAACGATTGCCGTCAGTATCAATCCCGCATCACAATTAGGATAATTTTAAATCGCCGCACATTGTGAAATTGGGTTGCCACTTACAACCTTATGTGTAGGGTGAATAATGGGTTTTACGAAGAAAAATAAAATAAGATGTTTAATAAAAGGGAGAGTTATAAATGAAAAATTTCAGTTTATTCAAAGTGGCTGGCCTTGGTGTCGCTGCATTATCATTCCTAGCAGCACCATTGAGTGTTTCGGTAGCAAATGCGGACACCGTTCTGACAGTGTCTTCATGGGCCAGCCCAAAGCATGCTATGAATGCATCAGTATTCCCATGGATGAATGATGAGCTTAAAGCTTGTTCAGGTGGTAGCCTTAGTTTGAAAGTCGAATATGGTCTGGCACCGCCACCAGCACAATATGACACTGTTCGTGACGGTGTTGCTGATCTGTCCTGGATGGTACATGGCTATACGCCGGGTAAATTCGAGACTACAAAGATTGCTGAATTGCCGGGTCTCTATGGTAAGTCCGAAGCCGTGTCAGCCGCGTTTCAGGCGACATGGGAAAAATACCTAGATGCCGCTAATGAAGCCAAAGGCGTTGAAATGCTCACAAACTTTGTGCATGGCCCGGGCATGATTCATACGGTCAAGCCGATCTCGTCATTTAAAGATCTCAAAGGCATGAAACTTCGTGTTGGCGGCGGTGTTGCGAATGCTATCGGTCGTGCTTTGGGTGTTGCTGGTGTGAATGTGCCGGCACCAAAGGTTTATGAAACTATTTCATCTGGTGTTGCGGATGGTGTGTTCTTCCCGATGGAAACCATGTACGCCTTTAAAGTTGCTGAACTTGCTAAACATACCTATCGGAACACCGATGGCATTTATACAACATCATTCGCCATTCCGATGAACAAAGATACCTATGATGGCCTGTCAGCGGCGCACCGCAAATGTATTGATGATATGCGTGGTGTAAAGATGGCAGCCAAAGTTGGTTCATTCTGGGACGCGGCTGATGACCTTGGCATGGCTAAAGGTCTTGAGGTTGGTCTGGTTGTAACGGATGCCAGCGATGCAGATAAGGCCTATTTCAGAGAGTTGACAGCAGGCATTGAGGCCGACGTTCTGGCTGAGATTGATGGTCGTGGCGTGGATGGCAAGGCTGCTCTCGCCTTTTTCAAGTCGCAACTCTAGACCAGAGATATCTCTTTTGTGTTTGGGTTGATAAAATCAGCGGAACGGTTGGCTGAAAATACCAGCCGTTTCGTGTCTAATTTAGCAGCAATAATACTGTTTTTGCTGGTCGTTCTGACCTGCGTAGATGTGATTGGCCGCTACTTTATATCGATGCCTGTTGTTGGCGCGGTCGAACTTGTGCGCATATGTATGGCAGGCATTATTTTCTTTTCTCTCCCGGCTATGTTTTTCCGGAATGATCATGTGACAGTTGATTTGATAGGCTTTTTTGGCAAAGGCCGGATTGGCTGGATTATCAGTATTGTGATGTTGGTTATTTCGATTTATGTGGCCTACCGCATAGGTGATCGTGTGTTCGATTATGCTGTGCGCGCATTGGAAGATGGTGACAAGACAGAATATCTGGGTATTCCCCGGGTGATTACCGTGTCCTTTATTACGTTATCTATTTATGCGGCGGCGGTGCTGGCCTTTATCCGTTTGCTGGTTTTATTTTCAAATCCCAGCAAAGATTTTTCTACCGATGGTGAGGATGTTAAATGACCGTTGCGTTGATTGGTTTTGTGGCTGTTCTTGTGCTGGCCTTTATGCGGATGCCGCTGGGTATTGCGCTGGGTCTTGTCGGCGTGATTGGTTTTGGCGAGCTGGCAAGTTATCGGGCGGCGATTTCAAGTGCCAGCCGACTGGTGATTGATTCAGGTCAGTCCTATGGGTTGTCGGTTGTTCCTTTGTTCATTCTGATGGGGCTGATGGTTGAGCGTGGTGGCATGGCGCGTGAATTATACCGTGCGGCTTATGTGTTTTTGGGACATCGCAAGGGCGGGTTGGCGATGTCAACAATTTGTGCCTGTGGCATGTTTTCAGCGATTTGTGGATCGTCTTTGGCGACAGCGGCCACCATGTCCAAAGTCTCTATGCCTGAAATGCGGCGTTATAAATATGACGACTCACTTGCCACCGCGTCGATTGCGGCAGGTGGTACGCTGGGTATTCTGATTCCCCCAAGTGTTATTCTGGTGATTTACGGATTGATGACCGAAACCTCAGTTGGAAAATTATTTATTGCTGGGGTTTTGCCGGGACTAGTCGGTGTTCTGTTCTATCTGCTTGCGGTGATGGTTGTGGTTTCGCGCAATCCTGCGGCTGGACCAGCAGGTGAAAAAAGCAGCTGGGCAGATCGGCTGATTGCGCTTCGGGATGTATGGACCACGCTGGGTTTATTTATTTTTGTAATTGGGGGCATCTATGTTGGTGCCTTTACGCCAACCGAAGCGGCTGGAATGGGTGCGGCAGGCGCGATGCTGATCGCATGGCGTCGGGGAGCCCTGAATATATCTTCGGCGATGGAAGTGCTCCGCGAGACAGCGGTGACGTCGGCCAAGTTGTTTTTGCTGTTATTTGGTGCCCTGATCTTTTCAAATTTCGTCAATCGGGCGGGATTGCCGCCAGCGCTCATCGACATTGTCACAAATTTTGACGTTTCGCCTTTGGGCGTAATTTTTATCATCCTGTTGATTTATGTTTTGCTGGGATGTGTGTTTGAATCGATGTCGATGATCTTGTTGACAGTTCCAATCTTTGCACCGCTAGTCGAAGGGTTGGGGTTTGATTTGATCTGGTTTGGCATTTTGGTGGTTGTCGTGACCGAAATCAGCCTGATAACGCCGCCGATTGGTTTGAATGTCTTTGTGCTCAAAGGTGTGCTGAAAGACGTTTCGGTTAAAACCATTTTCAAAGGTGTCACACCATTCTGGGTCGCTGATATTTTGCGGCTAACGCTATTGACATTAGTACCAGCCATTTCATTATTACTGCCTTCTATGATGTGAGTGGCCACAGCCGATAAATTTAGCGAGCTCTTTGCGTGCGCCAGCGATCATAAAACTGTGAGATAGCCAGGCCGGTCAGAATAATGGCTAAAGCAGAAATAAAATGCCCAGGCAAGGCTTCGGACAGGGCTATGGTCCCGATAAGAACCGCCCAGACAGGCACCTGATAATTGACTAGTGACAAGAAGCTGGGCCCGGCACGATTTATCAGCACTGTCAGTAGCAAAGTCGCCAGCGCGGTCGGGAAAATGGCTAGATAGAGCATTCCTGCTAATGCGCCCGTTTCCGGAATGGCCGGAATGCCTTCAATATAAAATGCAGTTGGCAAAAGCATAATGCTACCTAGCATGAGGCCTGTTGCGGAATAGGACAGGGTGCTAATTGGTGGACAAAGGCGTGTGTTGATTGACCCGATGGCATAACAGCAGCTCGCCATTACACAGGCAAATTGTGCCGTCATCATAAGTTTTGACTCAGATTCCAATAGGGCAAAAGACAGGCCAAGTTGGTCACCGCCAACTAGCATGACAACCCCGCTAAAACCGAATAGAAAGCCAACGCCCTTGGCTAAGCTCATCCGTTCACCGGGCACCATATAATGCGCTAGTGGCAAAACAAATAAAGGTACAACAGCCATGCAGATACCCGCAAAACTGGAAGTAACGATCTGTTGTCCCCATGACAATAATGTAAAAGGCAGCACGTTGGTAAAAAGCCCCATTGCAAAACAATGTAGCCAAATACGCCGGCTGGTTGCGGTGTCAAATCTGGGCAGGCCATCCCCAAAAAACACGGCTATGAATAACAGAATAATAGCTGCAATTGCTACGCGCCCTGCGGCGATGCTAATGGGTCCATAGCCGGTAAGCGCCATTTCAACACCCAAAAAACTGGCGCCCCATATCAGCCCTAGAACGGTAAGGATCATCCAGTCCTGAAAGGTAGGCGATGCAGATATTATTTTGGTTGATGCCATAAGGGGACGCTACCAGAAACAAACGATAAAGACATAACTATATTGCGCCCATGAAAAGACAGCCGCCTGGAAGGGCGGCTGTCTGGGATGTTATATTGGTGCTGAATGGACAGCGTTAGGCAACATTCTGCTGACGCATATCATCAGGATTGATACCAGCGACTTCAACAGGCTTTTTCATCGCGTCGCGACGGAAAGGCTCGCCTAGTTCCTGATTGAGCATGACTTCGATAAATGTTGTCTTGCCATCTTTCATTTGTGCATCAATCGCTGTGTTCAGTGCATCTGTCAGACCGTCCATGCTGGTTGCGACAATGCCTTCAACGCCACATGCCTTGGCAATGCCAGCATAAGAAACCTGCTGGTCAAGCTCGGTACCGACAAAATTATCTTCGAACCACAAAGTTGTGTTGCGCTTTTCTGCGCCCCACTGATAGTTGCGGAAGATCACCATTGTGATGGCAGGCCATTCTTCACGACCAATCGCAGACATTTCATTCATTGAAATACCAAAGGCGCCGTCACCAGCAAAACCGACAACCGGTACATCGCGCTTGCCAATCTTGGCACCCATGATTGCAGGAAGACCATAACCGCATGGACCAAACAAACCTGGTGCCAGATACTTACGGCCTTCTTCAAAGGCTGGATAAGCATTACCGATGGCACAGTTATTGCCGATGTCTGACGAGATGATTGCATCTTTCGGCAAGGCTGACTGAATCGCGCGCCATGCCATACGAGGTGACATTTTTTCTGGCTCACGTCCGCGTGCACGCTCGTTCCATGTTGTGCCCGGATCATCATCCTCATGGTCAAGCGAGGTCAGTTCCTGCGCCCAAGATGATTTTGTATCGGCAATCAGTGCGACACGTTCTGCACGTCCCGCATTACCAGCATCATCGCTAACCTTAGCAAGCAAGCTGGTTGCGACTTTCTTGGCATCACCAACAATACCGACAGAAACCTTTTTGGTCAGGCCAATACGATCAGGGTTGATATCAACCTGAATGATTTTGGCATCTTTTGGCCAGTAATCGATACCGTATCCTGGCAATGTCGAAAACGGATTTAGACGTGTGCCTAGTGCCAGCACAACATCGGCTTTGGCAATCAGTTCCATGCCTGCTTTGGAACCGTTATAACCCAGCGGGCCGGCAAAAAGCGGATGTGATCCTGGGAATGCGTCATTATGCTGATAGCCACAGCAAACAGGGGCATCAAGCTTTTCAGCAAGTTTGATCGATGCGTCGATCGCATCGCCAATGACCACACCAGCACCGTTTAGGATGACTGGAAACTTGGCCGTTGAAAGCAATTTGGCCGCTTCATTAAGGGCTTGTTCACCACCGCTTGGGCGCTCAAACTCGACAATAGCAGGCAACTCGATATCGATGACCTGCGTCCAGAAATCACGTGGAATGTTGATCTGTGCTGGTGCTGAGCAACGCTTGGCTTGCAAGATAACACGGTTCAAAGTCTCGGCAATACGGGTTGGGTCGCGTACCTCTTCCTGATAGGCAACCATATCCTTGAACAAAGCCATCTGTTCGACTTCCTGAAAGCCGCCCTGACCCAAGGTCTTGTTAGCCGCTTGCGGGGTTACCAGAAGCAAAGGTGTGTGGTTCCAATAGGCCGTTTTAACAGGTGTTACAAAATTTGTAATACCAGGACCATTCTGCGCAACCATCATTGACATCTCGCCAGTTGAGCGTGTGTAACCATCGGCCATCATACCTGCGTTGCACTCATGTGCAGCGTCCCAGAATGTGATACCAGCCTTTGGGAACAAATCTGAAATAGGCATCATGGCTGAACCAATAATACCAAAAGCATGCTCAATACCATGCATTTGTAAGACTTTTACGAAAGCCTCTTCGGTTGTCATTTTCATTTACTTAACCCTCTTTGAATACGTTGATCAGGCGCCCTAAAATACGTGATGACTAATGCTTCGCCTGAAAGGTAATGCGGTTAGCCGAATATGTTGTAAAGGCTTGGCATAGCCAAGGATGTCTTTTATCTACTATGAATTTTGAGCCAAGCCAAGCCGACTTTGGAACCAGATCCATGTAAAAATAGATCCAGATGCGGATAAAATGCTATTGCTGTGGCCGCTATGTCGGCATTTAGGGGTGATTTTATTAGCTCTTGGGCATTTTGTCATCAAGATCTGTCAATAATTCAGCCGTGATTTCGGCACTATGTTCGCCGCATGTTGGTGGTGAATGTCGATAGGATACAGGGGTTCTGCTGAATTTGACAGGATTGCCAATCAGATCGATTTTACCGCTTTTGGCGGTTGCATGTGGCATAGAAATTTTCATTTCACGCGTGGTTACCTGCTCTGACTCAAATACCTCTGGCAACGTGTTGATTGCCCCGCCGGGGACGCCATATTGCTCCATTTTGGCAACCATTTCAGCTGTGGTCAGTTTGGCGATTTCGGCAGTAAGAATAGGTACCAGCACATCGCGGTTTTTGACGCGGTTCATATTGGTCAGATAGTCGTTATGGGTAGCCAGATCGGCACGCCCGATTACCTTGCAGAAGCGGGCATATTGTGTGTCATTGCCAGCAGCCACAATGATATGTCCGTCAATGGTGGCAAACACTTGATAGGGAACAATGTTGGGATGGGCGTTGCCAAGCCGCTGTGGGGGCTGCCCCGAGATCAGGTAGTTGGTACCATTATTTATGAGCCACGCTACCTGGGTATCGGCAAGGCCAATATCTATATACTGGCCTTCTCCTGTTTTATTACGATGCTGCAAGGCCGCAAGCACCGCGGTACAGGCATAGAGGCCGCAGACAACATCAGCAACGGCCACGCCAACTTTCATTGGTTCGCCATCGGGGGCGCCAGTCAAGCTCATGATTCCACCAAAGGCCTGTGCCAGCAAATCATAACCGGGTAAATGTGCATTGGGGCCGGTCTGGCCAAAACCGCTAATCGCGCAATAGATGATGGCGGGATTAACAGCGGCGATGGCGTCATAATCAAGACCATATTTAGCCAGTCCACCAACCTTGAAATTTTCGACCATTATATCGCACTGTGCTGCCAATTTGCGCACAGTTTCTGCGCCTTCGGGCGTGGTGATATCAATGGCAAATGACCGTTTGTTTCGGTTTGATGATAGGTAATAGGCACTTTCGGCAGTTGGGACGCCGTCAGATCCGGTTACATAGGGCGGCCCCCAGCTACGCGTATCATCCCCAAGCCCGGGTTTTTCCACTTTGATAATATCGGCACCATAATCACCCATCAACTGCGTACAGGTTGGCCCCGCAAGGATGCGGGACAGGTCAAGAACCCTGATACCAGATAAAGGACCGTTGTTTTTAGGGGTTTGTGTGTCTTTTTCAATCATGCTTTACCGTAAGGCCAAATGTATAAATTTAACAATGTACTTTAAGAGCTGATGCTTGACAGGTAAATTCCTGTCGTCATCATGTTAGCCTTGATCTGGCGAGACTCAATAGAATAACCAAAAATACGCGATTTTAAGATGGGGTAGGTATTATGCATCAGCATTATGAGGCGCTGGCGAAAAACAAGGCTAATTATGTGCCGCTTTCGCCATTAAGTTTTATCCAGCGGACAACTGATCTATTTGGTGATCGTACAGCACTTATCTATGGCGACCGCCGCTATAGCTGGTCAGAGACCTATGATCGTTGTCGAGCGTTGGCCTCGGCGCTGGTTAAAATGGGTCTTGGCCTTGGGGATACGGTATCGGTGATTGCGGCGAATACCCCTGAAATGTTTGAAGCACATTATGGTATCCCGATGGCAGGATGTGTTCTGAACACTCTTAATACCAGAATCGAAGCCGAAACAATTGCTTATATTCTGGATAATAGTGATAGTCGTTTATTGATTGTTGATACAGCTTTCCATGAAACGGTGGTTGCTGCCTTAAAACTTCTAGATCGTGACATTCCGGTTATAGATATTCGCGATCCAGCGCTTGGTGATGTGCCCCATATTGGTGATCGCGATTATGAAGCCTTTATTGCTACGGGTGATAAAGATTATGACTGGGAGCTGCCCGAAGACGAATGGCAGGCGATTGCGCTAAGCTATACATCAGGTACATCTGGCCGCCCCAAAGGCGTGGTCTATCATCATCGAGGATCATATCTGATGAGTGTTGGCACCGTCACCGCATGGGAATTGCCACGCCATCCGACCTATCTTTATGTGGTGCCGATGTTTCATTGCAATGGCTGGGGTCACGCCTGGACAATGGCTTTAATGGCAGCAACGATTGTGCTGACCAGAACGATCACGGCGGCATCAATTTTTGAAGATATCGAAAAGCATAAGATTACGCATTTTGGTGGCGCACCAATAGTTTTGTCATTATTGGTCAATGCACCAGAAGATACACGGCCAAAGCTGGATTATAAGATCAAGGTGCTGACTGCGGGTGCGCCCCCGCCAGCAGCCATGCTGGAAAAAACAGCAGCAATGGGGCTGGAGGTCATGCAGGTCTATGGTCTGACTGAAACTTATGGTCATGTTACACAATGCCTATGGCGCGCGGAATGGGACGCGTTGACATTCGCGGAACAGGCTGACATTCAAAGCTGGCAGGGGATTGCCTTTCCAGTCGTCGAAGGCAGTGCTGTTGTTGAAAGCGCAACGGGCAAGGAAGTGCCCCGTGATGGCGAAACCCAGGGAGAAATTGTGGTGCGCGGCAATGTGGTAATGAAGGGCTATTATAAAGATGCCGAGGCCACATCAGCAGCAATGCGTGATGGCTGGTTCTATTCGGGTGATGCGGCGGTGTGGCACAAAAATGGTTATGTGCAGATCAAGGATCGTTTGAAAGATGTGATCATTTCTGGTGGCGAGAATATCTCATCGGTTGAAGTTGAGGGATATCTATACCGTCATCCGGATGTGATTGCAGCGGCGGTGGTGGCTAAGCCCGATGATAAATGGGGTGAAGTGCCATACGCCTTTGTTGAACTTAGAGACGGGGTAACCATCACCGAAGCGGAATTGCTGGAATGGTGCCGTGGGCAAATGGCAGGCTTCAAACGGCCAAAAGCCATCAAATTTGGTGAATTGCCAAAAACATCGACAGGCAAAATCCAGAAATTTGTTTTGCGCCAATCCATTCAGGATTAGCGCTTCGATTTGCTGTTATTTCTTCCGACGCAGATGCTTTTCGCCACCAGCTGAGCGTGTGTTAGGCTTGCCACCTGCACGGCTATTTGGCTTTGATTTTGGTTTGCCAGCTTTCGCAAAGGCAGGCTTACCGCCACGGTCATCGGGTTTTCTGTCGCCTCGATTACTGCTCCGGCTTTCGTCACGGCTTTCATTACGGCCATTACGTTGTTTTTCACCAGAATCCGCACGCCCGCCAAACGGTGGCTTTTTGCCAAATGATGGCTTTTTACTGAATGACGGTTTGCCGTCCTTGCCACTTGCGTCGTCGCGATTTCTATCTTTTTGAGGCCGGTCTGTACGTTGTGTACGGTCATCATGTGAACGCGTGGGGCGATCACCAGCCTTATCCCATGGTTTTTTCGCAAATGGTTTCTTGCCAAAGCTAGGCTTGCCACCCGTTTTTCCAGCACGCGCCGGTTTGCTGTTGGATGATGGTTTTGACGCGCCGCGTGTCGATCGGTTCTCATCATTGGCGCTATCGTTATGAGATGACCATTTGTTATTTGCCCGTGGTTTGCTATCACCCGGACTTTTATTCCATTTTCGGGTGCTGGTGTCACCTTCGCTTTGGCGTGCTGGTTTGCGACCACTATCTGAAGATCGGCTATTGCCACGTCCACTGTCTGCACGGCGATTATCCGAACGACCGCCTTCTGATCGTTCGCCTCTAGGCCGTCCAGATGCGCCGCGGTTGCCCGGACGTTGCCGGCTACGGCCTTTGGCTTTGGCAGGTTTGGCGTGAAAATCAGTGACTGGTTCACCATCCATGTCGAAAAGCTCTACACGGGGGCCAACAGCCGCGATGATAGCAGCAAGGCGTGGTTCTTCAGACGGAGAACAGAAAGATAAGGCAAGGCCACCCAGCCCCGCACGACCTGTTCGGCCAATCCGGTGAACATAGGCCTCGGGTGTATCAGTCAGGTCAAAATTGACCACATGCGACAAGCCAGCAATATCAATGCCGCGCGCAGCCACATCGGTTGCGATCAGGCCCTGTAATCGTCCATCACGGAAATTACGTAGCACTTTTTGGCGCAGGCCCTGACGCATATCACCATGCAAAGTATCAACAGCAAAGCCTCGATCTTCCATGAATTTGGAAAGTGCATCGGCGCGTCGTTTGGTGCGTACAAAGATCAAACATTGCCCAGTATCTTCATGATTCAGCACATCACAAAGCCGGTCACGCTTGTCAGCTTCGGCCATCAGGGTCACACGCTGGGTGATTTTATCGGCGGTGATACCAGATTGCGGGGCTTTAACCCGCTCGGGGTCTGTCAGAAATTCATTGCCAAGTTTTTCAATTTCGGGTGGCATTGTGGCAGAGAACAGCATGGTCTGGCGGTCAGCGGGCAAGGAAGCCGAAATATGCTTCATTGCCGGATAAAAACCAAGATCAAGCATGTGATCGGCTTCGTCCAAAATCCAATGGGTAATGCCGGACGGGTCGAATGAACCACGCTCCATAAGATCCATGAGTCGGCCTGGTGTGGCCACGACAATATCAACACCACGTTTTAGTCCACGAATCTGGCCTTCATAGCGCGCGCCACCAAATACACAAATATGCCGGATATTCATATCGGCAGACAGGCGCGAAAGATTTGCTGAAATCTGGTTCGCCAATTCACGCGTTGGCGCTAATATCAACGCCTTTGGAGGCTGGCCTGAACGTACGCTTGGCGAATAACTAAGCTGGGTCATGAGTGGCAGGAGAAAGGCCGCAGTCTTGCCAGTGCCGGTTTGTGCCAGACCGATTAGATCATGTCCCAACAGCAATAGTGGTATCGACATTTGCTGGATTGGTGTTGGTACAACCAACCCCTCACGGGCAAGGGTGCCAAGCATATTTTCAGGTAAATCGAAATCGGCAAATTTGCCGTTCGCAGAAGGTTGATCTGCGGAATCAGCATCGGTAAGGCTTGTCATAAGTAAAGTTTCCAGCAATAGCTTTTGGAGGGCGCTTTACACAAATCGCGCCTATTTGTTAGGCGGTTTATGCGCCCTAGTGGCGTTTTTGTCAATGCAGCGGCAGATCAGGACAATTTGTGGGTAAAACTGACGCGGCATATATTAGGCAAAGATGGCATTTCTTAGTGAAATGCGGCATATAAATAGTGTGGTCCCGTAGCTCATCAGGATAGAGCGACAGATTCCTAATATATTGTTCTTGCGAATCGTAAAAAATAATACATTATAAACAATATTTTATCTAATACAAAATCATTGTAAAAACATAAGTGAATAGAAAGTGAATGTAATCACTGTTGATTTTTGATGATTTGTAGTGGTGAGAGCGGCAGGACTCGAACCTGCTACCTCAAGATTCATCACACTATAGTTTTCACTACCATTCCCTAAAGAATGTTTGTGCGCTGGACTATCCCTTCATCATAGGAAAATGATTTCCTTTAGATGCTGCCCGTCTAGTCTCTACACCTTCATCTTGCGATGCTTGACTCGGGATTGCCATTTTACAGGTTTCCCCGACTTTGAGCAGTTCTACATTCACCGTTTCCAGTGATGCACCCAATCTTTCATAGGAATCTTGCGCTCTATCCTGATGAGCTACGCCCCCATACCACTACACTGATTGTCTATCATAGAACTTATGATTAAAGAAGTTTTATGATGTTCTAAAAGGTGTTCAACAACCCTAGTGTGTCATTGTGTGTGATATACACAAAACCCCCCACAGGACATTCTGCGAGGGGTTCTATTTTCATAATAAATCACCACTCAAGGAGAGCAGTGGTTCAACCCATTAGTGTCCTTTTGCGTTGTCAACAAATCCACCAGAAGTGAATCGTCTAAATCTAACTTCTTGTTCCCTATCAAGTTTGTTTCGTTACTGATTTGCATCAATATTTTTTATCATCGGATTCCCCTTTGATTCCTATCCATCTGAGCGTTCTGTTCGCCCAGCAGTAATGTTTGTTGAGAAATCTCACCAAACATCTTCACCAGCACCTTTCGTGCGGCAATCTCATCTTTTGATTTGATATATTCGTTGCCGAGCGTGACGAGTTTCTTACCCGA